>NZ_AUJE01000035.1 GCF_000424065.1 Selenomonas ruminantium subsp. ruminantium ATCC 12561
CAGAACTGCAAATGCCGATGTCAACGGGGCGGCAAACATACTTCGCAAAAGTAAGCAGAACTTCGATTTCGAAGAACTGTGTAGAGGGCTTTTGGACAGCCCATTGAGAATAAGGGTATCCTGACAGCTAACTCCTTTGGGATATGTCTGTCGGGCGTTAGTCCGTGTATCAAACTTCTCAAGAATCCCCCACTTCTATAAGTGGGGGAGGTTCAAGCTGTAGAACGTTACGACAATATCTTCTTCGGTTAATTTTTCAACACCATCAAAGCCTGCTGCTCTTACATTCTCGTAATCAACAAGGTAATAGTTCATGCTGCTCATTCCTTACTGTTTTTGTCGGAAGAATTATCTTTTTAGCCGTGGTACCATTGCTGCAATCAGGATATCGAGGGCGAGAAGGGCAGCCAGGATAAGGAAAGCGCCAGTGAAGCCGAATTGTTCGTGGAGGAAGCCGAAGGAGGCGGAGATGACGGTAGCGCCGATGCCGGTCGCGGCGGTGATGGCGGCGGTGACGGTGGCGGTACGGCCGCCAGCAAAGTCGGCCACATAGGTCAGCACATTGGGATAGACGGCGCCGCAGAAGAAACCAAAGACGAAAACGGCGGGAAAGACGAGAATCTCCTGCGTCAGGCAGGTCAGGAGCGCCAGCATGATGGCGGCGCCCAGCGGGGCAATGTAGATGAGGTGGCTGCGATACTTAGCAAAGCAGCCGCAGAGGAAGCGCGAGGGAATCATGGCCAGCCAGAACAGGGACAGCGCCAGATAGCCGCGGGCGGAATCAATGGTGTCGGCCATGAAACTGTTCAGGAAGAAGCAGAAGCCGTTTTCCACGCCCACATAGATAAACATGATGGCACAGAGTAAGGTTACGCCTTTTAAGTGCATGCCGCCTTCAATCTGGGCAAGTTCTGCGGGGGTGGGTTCTTCGCGGGGCGTAAAATCAGCTCTGGCCAGCAGGACGGTCAGCGCGAGGAAGATAAGGGCGCTCAGGACGAAGAAGCCTCGCCAGCCCCAAGGCGTATCGAGGGAAAGGCCGACAATAAGCGGGGCGATGACGGCACCGAGGGCAAACATCGCCGTGATATAGCCCATGCGCTGGTTGCGGGTCTGAGGATAGGTATCCTGCATACCGGCAATGGCCACATATTGTACGATGCTGCAGGCAAAGCCCAGCACGAAAATCCCTGCGGCAAAAAGCGGGGAGTTGGTGGCCAGTAAGATGATGGCTGCCGATAGGGTGCGGGCGGCAGTAAAGAAGACCAGCATGATTTTTTTGCCAATCCTGTCGGCCAGCGGGCCGAGCAGCAGCGGCGCAATCATGGTGGCAAAGAGTTGGACGGCGGCAAGCAGGCCCTGCTGGCCGATGGACAGGTCAAATTCCTGTCCGACATAGAGAAGGGCTGCCTGATAGCCGCCGGTCTCAAAACCGTTCATGAAAATGGATAACAGAAATAACAACGATAAATCGTTCTTAGCCCAATAGGCTGATTTTCCCATGGTATCACCTCCTGCGTGCGTTAGGTTTAGAATTTTTTGCATATATTCGCCACGGACAAGCGTTTATCCTGCTGAGGTGCCAACGCGTCTGTATATTGCATGCCTGTTGCTTGTGACAGGTGTGGACTAGGCTTTTTTTCCTACATGGACTAGGCCTTTTTTCCTATTTTTTTATTGCGCTCAATGCTTTTCGGGGGTATAATATATGCATAGAAGTGTATTTGTTTTTTATATCAACGATTTGCAGCAGGAAATGGGATTTTTCTTCCAAAATTTTGTAAGAAAGGAGAGATTTTTATGAGCATCAGCGGTATCAACAGCTCCCTTAATCAGCTGAATCGTGCCCATTCGTTGCAATCTCAGAGCATTCAGCGGATTGCGACCGGCTCCAAGCACTCCAGTGCGGCTTATGGCGCTTCCGATTATGCGATTGCACAGAAAATGCAGTATAATTTGGGAGGGATTCGCCAGTCCAACTCCAATACGCAGACGGCCAATTCTATGCTCAATGTGGCTTCGGGTGCGGTGAACAACACCGTCAGCTCGCTTTCCTCCTTGAGGGAAACGCTGATCAATGCAGCTAACAGCACCAATGGCAGTACAGATGTTGCCGCATTGCAGGAATCGGTGAATCAGACCCTTTCCCAGATCAATACCAACGCGCAGGTGGAATACAACGGGCAGAAGCTCTTAGATGGCAGTCAGACGGTGACGGTGGCCGGGATTGATGGTTATGACAATGTTTCTTTGGGCGATATGAGCACGAAGGGGCTTGGCCTTACCGACAGTCAGGGCAACAGCACCATCAATCTGCAGGAAGTCAATCGAGCATTAGGCGATCCTTCACAGCCAAACGGTACGGAAGACGGAGTGCTCAATAAGGCACTTTCGCAGGCACTCGACACGGTAGATGCAGCGCTGAATAAGGCGCTTGACCAGGCTACGAACATCGGTGCAGCGCAGCAGGGCATGGATTATCAGTCGGCCAATTACACGACGATGGAGGAAAACCTTCAGTCGGCACTGTCGACCAGCGATGATACGGATATTGCCGCAGAATCGGTGAACAATGCCAGCGCCAAAAACCAAACCCAGATGGCTATGTGGGCCGTAAAGCAAGGACTGCAGAATTTCAGCCAGCAAATGCTGGGGACGCTCAACAATCACAGCCGGGGCGCAGCATACAATATGTTGTCCTGACCGGAATAGCGCAAGGATAGCAAATGCCGCTGCATGGAAATGTGGCGGTTTTTTGCTATCCTTGCGCGTGACGAAGTGGGTGGGGAAATATTGCAAATTTAAGTTCAATACGGTATAATTGAATATACCAAAAGGACAGTTGATGTGTGGTAACGTCGACTCTCCCTGTTTTGTTTAATAGTAAATTTGGAGAAAGGTCGCCTCGTACCGCTTAGGCGGCTTTTTTCATGCGAAAGTTACTTCAGCAATCCAAGGAAAGAGACAATCAGCGTCAGAAAGGCAAAGAATAAGGATAGTTTTTCATATAGCGTCATGGCTCTCACCTCCCCGTTAGGGGAAAGCCGGCGTATCAACTGTCCGATGGTCATTATAACAAAGGAAGAGAAGAATAAAATGGTTTATTTATTAAAGTTTGGCGCCGCATGGATACTGCCGCCGGGGATATTTTTCCTCGCGTTGTGGTTTGTGGCCTGGCGGCTCTATCGCAAAAAGGAAAAGAGGCTGGCGGCTATGCTTGCAGCTCTGGTGTTTGTGTTTTATCTCCTGTGTACCAGCTTGGTATCCGAGCGGCTGATGGGGGCTTTGGAAGGAACTTATCAGCCGCCGGAAAATCCGCAGGGGGATTGCGTGATTATGCTCGGCGGCGGGGCGTTTCCCGATACGCCGGATGTGAGCGGGCAGGGGACGCTTTGTTCTTCGCCGGCCAACCGTCTGCTGACAGCAGTCCGTCTGCAGAAAAAGCTCGATGTGCCCATTATCCTCTCGGGAGGGCAGGTCTATAGCGACAGCGGCCCGGAAGCGGTGATTGCGAGCCGAATCCTAAAGGATTTGGGCGTGCCTGAGGACAAGATCATCGTGGAGGGCAAAAGCATCAACACCACGCAGAATGCGCAGTTTTCCACGGAACTTATGCGGCAGCATGATTTGAAAAAGCCCATCTTGGTGACTTCAGCGTTTCATATGCGTCGTTCCGTGCTGAATTTTGAAAAATGCGGTGTCGAGGTTACGGCGTACCCTGCCGATTATCGCGCAAATCTGCGGCATGATTTCCATTACAATAAATTAAAGCCCAGCGTGAGTGCGCTGGACGATAATGTGATTGTGCTGCAGGAGGTTCTGCGGGCGTTTGTTACGAGGTACCTTGAATGACGAAAAACTTAACGGAAGGCAGTCCTGCAAGGCTGATTCTGATGTTTACGCTGCCGCTGATTGCGGGGAATATCTTTCAGCAATTATACGCCTTTGTGGATACCTTGATTGTGGGCCGTTTCCTGGGCGTTGAGGCGCTGGCGGCGGTGGGCTGTACCGGCAGCCTGATGTTTCTGATGCTCGGCTTTGTGATTGGCTTTTCCACGGGGATTACCATTTATACGGGTCAGCGGTACGGTGCCAAGGATTATAAAGGCGTGCGGCAGAGCGCGGCTGCTTGTGCCGTGCTTTCCTTTTTGGAAGCGGTGGTGCTGACCATTGTGGGCGTTTCGCTGTGCCGTCAGCTCCTGATTTGGATGCAGACCCCGCCGGAGATTTTGGAGGGGGCGTACTCCTTCATCAGTATCGTGTTCGGTGGTATCGTGATGTTCGTCTGCCTGCAGACGCAGACCAACCTGCTGCGGGCGCTCGGCGACAGCCGCATGCCCACGGTGATTCTGGCAACGGCGCTGATCATCAACATCATTTTGGAGCCGATTGCGATTCTGGTATTGGGCTGGGGCATTCCCGGTGCGGCGCTGGCGACCATCGTGGCGCAGTTTTTGGGCAATGTGATCTGCTACCTGTACATCTGCAAAAAAGTGCCGGTGCTCCGCACTTACCGCGAGGACTGGCAGGTGAGCTGGCCGGTGCTGAAGGCGCATTTGAAACTGGGCCTGCCCATGGGCTTTCAGTCCTCGATTATCGCCATCGGTGCGGTAATCCTGCAGGTGGCGCTCAATAACCTTGGCCCGACAGCCGTTGCGGCCTATGCGGCGGCACAGAAGGTCGATTCCATCGCCCTTATGCCCATGATGTCCTTTGGCCTCGCCATGGCGGCCTATACTGCGCAGAACTATGGCGCACAGAAATACGACCGCATCGCTGAGGGTGTGAAAAAGTGCAGCTATATGTCCGTGGGCTTCAGTATCCTCGCGGCAGTTGTGCTGATTCTCTCCGGCCCCTTCATCATGGAACTCTTTGTCGGTGAGGGCCAGCAGGAAGTCGTGGACATGGGGCATATGTACCTGATTGTCAACGGCGTGAACTACTGGATACTGGCGCTTTTGTTCATCTTCCGCTATACCCTGCAGGGCCTCGGCCAAAGCGTCGTGCCCACCATTGCAGGTGTGATGGAACTCTTGATGCGTGCCGGGGCCGCGATTTTCCTCTGCGAAATCTGGGGCTACTTCGGCGCCTGCGTCGCCAACCCTATGGCCTGGGCAGGTTCGTGCATACCGCTCGCCATTGCGTTCTTCTGGACGCGGCGGACGTTTAAACGAAAATACAGCGTATAAGTAAACCGGGAAGACCGCATTCTCCTAAGGCGAATGCGGTCTTCCCGGTTTACGTCTATTGACAACAAGGATAATTTTGTTATACTTGTTGCAGGTGCTGTTTAGCGGTTTCGCCTTCTGGAAAGGGGGCGGCGCCTATGGCTGAAACAATCGTAGTTTTGCTATTGATTTGGATGATTGTCGTAGAAGTGAAAAATAACCGCTCCTAGTCTGGCCAACTGAGCGGTTATTTATCGAAGTGATAATTTAACTTGTGAGGGCAACCGCTAGGCGGCGCCTTCTTTTGTTTATATTTTAGCATTTGCCCAGGTTACAGGCAAGTGCTTTTTTGCATTTGCAATTTTTATCATGACATTTGTAACATTTTACCGGGATTTACATTTTCAGGCAGGATTTTTCTGTCGGTTGTCGTATATGATACATATATATTGATTCAGACTAAAGAAGGGTGGATTTATTATGTATCAAGATGAATACAAACGCTGGCTGGGTGCTGACCTCATTGACTGCGACCTGGGCAAGGAACTCCGGGACATTGAAGGTGACGACGAAGCCATCAAAGAGCGTTTTGCAGCTGCGCTGCAGTTTGGTACAGCAGGCCTGCGCGGTACGTTAGGTGCCGGCACGAACCGCATGAACATCTGGGTTGTGCGTCAGGCCACGCAGGGCGTAGCCGATTGGGTAAAAGGTGAAGGCGGCACGCAGACGGTGGCCATCAGCTACGATACCCGTCTCAAAGGCTGGACTTTTGCCAAGGAAGCGGCAGGGGTTTTAGCCGCCAATGGCATCAACGTGCGCATTTACGATGAGCCCATGCCGGTACCCGCCCTTTCTTTTGCCACCCGTTTCTATAAGGCCAATGCCGGCATCATGGTGACGGCCAGCCACAACCCGGCCAAGTACAACGGCTACAAAGCCTATGGCCCGGACGGCTGCCAGATGACGGACGATGCCGCAGACGTCGTTTACAACGCCATTCAGAAAACCGATGTGCTGACCGGCGCAAAATATATGTCGTTTGCTGAAGGCGTGGAGAAAGGCTTGATTAAGTTTGTCGGGGAAGACTGTAAGGAAGGCCTGTATAAAAACATCGAGGCCTGCCAGGTTCGCCCCGGCCTCTGCAAGACGGCCGGTCTGAAGCTCGTCTACAGCCCGCTTAACGGCACCGGCCTTGTGCCCGTTACCCGCGTGCTGCGCGATATCGGCATCGATGATGTGACGATTGTGCCGGAACAGGAATATCCCAACGGCTATTTCACGACCTGCTCCTATCCGAACCCGGAAATCCTCGCCGCGATGGAAAAAGGCGTGGAACTGGCCAAGAAAGAGGGCGCAGATCTGATGCTCGCCACCGACCCGGATGCTGACCGCGTGGGCATCGCCATGAAGTGCCCGGACGGCTCCTATGAACTGGTTTCCGGCAACGAGATGGGCGTGCTGCTCCTCGATTACATCTGCGCCGGCCGTCAGGAAAAAGGCACCATGCCCAAAGACCCTGTAGCCGTTAAATCCATCGTGTCCACGCCGCTGGCTGATGCCGTGGCCAAGCATTATGGCGTAGAGCTGCGTCATACGCTCACGGGCTTCAAGTGGATTGGCGACCAGATTCTCGGTCTGGAAAACAAGGGCGAAGTGGAACGCTTCATCTTCGGCTTCGAGGAAAGTTATGGCTACCTCGCCGGCCCCTATGTCCGCGATAAGGATGCCGTTGTCGCTTCCATGCTGATTTGTGAAATGGCCGCTTACTATCGCAGCCAGGGTTCGTCCATCAAACAGCGCCTCGAAGAAATCTACAGCCAGTATGGCCGTTACCTCAACAAGGTCGACAGCTTTGAATTCCCGGGCCTTTCCGGCATGGACAAGATGAAGGGCATGATGGAATCCCTGCGCAAAGACCCGATCCAGGAACTGGCCGGCAAGAAGGTTGTCAAGGTTATCGACTACCTCGACAGCGCTGCTACGGGCCTGCCCAAGTCCAACGTGCTGACCTATGAATTTGAGGACGGTTCTTCCGTCATCATTCGCCCGTCCGGCACCGAGCCGAAAATCAAGGCTTACTACACGACGAAGGGCAAAGACCTCGCCGAAGCACAGGCGGCCAAAGACAAGATGGCCGAAGCGGTTAAGCCGTATCTGTCCTAAGTAAAATAATCAATGAAAAAGAGTCTCACCGGGTGTTGAGAACTGCAGCCCCCCATAAGTCAGACCAGGAAATCCGGCTTATGGGGGGCTTTATCTATTTCCTGTTTGGATAGTTTGGACAATGCGGTTTAGCAGGCAGGGATAGTTTGGCTAAGGATAGAATAAGATAGTAAAGATGCGGTTCACAGGAATGATGCGACAATAAAGCAGGTGGGAATATGCTGGATAGGGGCTTGTTTTTGGCGTTACAGGAGCTGCCGGCAGGCGGCAAAAATGAAGTGATTACCCTGTTGGCCGGCCCGAAGCGCGGGGCCAAAGCACTGCTGTCTGACGGGAAGGTCTTATGGCAGCGTGGTGCAGAAGATTTTTGGGGGCAGGTGAACGATTCGGCGGCGCTGCTGGTTGAACCTGTGCCTGCGGACAGGAAACTAATCATCTGCGGTGCCGGTCATGTGGCACTGGCGGTGATTGCGCTGGCACAGATGGTGGATTTCCATATCACGGTGATTGAGGACCGTCCGGATTATGCCGAGGCGGCGCACAGGGCAGGGGCAGATACGGTGCTGGTGGAAGACTTTGGTCAGGCACTGGCCAAAATTCCGGGAGGGGACAATACCTATTTTGTGGTTCTGACCCGGGAACATCAATATGATGCAATCTGCCTCAGGGCCATTTTGCAAAAGAATTTTGCCTATGCCGGTGTCATGGGCAGCAGGCGCAGGACGGAGCTGCTGCGGCAAAAACTGCTTGCAGAAGGTATTCCGGCAGCGGCAATAGCCCGGCTGCATGCGCCGATTGGTCTGGACATTGGTGCTGAGACGGAAAGGGAAATCGCTGTGGCGATTGTGGCCGAGCTGATAAAATTCGGCAGGAGAGCGGGAAGCTTCCCTAAAAAGCTCATTGCGGCTGCAGTGAAGGCCAGCGAGCCGTTTGTGCTGGCGACCATCGTACGCCGCAAGGGTTCGGCACCTCGGGCGGTCGGGACGAAGATGCTGATTTTTGCGGAGCATATTGTGGCAACCATCGGTGGCGGCATGATTGAAGCAAGGATTATCCGCCGGGGGCGGCAGATGCTGGCGGAAAAAGAAACGCAGGATGTCTGGGAACAGGTGGATATGCGTGGTGATGATGCTGTTTCCGGGCATATGGTATGCGGCGGTATGGTCGATGTGTTGTTGGAGTATGTGGAACCGGCAAAGCCGCGTTGAGGAGGGATAGTCATGGAAGATATCAGCAAAGCCGTTGAGCGGAAAGACCATCGGCTGAAGATGTCCGGGCGGGCAGAATATACGTGCGACAAACGCTTGGAGGGCATGCTCTATTCTGCGTTTGTGCGCTCGGAAATCGCGCATGGCCGGATTTTGGACATAAAGCTGCCGGATTTGCCTGCGGGGTATGTGGCGGTGGGCGGCCGTGACCTGTATGACAATCATCTGCCTGTTGTTACGAATGAACAGCCCATCTTTGCCGTGGATGAAGTCTGCTTTGTCGGGGAGGCAATCCTGCTGCTGGCTGGGCCTGATTTGGCAACGGTCCGGCGCCTGTGCCGGGAGACGAAAGTAACTTATGAGGAATTGCCTGCCGTGCTGACCTTGGATGAGGCCACGGAAATGGCCGCGCATTATCATTACCGCAAGGGGGATGTGGAAGCGACTTTTGCACAGGCGGCACAGGTGGTGGAGGAAACCTTCACGACCGGGTATCAGGAGCAGGCCTATCTTGAAGTGCAGGGCATGACAGCGCAATGGGATGCCGAGAATGGGAAAATGCATGTCTTTGGTTCGATGCAGGCGCCGTATTATGTGAAAGATGCCGTGATGCGCGTACTGGGGCTGGATGAAGGGCATGTCCGCGTGGTACAGGAAGTGACCGGCGGCGGCTTTGGCGGCAAGGAGGATTATCCTTCGCTCATAGCCTGTCAGGCGGCGGCAGCGGCGAAGAAAGCAGGGGCACCGGTTCGTGTCGTCCATGACCGCCGGGAGGATATGGTGGTTACCACCAAGCGCCATCCGAGCAGGCTGCACTACGTTGCAGCCCTGGATGCACAGCACCGCATCATCGCGCTCAAGGCCGATATCTGTTTAGACGCCGGAGCGTATCCGGGCTTGTCCAGCGTGGTGCTGCAGCGTTCGTTGAATGTGGCGGCCGGTGTCTATAAAATCGAACATCTCGATGTGGATGGACGGGCGGTTATCACCCATACCGTGCCCAATGGTGCCTTTCGTGGCTTTGGCGCTCCCCAGAGTATTTTTGCCATAGAATCCCTGATGAATCATCTGGCGGCCAAGGTGGGGATGACCCCGCTGGCGTTCCGGCAGATGCATATGGTGCAGCAGGGCGACGCTACGGTGACCGGCGGCAGGTTCCATCAGTATGTGCCCCTTCCGGATTTGCTGGCCAAGGCCGAGGAAATGTCTGCTTACAGCCGCAAATATGCGGCCTATTCGCAGCCGCAGCCGGGACGGTACCGCAGGGGCATCGGCCTGTCGCTATTTCTGCATGGCTGTGGTTTTACCGGTTCTGCAGAGAAAGATATCCTGCACGCACGCGTGATCTTGCGCAAATATGCGGATGATACGGTGGAAATACTGGCCAGTAACGTGGATATCGGCCAGGGCCTCAAGACGACATTCAGCAAGATTGTCGCTGCGGTTTTGGACCTGCCGCTGGAGAGGATTATCTTCCAAAATCCGGATACCGACCGCGTGCCGGATTCCGGGCCGACGGTGGCTTCCCGGTCCTTGACGATTGTGGGGAAGCTCGTGGAGCGGGCGGCCAGGAAACTGAAGGCCGGCTGGGAAAGCGGCAGGGAGCAGGAAGCGGTGGCGGACTACGAAGCGCCAGAGCTGATTCCCTGGGATATGGACAAGTTTAGCGGCGATGCTTATCCCGCGTATTCCTGGGGAATCCATGTCGTCGAGCTGGAGGAAGACCGCCTGACCGGCATGACAAAACTGCTGGGCGTTTGGGGTGTCTTTGATGTGGGCAAGGTCATCGATACCACCGTGATGCTGGGACAGGCTGAAGGCGGCATGCTGCAGGGAATCGGCTATGGCTCCATGGAAAAGATGGAGTCCGTGGCGGGGAAAATCCGTCAGAACAGCTTTACCGATTATATGATTCCTACGGCCATGGATACGGTGCCGAATCAAATCGCCTTTATTGATAATTTCTATGCGGACGGCCCGTTTGGGGCCAAGGGGGCGGGCGAACTGACCCTGCTGGGCGGTGCACCTGCTTATACAGCCGCAGTTGAACAGGCCACAGGCAAGACCTATCCGAATATCCCGTTGACGCCGGAGCGCATTCTGGCGGCGGAAGCGAAATAAGCAGAGGTGGGAAAAATGTTGGACTTTATCTTAAACGGCAAAAAATGCACAAGCCAGCTGCCGCCGCAGAGCCGCCTGCTGGACGTATTGCGGGAGGAATTTGGTCTCCATGCCCCCAAGGAAGGCTGCGGCGAGGGAGAATGTGGTGCCTGTGCGGTGCTGGTGGATGGAATGCTTTGGAATTCCTGTATCACCCCGTTGGCGAATGTGCAGGGGAAAAGCGTGCTCACGCTGGAGGGATTCCGCGATACGGAAAAATATAAGCTGCTCGAACAGTGCTTCGGGGAAGCCGGAGCGGTGCAGTGCGGCTTCTGCACGCCGGGGATGATTATGGCGGCAGAAGCTTTGCTGCGGAAGAACCCACATCCGCAGGAGGACGAAATACGCGAGGCGATTTCAGGAAATCTCTGCCGCTGCACGGGTTATAATATGATTATCGCGGCAGTCCGCATGGCGGCAGAAAAGGGGGCGGGATTATGGTGACCACCTATAGGCCAGGCTCTGTGCTGGAAGCCCTGCGCCTGAAACAGCAGGCACAGGCCGAGGCGCTTTTTGTGGCTGGCGGCACCGATATCATGCCGTCCGGCCGGACGGCTCCCGTGCTGATTTATCTGCAGGGAATTGACGAACTCCGTGAAGTGTCAAAAACGGAGGACGTTCTGCGGATTGGGGCCGGCTGTACCTATGCACAGCTTATCGGGGATAAACGGATTCCGGCAATTTTGCGCGAGGCCATGCAGGAGATTGCATCCCCCGCCATCCGCAACGTGGGTACGATAGCCGGCAATATCTGCAATGCGTCCCCGGCTGGCGATACCCTGCCGCTTCTGTATGTCCTGGATGCGATACTGGTGATGGGGCACCTGGATGAACAAGGAAAGCTCAGGACACGCAGGCTCGGCATTGAGGCGTTTATTCAGGGGGTGCGCAGGATTGCGCTGAGACCAGCGGAAATGGTTCTGGCGGTGGAAATTCCCTGCGCTGCCTATGAGCAGATGACGAAACTGCAACGATTCAAGGCAGGCGCGCGAAAAGCGCAGGCCATAGCGAAAATCTCCTTTGCCGGACTCTGCAAGGTGGAAGGGAATGTATTGCAGGATGTGCGCATTGCCTTTGGCTCTGTCGGGGCAACGGTCATCCGCAGCTGGACAATCGAGGCAAAGATGCAGGGCCTGAGCCTGACGGAACTGGCCGCAAGGCGCACGGCAATCGTGCAGGAATATGGAAGGCTGTTGCGGCCGATTGACGACCAGCGTTCCACAGCGGCTTATCGCCGTCAGGTATGCCTCAATCTGCTGGAGGATTTCCTGTGCTTATGAACGGGGCATTGATACTGGCCGCCGGACTGTCTTCCCGTATGGGGGCGTTCAAGCCCTTGCTGGATTTGGCGGGAAAAACGCTGATTGAGCACGTCATCGGCCATTTCTGCCTATTTGGCTGTCAACCCATTCTGGTGGTGACCGGCAGGGACGCGCAGCTTCTGGAGGATTTCCTGACGGAAAAATTTCCGGGCCGGATAGGCTTTGTACGCAATCCGGACTACGCCTCAAGCGATATGTTTGCTTCCGTGAAGCTGGGGATAAAAGCGCTGCCGGCGGATTGCACCGGTACTTTTCTGACACCGGCGGATATCCCGCTGTTCGATGCCGCACTGCTGGCCAAGATGGCGGCGGTTCCCGCACAGGTTGTGCGCCCTTCTTATAAAGGAAAGGCTGGCCATCCCGTGTTTTTGCGTAAAAGCGTATGGAGCCGCATTTTGTCCTATCGCGGCGACGGGGGCCTGAAGGGCGCACTGCAAACCGAGCCGCAGGCGTTTGTGGAAGCTGCCCATGAAGGAATCCTGCTGGATGCCGATACGCCGGAGGATTTTCAGCGGCTGCGCGAATTCCTGTGCAGGATGACACAGTGAATAGCAGAGGCGGTTGATAGGCCTTTTATGACGGATGATATGATTCATGTATTGCTTGACTTGATGAGCGTGGAGACAGTAGATTACGACCCGACTAAAAGTGTTATCAATTCTGCATGGCAGGCAAGTGAGCGTATATTCAGCGATAGGGTGTATGAGAAAAACGGTCAAGAATCATCATTGCAACAGAAGTAAGGCTTGAGAAGTTCAATATAACGATTTGGGGAGTATTTTTGTGTACCGTCACATAATTTCCTATGGCAAAATCAGAACAACTGCGTTATGTCGAATCGACGAAACGCGAATAAGTGATTTTGCCTATGGTAAAATTTGAACAACTGCGTTATAATAAATTCGTATGTAACAATAACGATATAGAATGATATTGTTTATGGAATGAACTAGAGGAGTGTAGACAATGAGTTTGAAGCTTGCATCCGGTTTTGAGTTTGATTACGAAAACCTGTATGGCGAAGGTAAGGTTACGGAAGCTGACCTGAAAAGCTATGAAGAAGATTTGAAGAAGGCTCACGAAGCCATGAAAGTTATGCGTGAGAAGGGCTTTATCCGTGCGCATCTGTCCAAGGACGGCGAGCCGGAAAAGGTACTGTTCTCCCAGCTGCCCTATATTGAAGAAGGCCACCTCAACAGCCCGTCTTCCCTGAAGCACCTGCAGGAACTGACCGACCATGTAAAGGACAATGTGGATTTCGTTGTATCTCTGGGTATCGGCGGCTCCTTCCTGGGCGACAAGGTTATCTTTGATGTGCACTGCGGTGAATTTTGGAACGAATTGCCGAAAGCAGAACGCAACGGTTTCCCGAAAATCATCTTCAGCGGCCAGAACATTGACCCGCGCCGTACGGGTGACATCATCCACTATCTCGAAAACAGCGCGAAAGTCACCAAATCCCACGAAAAGCGCAACCTCAAAGTGCTGCTCCTCGTTATCTCCAAGTCCGGCGGCACGCTCGACACGATGAGCAACTTCATGGTCATCTACGATGCCCTGCAGAAACTCGGCGATATCGATGTGGAAGTGGTTGCTGTAACCGACCCGAACATGGAAAAACAGACCCTTTTAAAGAAGCTGGCTATTGAAAAAGGCTGGCCGCAGTACGCTGTACCCGATGGGGTGGGCGGCCGTTTCTCCATCTTCTGCGAAGTCGGCCTGACGCTGGCTGCCTGCGTGGGCTTTGATATCGAAGCCTTCCTCAAAGGCGCCCGCGATATGGATAAAGCCTGCCAGAATGATGACCTCTGGCAGAACCCGGCAATGCTCAATGCTGCGCTGAAGTTTGCCGCTTCTGAAAAGCATGGCCGCGACATCGAAGTCATGATGCCGTATGGCGATTACATGAAGTCCGTTTCCGAATGGTACATCCAGCTGCTGGCTGAATCCCTCGGCAAACAGTACAACAAGGACGGCAAGGAAGTTTGCTACGGCCGTACGCCGCTCGTTGCTGTTGGTACCACGGACATGCATTCCCAGACGCAGCAGCATCAGGAAGGCAAGCTCAACAAAGTTGTTCAGTTCATCCGTCTGGCTGACTGGGAAAATGACCTCACGATTCCTGACGTATTCCCGGAAGCCAAGAAGCTGTCCGATATCTCCGGCGTAACCATGGGTCAGGCACTCGAAGTTGCCCGTCAGTCCAACGCTGACGCGCTGGCTTCCAACAAGCGCTACAACGCTTGCTTCACCCTGCCGAAGCTCAACGCTTACCACCTCGGCGAGCTCCTCTACATGCTGGCTATGTCCGTAGCTTACGAAGGGGAACTGTCCAACGTAGACGCCTTCAACCAGCCCGGCGTAGAATCCTACAAACGCATCATGGGCCCGAAACTGGCTGAAGTTAAAGCTGCAAACCAGAAATAAAATATACTAAAAGTTAATACGCAGTAGAGGGGCGGTGTGTTCTTGTGACAAGAACACACCGCCCTTTTTAGCAACATATTGCGATAGCAACAGGCGATATAAAATTGCAGTTTGCTAGTACGTGCTGAAATTTTTTGTTACAGCTCAGTTTGGGCAGAGGTGGTAATACTTTTCGCCGTTGCACGAAATGACCCACAAGGAAATATATGGGCTTTTTAGTCACCTGCGCCGGGCAAGACCGGCGGCGCGTATATTCAGCTCAATTTCTAGAAACTGTCGTTTGTGGGCCAGTCCTCACTGCGTTCGGACAGTCGTTCCACGACGAAAAGCATCACCACCTCTGCCCTAAGTGATGTCCGTACAAACCGTCATTTTCGTAGTGATAAGCAGCAAGTACATCGATGTTCTTGTTACAGGGGAGCGAGTTCGTGGCAATAGGCTAATCCGTAACTTGGGGCAAACGGGGGAGTGCTTTTTCTGTAGGAGCGACTGCCTGAACGCAGTGAAGGCCGGCCCGACGCAGGCAGCAACTAGAAAGCACGTTGAAAGACGCGCCGCCGGCCTGCCCGGCGCATATAGCTAAACAGCGATTTCTGTCAGGGAGGGTCGTTTAGCGGAATCAGAAAAAGTACTCCCCCGTTCGCCCCTGACAACGTATGACCTGGATACCTTTATCACGAACTTGCCGGCAAACTGCAATTTATTAATTTTCAATTAAAAATCATTCTCTTAGCAGGGATTTCTCTCTCTATAGCGAAAAATAATATCTATCAAAACTTTTTTGCATAACCCTATTAATCATTGACGAATTTCACCGATATATAGCAAAAGAATGCTAAACGGTGAGAAAGGAGGAAGAACAATGATTTGCAAGAAATGTGGCTGTATAATTGAAGAAGGTGTCAAAGAATGTACCTTCTGTGGCGAACCGGCAGAAGCCGGACAAGAAGATGTAATGACTCGCTTTGTGGGTGATGATGGAGCAAGGCAGATTTTAGAAGCCATGCCCCAACTGATTGCTCTGCAGCAGCTTGAGGATGTGCCGCCGGAAAAAGAGCGCATGCTTTCCGAGCTTCATCGCCTGCAGGCCTACTTTGCTCATATCCGCGGCAAATATGCGACCTTGGGCGATTTGTGGCTGATGCGTTCCCAGAACGCCGAACCGCAGCTCAGCAACTACACCATCGGCGGCGGGATTGCGACCTTGTTCTTCTATTTGATTCTCACCGGTTTTTTCCCGAGTGTGCCGTGGACCTTTTTCTTTGTGGTCTGGCTCGGCGTGACCAGCGTTTCCTACGTGCAGGCGGGCAAAGCCCATGAACGGCGCAAGGCCAGACTTGAAGCCGATATCCGTGGTATTGAAAATGAAATGCGTGCATTCTATAATCAGGCAGAGCATTGCTTCCTGCCCTTTGACTACACCGACCCCAAGATTATCAACGAACTCATCGATGCTGTGCAAAGCGGCACGGTAACGTCCTTCCGTGAAGTCGAATTGCAAGGATAAATGACCGTAATCCGCAAGGGGATTGGGACTTTAGCCCCGTTTTCCCTTGCGGATTGCTATGTTATAATTAATGAAAACCGAATTGCAAAACGATTACACAGGGGGAATTTGATGTCTTTATTTGCACTATGCCTGCTTATTGTATGTCCGGTACTCCTTCTGCTGGTGGCGGGCCGTTATTTTTGCCAGCATGACTACAGACGAACGGCGCTCTTTGCGCTGCTGGCATTGTCGGTGGGCGTTATCGGCGGCTTTGCGGGCTATGGGGAGATGGACAGCCGCGCGAAAAGCAACACCGTCTCGACCTTCGACCGCGACCAGCGGGAGAATATGACCCAGCGCTATGAACAGGCGGCAGCAATCCTTGCCCAGTTGAATATCAACCATCCTGACCGGGAAAAAGCGGAAGAAGCGGTGCATCTTTTACAGGAGTTTCGTGATGAACAGCTGGTGGAAAAGCTGGACGGGGCTTGTCCGGATGCGCCCATGCTGCTGGCTTATGCTGAAGCGATGGAGCAGGCAGCCAGCTACAGGGGGCATATGACGAACCAGGATGTGCATGCCGACCGGAAGCTCCTATCCCTCGTGCAGGATATGCCGGAGGGATATACGGGAAAACTGGCCGATAAAATCGTGCCCTTTCAGCGGCTGATTATCGCCATGAATGCCGAGGCGGAGAAAGAAGCGAAACTGGACAAGGAAAACGCCCAAAAACACGCAGAAAATCTTTCTCAGGGAAAATATGGAGGAATTCGGCCGGGTGACAGCGAAGATAATATAACAGCCGCTTTTGGCAAACCTGCCCGTGTGAGTGAAAACAGCGACAACGGACAGACCATGAAGCAGTATGTCTTCAACCATAACGGCAAGAGTATTTATGTTTACACAACGGACGGCATCGTGACCGATGTATCCATGTGACTTTTTTTATGAGGTGATTATTGTGAAGAAAAAAATTACAGCTTTGGTTTTAGGTGCACTGTTGAGCGTCTCGGCAGCGGCTATGGCATCGCCGGAGTCCGATGCGATGGCTGCCCAGCAGGCAAAGGCAGCGGCCTGGATTGACACCATGCTGGTGAAGAACAAGCCGGCTGATACCTTAAAGCTCATGGGGGCAGAGGCACAGAAGGAAATTGATGACAAGAAAATCACGTCCATCAGTGAAGAAATGGCCAAGAATATGGGCAAATATCAGGCTTCCCGCTTCGTGGGCTGGACGCGCTTCGATCAGGGCGACCAGATGATGTATCTGATGTCCTTTGACAAGGAGCCGGTAGTGCGCTGCATTTTCCTCTTTGATGAAAAAGGCAACCTCCAGAACTTTGCCCTTTCTCCGTTGAAACAGGAAGCGGAAGACAACAGCCAGAAAAAATAATGCTAAGGGGTAGTTATGCTATTTGACAGTCATATCCATACGGAGTTTTCCGCCGATTCCGAGATGAAGGCGGCAGAGGCACTATCTGCTGCGACCCGGCAGGGGATAGGCCTTGTCTTTACGGAACATTTGGATGCGGATTACACCAGCAAGGAAGGCAAGGTATTTTCCTTTGACCCGCAGGCTTATTGGCAGAAATACAGCAGCCTGCAGGGCGATACCCTGCGTTTGGGGGTGGAAATCGGCATGCGGGAAAGTACCCGCGAGTTTAGCGAGGAATTTTCCCGGCAGGTGCCCTTTGATTTCATCATCTGCTCTCAGCATATGGTGGATGATCTGGATATCTACTATCCCGACTATTATGAAGGGAAGGACAAGCAGGAAGCCTATCACCGCTATTTCGTGCAGATGGCAGAGAACATCAGGGCGCATAGTTTTGCCAATGCCTTGGGGCATATCGACTACATCTGCCGTTATGCACCCTATGCAGATGCCGATATCCGTTATGCTGAATTTGCCGATGAAATTGATGCGGTGCTTCAAAATGCCATCGAAAATGATGTGGTCATGGAAATCAATACCCGCAGGCTGGGGGACAGGCAGGCACTGGCGAGCCTTATTCCCATCTATCAGCGCTACCGGGAACTGGGGGGCAGGTTTGTTACCTTAGGTTCCGATGCCCATACGCCGGAAGCAGTGGGGGCACACCTCCTGCTGGCATATGACTTTGCTGAAGGCTTAAAGCTCACGCCGGTCACCTTCAACCAGCAGCGTATGGTGAATAGTCTGAAATAATTCGTGAATCTCCTTGTATTATGGCACTTAACGTGCTATCATATATAGGAGATTCTATTTTTTGATAGGAGGGCTAAATGATGAAGCACATCAAGACGGTCAACAAACCATCTATGCAGAAGACCCTGAAAACTGGTGGCTGCGGCGAATGCCAGGCGTCCTGCCAGTCCGCATGCAAGACTTCCTGCACGGTAGGCAATCAGGTTTGCGAAAAGTAAGCGCTTGGCTTATATTACGGGCCTTCCCCCTGGGAGGGCCTTTTGTGTTTGCGAAAGTTAGGAGTTGTAATGAAAGCGAAGATTCATAAATTCGTGCAAAACGGTACCTATATCCTGCTCGATATCAACAGCGGTGCTGTGCACGTTATCGATAAAATGATTTACGACATCATGGACACCTTCACGGGCGAAAATGATGACGAAGTGATAAGCGCCTGGGAAAATACCTATAAAAAGGACGATTTGATTGAAGCACTCGACGAGCTGCATGCGCTGATGGACGCAGGCGAACTTTTTGCGCCGGATATCGACGTACCGCCGACGTTCAAGCAGAAGGGGCTTGTAAAATCCCTGTGTCTGATGATTGCCCAGGACTGCAACCTGCGCTGCAAATACTGTTTCGGTGACGGCGGCAGCTATGGTCAGGAGCGTGCCATCATGAGCCCGGAAACCGGTATGAAGGCCGTTGACTTCCTGATTAAGAGCAGCGGCCCTAGAAAGCACCTCGAAATGGATTTCTTCGGCGGTGAACCACTCATCAATATGAAGACCGTCAAGGCCGTGACCGAATACGCCCGCAAGCGCGAACAGGAAACGGGCAAGAAGTTCAAGCTGACGCTGACGACCAACGGCCTGCTCTTAAATGATGAAAACATCAAATGGCTTAACGACAACGACTTCTCCCTCGTGCTGTCCCTCGACGGCCGTAAGGAAGTCCATGACGCCATGCGTCCCGATGTGGGCGGCAATGGTTCCTACGATAGAGCCATCAAGAACTTCCACAAGTGCCTTGACTCCCGCAAGGGTGGCGACTGGGATTACCGCGGTGTCTACACTTACCTGCGCGGCACCTACACGAAGAACAACATGGACTTCACAAAAGACGTGCTCTCCATGAACGATGAAGGATTCGATATTCTCTCCATGGAGCCGGTGGTCTTAAAGGACAGCCCGCTGGGCTTTACCGAGGAAGACCTGCCCCGTATCAATGAAGAATACGACAAGCTCACCGATGCCTATATGAAACGTCATCGCGAGGGCAAAGGTTTCTTCTTCTTCCATTTCAATATGGATTTATCTAACGGTCCCTGCGTGGCTAAGCGTCTGTCCGGCTGCGGTGCCGGTCACGAATACTTCGCTGTGGCCGAAAACGGCGACCTTTATCCCTGCCATCAGTTCGTGGGCCGCGAAGGCTACCGCTTAGGCTCTCTGGACGAAGGTGTAACGGATACGAAGCTGCCTCAGTACTTCCGTGAAAGCCATGTGCTCAACAAGGAAAAATGCCGCGACTGCTGGTCCCGTTTCTTCTGCTCCGGCGGCTGCCATGCCAACGCCGACCTGTTCCATGGCGACATCCGTAAGCCTTACGAAGTCGGCTGCGAAATCCAGAAGAAGCGCCTCGAGTGCGCTATCTACGTGCAGGCCATGCTCGAACTGGAAAAACTGGAAAAAGAAGACGAAACCGCATAAAACATAAACAAAATTTATCGTAATCAAGCCTTTCCTTTTGAGGGGGAGGTGGCAGCCGCAGGCTGACGGATGAGGTGTCAAGGCAATAGATACGCATGCACATCATTTACGGTTTTGCAGTGCCACCTTCCCCTGGGGGAGGCTTTTTTATTGTTTTTGCCTCGTTTTTGCCCATGAAAAACTCTTGTTATATCGTTGTTGAGAATTTTTTGAAAAAAATCCTTGTTATTCATCGAATAATTGCTGTAATTTATGATAAAAAGATTGACATTTGAGGGGGAGTTATTGTATTATAGACGTTGTAAGAACTGAAACTTCTAAAAAATTTAGGGGGTATTTTTCAAATGGCAGTAAAAGTTGCTATCAATGGTTTTGGCCGTATTGGCCGTCTCGCTTTCCGTCAGATGTTCGATGCAGAGGGTTATGAAGTAGTTGCAATCAACGACCTCACGAGCCCGAAAATGCTCGCACACCTGCTCAAGTATGATTCCACGCAGGGTAAGTACAAGTACGCTGACAAGGTAGAGGCTGGCGAAGACAGCATCACCGTTAACGGCAAAGAAATCAAAATCTACGCTGAAAAGGATGCAAAAGACATTCCTTGGGGCAAGCATGATGTAGACGTAGTTCTCGAATGCACTGGTTTCTACACTTCCAAAGAAAAGGCTTCTGCACATCTGGCTGCAGGCGCTAAGAAAGTTGTTATCTCCGCTCCGGCTGGTAACGACCTCCCGACTATCGTATACAACGTTAACCATGAAACCCTGACGAAGGAAGACAAGGTTATCTCCGCTGCATCCTGCACGACGAACTGCCTTGCTCCGATGGCTAAGGCTCTGAATGACCTGGCTCCGATTCAGTCCGGTATCATGTGCACGATCCACGCTTACACTGGCGACCAGATGACTCTGGATGGCCCGCAGCGTAAAGGCGACCTCCGTCGCAGCCGTGCAGCAGCTTGCAACATCGTTCCGAACTCCACGGGTGCTGCTAAAGCTATCGGCCTCGTAATTCCTGAACTGAAGGGCAAACTGATCGGTGCTGCACAGCGCGTTCCAACCCCGACTGGTTCCACGACGATCCTCAACGCTGTTGTTAAGGGCGACGTTACGGTTGAACAGATCAACGCTCAGATGAAGAAGGAAGCTACGGAATCCTTCGGTTACAACGAAGAAGAAATCGTATCCAGCGATATCGTTGGCATGCGTTTCGGTTCCCTGTTCGATGCTACGCAGACGATGGTTAACCCCGTTGAAGGTGGCACGCAGGTACAGGTTGTATCCTGGTACGACAACGAAAACAGCTACACGAGCCAGATGGTTCGCACGATCAAATACTTCGCTGAACTCGGCTAATTATTTGATGTAGCAAGGAAACGATGGCTAGACGAAAGCGTTAAGATGAGCGGTTGAGTTAGTCAGCGTTTCCGCAACTTCATACTACGAAGATCGATTGAGGTCCGGCCTGGCAAACTTGGGCCGGGCCTCAATTTATTATTTTTGGAGGTTTACATAAATGGATAAGAAAACCCTGAAAGATATTGACGTTAAGGGCAAAAAAGTATTTGTCCGCGTTGACTATAACGTTCCGTTCGACGAAAATCAGAACATCACCAACGACACCCGTATGGTTCGCACGCTGCCGACCATCAACTACCTGCTGGACAACGGCGCTGCTGTAATCCTGGCTTGCCACATCGGCCGTCCGACCGAAGCTCGTGAGCCCCAGTTCTCCACGAAGCACCTCGTTGCACATCTGTCCGAACTCCTCGGCAAAGATGTAAAATGGGCTTCTGACTGCGTAGGCGAAGTTGCGGAAAAAGCTGCTGCTGATCTCCAGCCGGGCGAAGTTCTGCTTCTCGAAAACCTCCGTTATCACAAGGCTGAAAAGAAGAACGATCCCGAATTTGCAAAACAGCTGGCTTCTCTCGCTGACGTTGCTGTTGACGATGCTTTCGGTGTATCCCACCGCGGTCATGCTTCCAACGCTGGTATCGCTCAGTATGTGGAAGTTGTTGCCGGTTTCCTGATGGAAAAAGAAATCAACTACATCGGCAAGACGCTGGAAGCTCCGCAGCATCCGTTCGTTGCTATCATCGGCGGCGCTAAAGTTTCCGATAAGATCGGCGTAATCAGCAACATGATTGAAAAAGTCGACAAGATCATCATCGGCGGCGGCATGGCGCATACTTTTGATGCAGCTAAAGGCCTGCCCATCGGTGCATCTCTCTGCGAACCGGACAAGTACGACCTGGCTCGTGAACTCCTGAAGAAAGCAGAAGAAAAGGGCGTAGAAGTAATCCTGCCGGTTGACCTCGTTATCGCCGACAAATTCGCTGCTGATGCCAATACCCAGATGGTAGACGTGGACAAAGTTCCCGATGGCTGGCAGGCACTCGACTCTGGCGAAAAGACTTCTGCAAAATATGTGGAAGCCCTCAAAGGCGCTAAGACGGTTGTTTGGAACGGTCCTATGGGCGTGTTCGAATTCGACGCTTTCGCTAAAGGCACCCTGGCTGTGGCTGAAGCTGTTGCCAAAGCAACGGACGAAGGCGCTATCTCCATCGTTGGCGGTGGTGACTCCGTAGCAGCCCTCAAGAAGACCGGCCTCACCGACAAGATTTCCCACGTTTCCACCGGTGGCGGTGCAACGCTGGAATTCCTCGAAGGCAAAGAAATGCCGGGCGTAGCTGCAATCGCAGACAAATAAGTAAGTGGTGATACTTTTCTTTGGCGCAAAGAAAAGTATCCAAAAGAAAACGCGGACTGAAATCCCATCACGGGATTTACGTCCGCCTGCGCCCTTCCTTGGGCGCCGGGCAACGAGTACGCGTTATCTTTTCGAAATAAAAGTAAAAGCCTTCCCCTATGGGGGCGGCTTTGCCGCGGGTGTCCGGTGGACACCCCGTACGGGACCGTGTTAGCGGTGGATGAGGTTCTTACCGCTAACTGGTCTTATAACAATAAAATTGCTGGGAGGCTATATAAATGGCTAGAACTCCGATTATTGCCGGTAACTGGAAAATGAACAACACGATTAAGGAAGGCGTTGAGCTCGTAAAGGCTCTGGCTCCTCTCGTTAAGGACGCTACGGTAGACGTTGTGGTTTGCCCGACGGCTACGGCTCTTTCCTCCGTTTGTGAAGCTGTAAAAGGCACCAACATCCACGTTGGCGCACAGAACGTACATTGGGAAGCAAAAGGTGCTTTCACGGGTGAAATCTCCACGGGCATGCTCAACGAAATCGGTGTAGATTACGTTGTCCTTGGTCATAGCGAACGCCGTGACTACTTCGGTGAAACGGACGAAGGCGTAAACAAGCGCGCTCGTGCTGCTTTCGCTGCTGGTATCACGCCGATTATCTGCTGCGGTGAAAGCCTCGAAATCCGTGAAGCTGGCACTTACATCGACCATGTAGTTGCTCAGATTAACGCTGCTCTCGAAGGTTTTGCAGCAGACGAAGTTGCAAAACTCGTTATCGCTTACGAACCGATCTGGGCTATCGGCACGGGCAAGACGGCTACCTTTGACCAGGCTGAAGAAGTCTGCAAAGCTATCCGCGAAGCTGTTGCCAAGAAATTCGACCAGACGGCAGCTGACGCTATCCGCATCCAGTACGGCGGCAGCGTAAAACCGGCTACGATCAAAGACCTCATGCAGCAGCCGAACGTTGACGGTGCTCTCGTAGGCGGCGCTTCCCTGAAGGCTGAAGACTTCAGCGCTATCGTTAACTTCTAATCTGTGTTTCTTAGAAGGAGCATATAAAAAACATGGCAACTCTTAAAAATGCACCGGTGGCCCTCATCATCATGGATGGCTGTGGCCTCGGTGATAAAACCGACAAGAACAACGCTGTACAGGTAGCTAACACGCCCGTACTCGACGGACTCCTTGCCAACTACAAGACCAGCCAGCTGCAGGCTTCCGGCGAATTCGTCGGCCTGCCGGATGGTCAGATGGGCAACTCCGAAGTTGGTCATACCAACATCGGTGCCGGCCGCATCATCTATCAGCAGCTGACCCGCATCACCCGCGACATCAAGAACGGCGACTTCTTCAAGAACGAAGCTCTGCTGTCCATCGTCAACGGCGTGAAGGAAAAGAACGGCGCCCTGCACCTTATGGGCCTCGTTTCTCCGGGCGGCGTGCACAGCCATCAGGAGCACCTCTATGCGCTGCTCGAAATGGCCAAGAAAAACGACATCAAGGAAGTCTATGTACATGCCTTCCTCGATGGCCGTGATGTACCGCCCCAGAGCGCACAGCCTTTCCTCGAAGAACTCGAAGCAAAGTGCAAAGAAATCGGTGCTGGCTGCATTGCAACCGTCAGCGGCCGTTACTACGCTATGGACCGCGACAACCGTTGGGAACGCGTAGTCAAGGCTTATGAAGCCATCACCCATGCAGAAGGCGTTAGCGCTGATTCTGCAGTAGCCGGCCTCAAGGCAAGCTACGACAATGACGTAAACGACGAATTCGTTGTGCCGTTCGTAGTCAAAGGCTACGAAGGCATGAAGAATGGCGACGGCGCTATCTTCTTCAACTTCCGTCCGGACCGTGCCCGTCAGCTCACGCATTCCTTCGTGGATGAAAGCTTTGACGGTTTCGAACGCGACGAAGATTTGAAGATTCCGTTCGCTACCTTCTCCCAGTATGAAGACGGCATGAACGCTCTCGTAGCTTTCCCGCCGGAATCCATCAATAACACGCTGGGCGAAATCATCCAGAACAAGGGCATGACCCAGCTGCGCATCGCTGAAACCGAGAAGTACGCTCATGTAACGTTCTTCTTCAACGGCGGCGTGGAAGAACCCTACAAGGGTGAAGACCGCATCCTCGTTCCGTCCCCGAAGGTTGCAACCTACGACCTCCAGCCGGAAATGAGCGCTGTGGAAGTTACGGATAAAGTTGTCGAAGCCATCAAATCCGGCAAATACGACTTCATCATCCTCAACTATGCAAACTGCGACATGGTTGGTCATACCGGCGTATTCCCAGCTGTAATCAAGGCTGTGGAAACGGTAGACAACTGTGTTGGCCGTTTCGTAGACGCCATCCGCGAAGTTGGCGGCGAGGTCTGCATCACCGCTGACCACGGCAACGCCGACAAGATGATGGACTACGAAAACGACCAGCCCTTCACCAAACACACCACCAATCCGGTACCGTTCATCGTGGTATCCGACCGCGTCAAGTCCGTTAAGGACGGCGCCCTCTGCGATATCGCACCGACTCTTTTAACGCTGGCAGGCGTAGAGATTCCGGCCGAAATGACGGGCAAGAACCTGGTGGAACTCTAATCAGCAGGACAGAGGCAGCTCCCTTGAGCAAGGGCGCGTAAGCGCGGGATGCCGGTGGCATCCCCGGGGAGCAGGTTCATCGATGTTATCGGTGACCGCTCCATGCTAGCCCTCTTATGTTCTCCTGCTTTGGGGCAAGACCTCTAGTGTTATATTTTAGAAAAAGAGAGGAATACGAACAATGATTGCTTATTCACAAAAAGTGGAAGACATGGCATGCGTAGCCCAGGAAGTACACCATGGTGCTGCTCCCATTCCTGAAGAAGGCAAATGGGTAAAATCCAAGAACGTACAGGACATCAGCGGCCTGACGCACGGCATTGGCTGGTGCGCTCCGCAGCAGGGTGCCTGTAAACTGACCCTGAACGTTAAGGACGGCATCATCCAGGAAGCTCTCGTTGAAACCATCGGCTGCTCCGGTATGACGCATTCTGCTGCAATGGCTGCAGAAATCCTGCCGGGCCTCACGGTTCTCGAAGCCCTGAACACTGACCTCGTGTGCGATGCCATCAACACCGCTATGCGCGAACTCTTCCTGCAGATTGCTTATGGCCGTTCCCAGACTGCATTCTCCGATGACGGTCTGCCCATCGGCGCTGGCCTCGATGACCTTGGTAAAGGTCTGCGCAGCCAGACGGGTACGCTCTACAGCACGCTCAAGAAGGGTCCCCGTTACCTCGAACTTGCAGAAGGCTATGTAACGAAACTCGGTCTGGACAGCGAAAACCGCGTAATCGGTTACGAAGTTGTTCAGCTCGGCAAAGTTATGGAAGCTGTACGTGCCGGCAAAGATGCTAACGAAGCCATCAAAGCCAACACCAGCACCAAAGGCCGTTTCGCTGACGCTGTTAAGACGATTGACCCGCGCGAAGAGTAATAATCTACCTTCCGAAGTTAATGCAAGTGTATAGAGAGGAATGAATAGAATGTCATTATTCGAAGGCTATGAACGCCGTATTGACCAGATTAATGAAGTTTGCAAAAAGTATGGTATTGCTTCCATCGAAGAAGCAAAAACCATCTGCGATGAAAAAGGCGTAAAAGCTTACGACATCGTAGGCGACCTGCAGCCGATTGCATTCGAAAATGCAAAATGGGCTTATACCCTCGGCGCTGCTATCGCAATCAAGAAGGGCTGCACGGCTGCTGCTGATGCTGCCAAAGCTATCGGCGAAGGCCTCCAGGCTTTCTGCGTACCGGGTTCCGTTGCTGACCATCGTAAAGTAGGTCTTGGCCATGGTAACCTCGGCGCTATGCTTCTGTCCGAAGAAGCTGGTTGCTTCGCATTCCTGGCTGGTCACGAATCGTTTGCCGCTGCTGAAGGTGCTATCGGTATCGCACAGACGGCTAACAAAGTTCGTAAGAACCCGCTGCGCGTTATCCTGAACGGCCTCGGCAAAGACGCTGCTCAGATCATCAGCCGCATCAACGGTTTCACCTTCGTAGAAACCGAATATGACTTCAAGGCTGACAAAGTAAACGTAGTGAAGGAAATCGCTTACAGCGATGGCCTCCGCTCCAAGGTTCGCTGCTACGGTGCTGAATCCGTACAGGAAGGCGTTGCCATCATGAAACTGGAGAACGTTGATATCTCCATCACGGGTAACTCCACGAACCCGACCCGCTTCCAGCATCCGGTTGCAGGCTGCTACAAGAAAGACTGCATCGAAAACGGCAAGAAGTACTTCTCCGTTGCAAGCGGTGGCGGCACGGGCCGTACGCTCCATCCGGATAACATGGCAGCAGGTCCTGCTTCCTATGGTATGACTGACACCATGGGCCGTATGCATGGCGATGCCCAGTTCGCAGGTTCCTCCTCCGTACCGGCACACGTTGACATGATGGGCCTCATCGGCGCAGGCAACAACCCGATGGTTGGTATGACCGTAGCCGTAGCTGTAGCTGTACAGGAAGCTATGAGCAAATAATTAAAAACGTATGTTTTCAGGCACAAGTTCCGTTAAAGGGACTTGTGCCTTTTTGACGTATACAACCGAATTTAATTTTTTCCCGATATTGTCGATATACTATATGATAAGGTTTGTTTGCGCATACACGGAGGTAAGTGCTATGGCAATGGTCATAAAGAACAATATGGCAGCCCAGATGGCCTTGGGAGAGCTGAACAAAAATAATAATAAATTGTCAAAATCTTTGCAGAAAGCAGCTTCCGGCATGAAGATCAATAGTGCCGCTGATGATGCCTCCGGCTATGCCATCAGTGAGCGCATGCAGGTGCAGCTGCGCAGCCTTAATGCGGACATTTCCAACACGCAAAACGCCACCAGCTTGCTGAAAACAGCAGAAGGAGCGGTATCTTCGACCGTCGATATACTCAAAGCCTTTAAAGAAAAGGCCATTAATGCCGCCAACGATACCAATACGGACGATGACCGTGCCATCATGCAAAAGGAACTCAACCAATATATGTCTCAGATTGAAGATAACGCTGCGGTGACGTTCAATGGCAAACGGCTGTTGGATGGTACGCAGGGGCGGGGGATCGTCGCCAACCCTTGGGATGCCATGGCTTCTTTCATGAGCTATCTGGATGACGCAGATGACGCTACGGCACAGGAGGCGTTGGACGGTGCCATTAACTATGTTTCTGGCGGGAAATTTGACGATGAGGAAGCCCTGATTAATTGTTTTATTAACGATATAACGAAAAGTGGACTTGAAGCCTGCGGCATCGATTTGAACAACGATGATACGGGGGCTATTACAGGCAAGGATGCGCGCAATGAAGTGGTAAAAACCGCTGAAAGCATTGTGCCGGAAAAAGATTATCCTTATGGCGGAAATCCAACAGGAGGAACCTCCCGCATTCGTGGCTTGACGGTGAAATGGCCTGCTTCCGTAAATTCGGATGTGGAAAGAGCAATATTGGGAGCCTTGGATCATCCCTGGCTGCAAAATTGCATGGATCTCATTGATGAATCCTATGCCTTGAATTTCTGGGAGAAAGGCGTTTCTATTCGTACTATGGATGTGATACTGTCCAATAGTGGCCCAGGAAATTTAGCTTATATTACAAACAGTTCATCTGGAGGGGTTAAGAGTCTTAGTTTGACCATTAATATGTACTATTATTCTTCTCTGGATTTAAAAGACTGGAATGGTAAAACTCCAAGCGTATCCGGTTATCTCGATCGCATAATTGCACATGAGATGACACATGCATTGATGACATCCAATATCAAAAATTTTAACAGTCTGCCTAAGTATATTACTGCAGGGGCAGCTGAATTGGTACATGGAATTGATGATTTTCGCAAAAAAAGCATTATCAGTCTGGCCAGTAATCCCGCTACATTGAAAAGTGTTTTACAAAATTCATCGTCAGCATCTGGCGACCAGGCTTACGCTGCCGGTTATATGATTCTTCGTTATCTGGCAAAACAGTCTGCCGATGGGGAGCCGGAGAAAAACCTGACCTTCCATACAGGCACCAAGGCAAATCAAAATCTGCGGATAGGGCTTGCCGATATGCGCTGCAAGGCATTGGGCCTTAGAAAATCAGATGGTACTACGGTAAGCGTTACTACGCAGGAACAGGCAAATTCAGCCATTACGGTGATTGACCGGGCCATTGGCCGGGCACTCAAGCAGCAGACCCTTATCGGCGCGATGACGAGCCGCTTGGAATACACGGCGGCAAACCTGACTACCGCCCACGAAAACGTCACCTCTTCAGAGAGCGTCATACGCGATGCGGATATGGCCAAAGAAATGAGCAGCTATACCAAAGCAAATGTTTTGACCCAGGCGGCGCAATCGATGCTGGCACAGGCAAATCAGAACAGTTCTTCGGTACTTAGTTTATTGCAATAAATATACACGGAGGTAAATTCTATGGCAATGGTCGTAAAGAATAACAGGGAAGCGTTAAATGCGCTGAATACACTGAATAAAAACGAAAGCGCCATGCGCAGCAGCTTGCAAAAAGTTTCCAGCGGCATGAAAATCAACAGTGCAGCTGACGATGCTTCCGGCTACTCGATTTCGGAAAAAATGCGGGTACGCATTCGCGGACTTGACCAGGCCACGGCCAACACACAAAATGCGACAAGCATGCTCAGAACGGCAGAGGGAGCTGTGCAGTCCACCATTGATATCATGAGAAACATCAAGGAAAAGGCGCTGAATTCTGCAAATGATACCAATACCGATGATGACCGGTCAATCATCCAAAAAGAAGTTGACCAGCTGGTGGAACAGATTGACGAGAACGCCAGTGCAACCTTCAACGGCAGACCGCTGTTCGATGGCTCTAACCGGCAGGCTGATACTGTTGAGCAGCAGATTATCAAGGCACTTAACAGTGAATGGATTCAGAACAGTCTGGAGATGATAAAAGAAGCCTATGGCGTGGACTTTACGCAGGACAGCACAACCGTCAACAGAATGAAGGTAAATTTGAATTATAATCCCTCTTCACAGCAAAGTTCTGCTCTAGCCTGGGTAACGTCTACCCCGGTGGGAGGGAAGACCGTTTCGTTGCAATTAGACATTAATATGACATTTTATAGCAATATGGATATGGAAAATGTCAATGGTGTTTACCCTGGTGGTGGTGCGGCAAATTACTTAGACCGTACAATTGCTCATGAAATGACCCATGCAGTAATGGCAGCAAATATTGAAAATTTTTCTTCACTACCATTATACATAAAGGAGGGAATGGCTGAATTAATACACGGTGCAGATGATAATCTAAGTAATGAAATTAATAGTTTGGATGCAACGGAGTATACCAGTTTGTTTAATAATGGCGCTGGCACAAAAGCACAATCACCATATGCCGGTGGTTTTGCATTATTTCGCTATATGGCATATCATTCGGGAGATAATGGCAAGGCTGCGCTTAGTCGTTTTATGAAAGTCCTGGAGGAGCAGGGGGCAGGTGCGATTGATGCTGCGGTATCTGGTGCTACGGCAGGGCGATTTGCTTCCTTGACGGATTTAACCAATTCATTTTTGAACGATTTTAACCGTTACTCGCCAATGAATATTAGTTTCTACAAAAAAGAATGCGGGATAGATATAGCCAATAAGGATATAGGTGGCATTATGGGATGGGATGCAGGCAACCGCGAATGGCGCACGACAGAAAGCACGGTTCCCGAAGGCGGTTCGACAAAATACTGGATTTACCCGGAAGATGCCGTAACCGTGATTGACGGCTTGGAAGTAGAATGGCCTGCCTTTGAGCATAAGATTGGCGGCTGGCAGTTCCATACAGGCACGAAATCCAACGAGTCCATTCATGTGGCGATTAATGATATTCATGCGGAAGCTTTGGGCGTAAAGGCAAAAGATGGGACAAATATCAGCGTGGCCACATGGTCAGATGCGACAGCAGCAATCCGGCAAATCGATAAATCCTTAAACCGGGCCTTGAGCTATCAAACCAAGATTGGTGCGATTATCAGCCGCCTGGAATACACGGCAAGCAACCTTACGACCGCCAGCGAGAATACGCAAAGTTCCGAGTCTGTGATTCGGGATGCCGATATGGCAAAGGAAATGGCAACTTATACCAAGAATAATGTCTTGACGCAAAGCGCCCAAAGCATGCTGGCGCAGGCCAACCAGAATAGTTCATCGGTACTTAGCCTGTTGCAGTAAATGGGGAAAGTTTATATAGGGGGAATGAGAAATGGCAATGGTCGTGAAAAACAATATGTCGGCGGTTAATACACTGAATACGCTGAATAAAAACAGCAGTGATATGGCAAATTCACTAAAAAAAGTGTCTTCAGGGATGAGAGTAAACGGGGCAGGGGATGATGCTTCTGCTTATAGCATATCTGAACGGATGCGGGTAAAAATCCGGAGCCTTGGTCAATGTGAGGCTAATACCGAGACAGGTAAAAGCATGCTCAAGACGGCAGAGCGGGCGGTCAATGAGCAAGTGGATATCACCAAGCGGTTGAAAGAAAACGCCATCAAAGCGGCAAATGATACCTGTACGGACGAAGATCGGAAAATCATTCAGAAGGAAACAAACCATCTGCTGATGCAGATGAATGATATTTCCTACGAAACAAACTATAATGGCATTCAGCTCCTGAATGGTCGTACGATAACAGAACCGTATGAACCATCGTTTATTCCCCGTGTAGGGACGAGTACAGCCAATAGAGGCGGAATACAGATTACCGAATCAGGTACAGATCCAAGCACAAAACATCCGCCGTTAGTAGGGAAAAAAGTACTAGCAGGGAATACCAGTCCGCTTAATTTTGATTATCCGGATTTGCCGCGTTCGTTGCACAATCAGGGATTTTCCAGCTTGTGTGAAGCGTGTTCTCAGTTTGCCAGTGTGTTATTTGATGCGAACACAGACGAAGTCCTTTATGCTAATGATAAAAAACCAATTGGGTCCATGTCTGAAGTATTTGTGATTGGGATAAAAAACTGTCGGACGCCGGAGGATATTGGTGAAGCTATTTTGAACGGACTGGCCAAAGCGCGGGCTAAGTATAACGTTCCGAAGGCTTCAAATGCCATTGATTCTCATCATGGTATTAAATTTTTCAAGTCTAGTACTAACCCAGCTAAGTATTCACTAGAAGCCAATGAGCAGACTCAGATTATCTACAATGGTGTTTCGGGCGATGTTGAATTTACAGGCGGGGTGCTGCCACATCAGAGTCTGATGATTCAGGGGGATACGAAGGCTTCGGCAGAAACACGCATAGAGCTTCCCAATACCACCTTGAATGCGCTGTTCCCCGGTTCACCCCTTGATAATGACTGGAAGACTGTCCCACGGCAGATGGACTATCCCAAGGAATGGCCAAGCGACTTTGTAGTGGAAGGCAGTGCCGAATATGAGTATTATGACAAGAAATACGGCTGTAATGGCGATATAGAGCAAATTCGTAAGGAAAAATATTACGATGAAGTGTGGCCTTATCCGCGTAAAGGGGCATCGGCCACGGCCAGCTGTGTTACTACCATACAAAAGGCCACAAGATTTATAGACGATCTTGACCAAGCATTGAAGTATTTAGTGAATTGTGCCACTACCTTGGGTGCCCAATGCCAGCGTATGGAAGTGATGAATGAAAACCTTGTTACCAGTGATGAGAGCACCCAGGCATCGGAAAGCCTGATTCGTGATGCGGACATGGCCAAAGAAATGGCAAACTTTACCAAGCACAATGTTTTGACACAGGCGGCGCAGTCGGCCTTGTCTCAGGCCAATCAGGGCAGCAGCGGTGTGCTGAACCTTTTGCAGTGAGTAAATATATGGCAACAGCCCTTCTCTTTTTGGGGAGGGCTTGCTTTTTACCTAAAAGTTTGTGTAAAATGAAGATGATGATAGCAAAAAATTTTTTATTGTACTTAAGAAATTTTCCAAATCACCGATAATATAACTAGAAGACTCGGCAGATCTGTATCGGAAATCGTGGATTTGCGTGTATATATAATGGGGTGAAGAACAAGGAGGTTGGCCGCTATGGCTATGGTGGTAAAGAATAACATGTCAGCGAAGAACACGCTGAATGAGTTGAACAGGAATGAAAAGGCGCGTACCAAGAATCAGAAGAACCTGTCTACAGGGATGAAGATTAATGGTGCCGATGATGATGCTTCAGGGTATGCCATCTCCGAAAAAATGCAGACGCAGATTCGCAGCCTGAGTCAGGATTTGGACAACACCCAAACCGCCATGAGTATGTTGAAGGTGGCAGAAGGTGGTGTTCAGAGTACCGTGGACATTCTCAGTACCTTGAAAGAAAAAGTCATCAATGCGGCTAACGATACCAATACCGATGAAGACCGGGCCATCATCCAAAAGGAACTGGATCAGGCGGTCAGTCAGATTGATGAAAACGCCAATGTGATGTACAATGGCAAGATTGTGCTGGATGGTTCCCATAATAACGAGGTAAAACCGGCTACATATACGGTGCTGGCGAATGAGAACTTAGATCCGTCTACTACTAGTTCAGATTTGATAACGGATTTAAAAGATTCCTCTGGGAGAAGTTTGGGAATTCTTGAGGATAGTAAAATAGAGTTTTCGTATGTAAAGCAAGGGAAGACTTATACGACTACATTAGATCCAGTGGATACGTGGAGCCTTACAGATATGTTTGCAGAAAGCTTAGATCCTGAAGGTTTTCCGCCTAGTAGCAATGATATGAATTTGGCTTTTGACAATGTTATCGGTGTTGACCGTACTGGTACTAATGTCATGACGGTCAATGGCAATTCAGCATTATTGTTTAGGGCGGCTGAGTCTGGGGTAGATGGTCAGATTGCGGGCTTGACGATTAATGTGGTCAACAAGGATGGCACGGTAAATCAAACAGCTAATGCCGTATTAAATGATTTTCGTGAGGCTATCCGGGCAGAGAATGAATCGCCGGATAATGCGCTGACGTTCCAAATTGGGACGAAAGCCAATCAGTCGGTAAAAATAGGTTTTTCGGATATGCGCGGTACCGCTTTAGGACTGCGAACCGACGATGGTACAACGCTTTCGATTTCCACGCAGGAAAAGGCGAATGCCGCTATCAATGTATTGGAATTGGCTATTGGCAAGGCGTTGGCTGTACAGACGAATATTGGTTCGGTAGAGAATCGTATGAATTTCACTGCTGCTAACATAACGACTGCAAGTGAAAACACGCAGGCTACAGAATCGATTATCCGTGATGCGGATATGGCCAAAGAAATGACAGCTTATACCAAAAATAACGTATTGGTGCAAGCATCTCAGTCCATGTTGGCACAAGCCAATCAGAGTAGTTCGTCGGTACTCAGTTTGTTACAGTAATTTTTATAGAACAGGCCCTGTGCTTGGTGAAGTGAGGCGCTTCATCACGCACAGGGCTTTTGGGTAGATGGAATATTACAGATTTTTGAAAATTTTATTTTAAGAGATACCATCATGATAAGAGAGTTTCATGGTTAGATATAGATGTAAAGAAAGATAGAATAAGCGCAGTGTTTAATGGGGTGTTGTAAAATGCGCAGGGATAGTAGACATAAACAAATTGCCTTACAAGTCAGTATTGCGCTGACGGCAGGCATGTTCAGTATTGTACCGGTTGCCTTGGGGGCACCGGTGGGCGGCAGTTCAGCGACTGCCAACATCAGCTATAGTGATGTAAAAAATGGCAATGTTGTGATTGGTCAGGATACCAATATCAGCAGCACGACAACTAACAATGTGATTGACTGGCATGATTTTTCCGTTGCTAAGGATGAAAAAGTTGTTTTTGATGGTGGCAGCGGTAGCAGCATCAAAAACAACTATATGAATGTGGTCACTGGTGCGAATACATCGAATATAAATGGTAAAATCGAAGGCGGTAATGAGGTTTATCTTGTAAATCCCAATGGGGTTATCTTTGGTAAAGATGCCAGTGTAGATGTAGGGAGTCTCTATGTATCGACCAGAGGGGATGCAGTTGTCAAAAACGCCACGACTAATGCTGTGGATTTTAATGCGACTAAAGCGAATTTAATCACGGCAGCTACTTCGGTCAATGGTGCGGCCATGGACGTGGTCAATATGGGAAAAATATCTGCGGATAAAGTGGTCTTGGAGGGCGAGAATATCCGCTTGCTTAACTCTGCAGATATTACAGCAGCCAATGGCGTTACCCTGCGGGCGGATGATGGATATATCCATGTGGGGAATACCGGCACCGTTGCCACGGGGTATACATCTGAAAAAATGACCAGCGCAGGTTCTGTTGCGCCTGTCGAAAACTTTACTCTTGTGGATAATACGAACTGGAGTACAACATTGGGGACAGGGGGGGCGGTCAGCGGTAATTATATGCTGGCTGAAGAGATTGATGCTAGTGCTATTGCGAACTTTAATACGGTATCATCCTTTACCGGAAAAATTGATGGAAATTTTTATGCAGTAAAAAATGTTAATGGCAACAAAGGGTTATTTGCATCGACAAATAATGCTGAACTAAGAAATATTGGTATTAAAAATTCTACATTTAAATCAACTGCAGTTATAGGTGCATTGATTACCAACGCTACAGATACTGAGCTGTATAATGTTTTCAATGAAAACACCAAGATACAGGCTGGCAATAATTCTGGTGCCTTGGTGGGTACAGCAAGTGGCGTAAAAATAGAATCAAGTTACAATACAGGTAACGTATATAACAACAAAGGTACATCTGTAATGGGAGCTGGTTTTGTAGGCGTGTTTTCTAGTGGCACGAATACGGTGACCAATAGTTATAGTACAGGGACTACTAATAATAGTGCATTTGCGACAAGCAATACTAGTGCAAGTGTGACCTATGAAAATGTATATGGAAACGGAAAAAAATTTCATGGAAATGCTGCTGGAACCGTTGTAATAAAAAATTCTGTTAGCGTGGGAAATAATCAATATCGCTTGGCAAACAGCAGTGGAACTGAAAAAGATGTATTGAAATCCAATATAGATTTAACGGTACTTTCCTCGGTTGCCCAAGGTGGGGATTATCCATCGTGGTCGAATTCGACGATTACAGATACAGGAGGCTTATCCTATAGCGGCACGAAACTCATTCGTCCCGCCTGGCGTATCTATGAGGGAAAGGCTGCCCCTGTGCTGACCGCTTTCCAGCAGGGCATTAAAAATGTCGATTATCATTATGAATATTTTGATGCCAGCAATGCAATTGATACCAATGCGGCAAAATACAACAATGGTGCCAATAAAGGACAGGATATGACACCCTATACCTATGGCACCACGTTGGATGGTTTGGTCTACAATGGCGACACGCTGAAAATCGTGGACAGCAGTGGCAACGCAGCTTCGTCCAATAGCACTACCAAGGCAATCAATGATATCAGCACGGTGTTTCAGACTACACCTAATGGCGCTGAGATGATTGATAAAAATCATGTATTCTACAATGCGGCCGGACAGCGGGATGCTACCTATACGCCGCCAGCCACGGGAAACACCACAGGCACGCAGAACAAGCTGGCTTTTGTTTGGTCTGATCAAAAAGGGTATGATCTGGTGGGGAGTAATATCTCCATTGCGCCGCGTCAGGTGATACTGACCAATAACTTAGGTACGCAGACGATTGTCAAGGAATATGATGGTTCGGATGATGCGGTGAATTTGGTGCCTAACCTGTTCAAAGGAAACAGCGCGACATCTACCGGCATACTGGCTGTCGATAGTGGTTCGGTAAATGTGGGATGGGCTCAAAATACAACTCCTACGGCTATTTTTGTCAATCAGGGGGGAACGACGGGAAACGCGGACGTCAGCGCAAATAAGCAGGTATTGATCAATGGTACGATTGCGCTCACTACCCCTAGCGGTGCGGCTTATACAGGTAGCAATTATGTCATCGTGGATGGCAATGGTAATCCGGCTTCCAGTGTACAGTTGAATACGGCAGTAAATGCGGCAATCTATCAACGTCAGCTGCAGGTATCCTTTAACAGCACACCGATTACCAAGACCTATGACAAGGATGAATTTGTCAAAGACAGTAACGGCAATTTGCGGTCTTTTGGGCAAAGCGATTTTACCCTGAATACGGCCAATGTGGTGTCTGGGGATAATGTGGCTTTAACCGTGGCAACTACGAATCAAGCCACTTATGTGGACAAAGCTACGGGACAAGTGCAGAAAAATGTAGGAACTCATGATGTAGCTGTGGGCGGCGTAACATTAACCGGTACTGCGGCGAAGAATTATACTTTGGTAGATGCCAGTGGCAATCCGGTTTATAGCGAACAGGGCATTGTTACCGGCTTTAAGCAGCAGGGGAATCCCATTGGTCTTGGCGGTGGAACATTCTATACCACGGGCGATATTACCCTGCGTTCTTTGGGCGATACCGGTTATAAGTGGTTTAAGAATGCGCCTGGCGGCACGCCAAAGTATGAAACGGCGACCAAGGAATACGATGGAAACTCGAACTATGCTGACCCGGGGACCTTTTATGTCAGCAATGCCGGTTCGTCGTCAGCATCGGCTACTACTGGTATGGTAGCTGGGGATAACCTTGATTTTCAGGTGACTTCCGCAGAGTTTACGAATGACAGCACTAACGTGAATTCCACGCCGGTTCGTGATGCCAATATCACCAATACGCCACAGGGGGTACGCTATACGGTGTCCGTCAGTGGTACGGCAGCCAGCAATTATACCTTTGATTCGCAGACGGCGATTAATAATGGCACAGCGGTACCTTTGACAAATGGCGGCACGGCACAGGTCATGGGCGAGGGCAATATTACCCCGCGTACCATTTATGTCACTGCACCACAGGCAAGTACCGCCAATAAAACTTATGATGGGGATGCTTATGTTAAAGATGCCAATGGCAATACTACCTTTGATTTGACGTCTGGTTATCTAATTTATGCCGATAACATCAGTCACCGTCATTTGGTCAGTGGAGATGGTTCCACGATTGATATTACGGGGTTGTATCAGGCTGGTACGAATGCGGCAGGTTATAGCTATGCCGGTAAGGATGTAAATTATGATGCGACCAATACCGTCAATCCGGTTCTGGCCAAAGATATCGTCTATACGGCGAAGGTTATGCAGAATAATGTACCCAGTACCAATTATGTATTTAATATCTCTGGGTCCAATCAGGCAACTTTTAATGGCAAAGGTACCATTGATCCTGTACAGCTGGGTGCGATTACGTTTAACAGCGTATCCAAGACTTATGATGGCAATGCTGCTGTAACCAACACACAGAATACAGCAGCACCACAGTATACCGATGATGAGATTCAAATGAATAAGAAGCTGACCGGAATCATTTCCGGAGAAAGCATCAGCGATGTATTTCACGTAGACAGCAATGGTTATTTGGATTCTACTGGGGCAGGCTTATTGGCCAATGGCACATTTGCAGCTAACTATGGTGATCAGGGGGCCAATGGTTTTACGCTGAACCCCAATGTGAAACGCGATCCGCAAAATTTAAAGCAGATTTTGCCACGGGATGTAGAGTATGCCGGAATAAGCAGCCTGATGAAGAACCACAACTATGTTTTAGCCCCTGCCACGGCTAATAGTGACAAAGTTTATGGTCAGGGAACCATCAATCCCTTTGTGGTTACCGATAAGAGCTGGATTAAACTTGACCGGAATAATACGCCGATTACTAAGGTTTACGATGGCACCGATACAATAGCAAATCCCATGAGTTACCTGAATACTACTGGTAATAACAAGGCTAATGCCACCGTAACTACGCCTGCGGGGAAGGTTCTGCCGGGACTGGGGTCAACGGTAATTGGCGCGAATTATTTCAGTCCGCATAGTAATGGCAATACCGCGCAAGATGTTATTTATACCGTTGACTTTGTTGAGTCAGGAAATTATAGCATTGCTGACGGTGTGAATAATCCACAGCAGATTAACTTGAAAAATACACAGGGATATGTGGATTTGACTTTGTCCGGAGGTGGCTTGATTACCCAGAAACATATTATTGCTACCACGCCGAAGGATCCTGATGTAACCAAGACCTATGATGCTACAGATGTTATCAGCAAAACGGGTAATGCTTTGGTGGATATCAGCAATGATATTCTGCCTATTGACCGGTCACGGATAACCAATGGAACCACGGCAAAATATATTGCCAATGCCAATGGTGCAGCACCTGATGCCAGCACCAATAATGGCGATAAGACAGTGGAATATACGTTGGCATTGAACGGTGATACCTATCGGGATTATCTGTTGGATAATGGCAATGGTGGTAACACGATTACCGGTGCTGGTACTATCAACAAGCGCAATTTGGTCATATCGGGTAATACCAACCATTACAAGAAATATGATGGTAAAGACACCGTTACCGATATGCCTGCTAGTCTTTCGGGATTTACCTTTGGTGATTCGCAGGATACAACGGTTTTGGGGCTGGATAATTTTGATATCAGCAAGCTTACGGGTAGTTATGGTTCGGGCAATACGGATGCCACATTTGTTGCTGACCCCAATGTAGGCAAAAATAAGGATGTACAATATAGTGGTTTCTTTACCGCATTGGGGGCAAAAGCGAAAAACTATACAGTAAATGGTGCAAGTTATAACAGTGGCAGTACAGGTACAGCTTATGGACAGGGGATTATTGATCCGGCAGCATTTGCGGGTAAATTTATTTTTAAGCTGAACAATGGGATAACGCAGACATATAGCGGCTCGGATGATGTGGGGCAGTTGGAGTCCAATACTACTGCGGCGGCAAAAGATGGTTTCCGACGACAATGGGTAGATTTAACGAACAGCGGCGTAGACATTGACAACGATGGTACGATTGATATTACGTTAGGCAATGGTGCCTATACCTATACGATAAATTCGGCAAAATATACCACGGGTGCCGATGCGGGAACCAATAAACCGGTAACCTATAGCATCACGTTAAACCCAGCCAGTCTCACCAATTATACAGGTGTAACGACTCCGCAAAATCTCACCGATACCATCACGGACGGCGAAATCAAAGCGCGTGAAGTAACGGTGGATCTGACTGCACTAGCCAAAGGAGGACTGAGCAAATACTACGATAATACCGGTGCAATCTACAACAATGACAACAAGGCCTATTCCACGGACACAGCAACCGGAACAATCCTGACGGGCAACAGCATCGTAGAATTTGACCCGGTAGATACAGTCAACCATACAGGATTGATAAAAGGAACGAATGCAAGTACGGGTGCATATACGAATGCAGATGCAGGTTTAGGCAAAGTCGTAGAATATACGGCAGATATCACAGGAGATAAATTAAGCAACTATATCTTCAAAGATA
>NZ_AUJE01000036.1 GCF_000424065.1 Selenomonas ruminantium subsp. ruminantium ATCC 12561
TGAGTCTTGGAACGAATTTTATATTTCTGGCAAATGTCAGTCTGACTGCCTTTACCGCTCAAATAATCTAGGACAGCCATCGTCTTTGTTTTTGGTGCATAAACTTTGTTGCCCTTGCCAGTATAAAATCCGTCAACACCTTCTGCTTTGTAGCGTTTAATCCACACTTGTACTGAGGCCAGGCTTACTCCTGCTGCTTTGCTAATCCTACCTTGAGTAATTTCTCCGCGCAGATAAGCTCGTACATATTCTACTTTTTCTTCTATTGCTACTTTCTGTTTGTTTGGCATAGAAAAATCCCCCTATGATGACAGTTTTATTTTTTACTGTCTCTCATAGGGGGAGCATATCATCGTGAGCAGTCCCCCAACAAGGCAAAATTATTTTTTAAAAAAATGGATATCATTATACGCCTGATGCTGAATATCCGATTCAAACATGCGATTCCAGGGGAAATAAACATATATTTCCTCCAGACTGGATATCGCCGGCAAATTTTCAGCTGCAAAACGGCTTATCATCTTTTGTGTACGCAAAGATACCGCTTCCCGTTTGGTATCCAGACTGCCGTACACACCATCACCTCGCAGCCAGGTCAGCTGACGGGCAATCGTGTTGCGGACATTGGCCTGATAAGCCCAGTCATCTAAATAACGCGTCAGGAGCAGCGCATCCACATCCTCTTTTTTCATGTGACGTACCAGCGTACCTTCAGCAATGACGAAGCCAGAACTGTTGGTCGGCGTGTTCCAGCCGGAGTACGCACACAGCTTAAAGAGCAGTTTACGTTTTTTGAGCTGTTCCATCAAGGCGTTGTCCGAACCATTGGCATAGGAAATATCTGCAATCCCCACAGGATACCCCTTGTCCACATATTCACTGACCAGGTCAGCAAAATACTTGCTGCCTTCCCGGTCTTCGCCATCATTGTTTCGCTCATTGGCTTCATAGGTCTTGCCATTCGGATTGGTGTTCACCATCAGCACAAAATCCGCCTGAGCAGGATTCGATACCGCCGTTCCACCAACCGCAGTAATCGCGTCACCGATGGAAATGCTGATTTTTTCGTCCGAATAAGCCGGTACCGTATTCGGCCCACGGCCCCAATTATACCGGGTATAGACCGAAGGCACTTCCCGGCGCAGCGTATTTACCGAGCGAGCCATGAGCAGCATGGCCATCTCGTCAATTCCTGCCATCGTCTGAAAGCGGGTCTTGCCTAAATCCTTGCCGGCTTCCGACAGATGACGGCTTTCCATATGCGTCTGACAATAAGGTGCATTGTCATCGCGGCCTAAAACCAAATAATCAAAGACATTCTTACGCGTAAGCTTAATAAGTTCTTCGTTGACCGCAAAATTCTTTTCCCGTCGTCCCAGCCAGTCATTCAAATCCCGTTTGGGAATAAGTTCCCGCAGAAACGCTTTTTCCTTAGTCTCCCGACGACTTAATCCTTCTACTTCCTCTTTGTCCGTTAAAACGGTATAGCGGAAGATATCGCCGCCGTAGCTGCGATAATACTTCGGTTCCTCGTGGCCAGAGGCCATACCACTGCGTGGGGTACGCATGATGGAGCCAAATACATAGAGCGGCAGTTTCGGATTTTCCTGCCGGAACTGTTGGAAGCGGGAAACCCGCTCGATTACCTCGCCCCGCTTGTAATTATGTTTGCGTGAGCCCACCAAACTGCCATACACCAGCGAGTCGGAAGAAATTACCGCGGCCTTTGCTTCCAGAGCATTGGCATGCAGCCATTCCCAAAGTGCATCCGGATTGCCCAGATTCTCCCGGTTTCCTAACATATCGTCCGGCGGTACGACCACCTCATAGCCAAGTTTTTTCACGACCTCTGCGGTTTGTTTATCCGAAATAGGCCGATTATCATGGGGGATAAACAAAATCTTATCCGGCTTCACTTCCTTATGGCGCGCTAAACCAGCAGGCATAAACATGACCATCGCCAATAGCATGGCTAAACAAGCCGCCCCCCGCTTGTACAAGCTGTACAAAAAATCTCTCCCTTCTCAACGGTTTTTTCATCCGTCATTTATTTTTCTGTGGCAAAAGGTTCTTCAAATCATCTTTTACATCATCGGGTATATTCAGCTTCGTCTGAAACATGATGCCCCCCTCTTTGGGTATGGCTTTTTCAATCTCAATCATATCGAGCAGACGATGGCCATGGAACATGGTCTTACCAAATTCCGAATCTGCCAAAACCTTGCTGTAATCAATATGCACGGTATTGTGCTTTATCTCTACCGGCAGGTTTTCTGGCATAGGCAAGTGTCCCACCATGCGCTGTGCCATAGCTAGGGACACCCGGGAAAAGACCCAGGACATCAAACCGTGATTGGGAATATTTCGTTCTCGCACACGGTAGACCATATAGGATTTATCCCCTTCATGGACAAATTCCTTCACTTCCCCGGATAATTCCACCTTGCCTATTTTAGCTGTATCCACCGTTACATTCAAGCGCCCATTTTCCTTAGACTCTAAAATCACCGATTTTACCGGGCTGTCTTCTTTGATACTTTGTGCAATCGCATCATTGAGCATTTTATCCGAAACAAAGAGATTACCCTGGCTGATTTCGGCCAGGGTTTCTCTGTCCCAGGTATCGCGGATAACACGCAAGGCCGGGCCATAGTCAGCAACTTTTTCCTGTACCTTGGCCCAGTCTATATTTTGCAGCTGCTCTTGCCAATTCGCTGGCAAATCAATCACTTTTTACCCCCCTTTTCCGCTTTGCCCTGGTCCTCACGAACATTCTGCCACAAGTCACGAGAGCGTTTATAAAGCTGAATGTCCCGGTCACGCAGGCTCTGGTCACCAATTAGTCGTGACAAATACTGTGTAGATTTTTCATAATCCTTCAAGCGGTAGTAAATCGCTCCAATCAGATAAAGCGCAGTATCATCACTCATGCCATTCTGCGGATAACGTTCCTTCATCAACGACAAATCGTACATTTCTGCCGCTTTATGCATCATTTCAAGCTCTTTTTCCTGTTCGCCGGAATAACGATATATCCAGGCAAGCCCCAGGTATAATCCTGCTTGTTTTGCCAGCGACTGGTCGGTCATTTCCGCAAAGAAAACAGCAAGTTTATACGCCGCTACGGCATCGGGAACGCCCCGTTCCTCGACAAACTGCATATTTAATTTGCGGCTATCCAGGAATTCCTTCAATTTTCGCTTATGGATTACGGACATAGAGCCTAGAAAAGTCTTCTCATCAGCTGCATAACCACAATTCTCGCAGAACCATATTTTATATAAATACGGATTAAAATTCTTGTAATGGACACAAAAATCCTCGTCCGTGCTATCCACAATAAGTTTTGACTTGGTTTTCACTACCCGGGTGGATTCGCCGCAAACAGGACACGGCTTTTCAACGGTAAACGTAAATTCTCCCATCGCTGTTCCTCCCTCGCATCTATGCTAACATGCAATTATTAGATTTTGCTAAAAAAAACGCTTTATTTGCCGATATGTGATAGTATTATATCATTTTCCTTCTTAAAAATAAACGATTAATATTTTTCCTCTGCAACCGGCACCGCAATGCGGGTAAGGAAGTCCTGAGGATTTGCCGTACTCATATCTTCAATAAGGCTTTCTTCATAGGCAAAGTCTGCCGGCCGCAAATGATGTGCCTGCATATACGACCGCAGACGAGAATAGGCCGCCCCAGTAGCCATGTAATCTCCGGCAAAGTATGTGACAATATACCTGCCGGCAGAACGCTGACGGCGATAATCCTTTGAAAGCTTCCGCCAAGGCTTATCCGTGGGGACAAATAAGTAACTGACTACCTGCTCATTTCCCGGTTTCATGAAGTCCTCCGGGGAAACCATCGCCCCAAAAGTGTAACCGGTAAGACTCTCCCCTTCCAGTGCATCTCTCAAGTACATCGCAAAATGGCGTTCCACAGCCTCCCAATCCTCACGCAGATAAAGCTGGCGCAAATTTTCCGAAACCAGTAAGCGCTGTTGCGGAAACACGCACTCTTCTACCGTATTAATCTGAACTTTTTGCGCCTGCGACAAAATCTTTCGCTGATTGGCCACAATCTGCTGCATACGCTTTAGTTTAGCCATTTCTTCTTTCAGCCATGCTTCCTGCTCAGTCAGCAGCCGCGCAAATTTTTCCGGTGTACGTCCCTGCATATATTCCTTGATTTCCGACAAATCCAATCCCATATCACGAAACATGCGAATCATATAGAAAGGATAAAACTGCCGGGAAGAATATACCCGGTAACCATTCGGCTCTACACTATCCGGACTGAAGATGCCCTCATGATCATAATAATGCAGCGTGCGCTTGTTTACACCGGTCATGCGGGCAAATTCCCCCACATGGAAGGTCATGTGACGTGCCATGAAAAATCCCCCTTGACATTACAGCTACTGTATCCTTTATGCTTAATATACAGTATAAAAATCAAGTGTTCAAGAAAATTATGTTTAACGAAAGGAAAATTTTTATGCGTAAGAACACCCATAATCCACTATCTTATCACCACAGTATGTGGTCACTGTTGATGTTTGCGACCCCGTCCATCGGCATGATGATTGTGATTTCACTCTACACCGTAACCGATGGCATCTTTATCGGGCGCTTCGTCGGCAGTGACGCACTTGCCGCATCCAACATCGTCTATCCGGCATTCAATCTCGTATTGGGGCTGGCCATTATGCTCGCCTCCGGCGGTTCGGCACTAGTTGCCAAAACCTTGGGCGAGGACAATCGCGAGCTTGCCCATAGACGGTTCACCCTGATTACCATCAGCGGCGTGGTTATAAGCACCTTTTTAGCCTTTGTACTCTGGCTCTTTATGGAGCCGCTGCTCGCGTTCCTTGGTGCCAGTCCCACGCTCTATGAAGAATGCGTAAACTATATCGTGACCCTGCTGCCCTTTTTCCCGGCAGCAGCCCTGATGCTGATTTTTAACGCTTTCTTTATCGCCGATGGCCGTCCTATTCAGGGCTTTCTGGTTTCGCTGGTATCGGGTATCTTAAATGCTGTCCTTGACTACCTCTTTATGGCAAAGATGGGCATGGGTATTGCCGGTGCAGCGTTAGGCACCGGCCTTGGCGAAACAGCTGCTGCCCTTATCGGCCTGCATTACTTCGCCTGCCGCAGCCGCCTTATCGGCTTTAGAAAGCCGGACATGGAATGGCGGGCTTTGGGGCAGGCCATGTACAACGGCTCTTCGGAACTCGTTACCGAACTTTCCATCGGCGTGACCACGTTCCTCTTTAACGTCATTACCTTTGCCTGGGCAGGCGAAGACGGCGTAGCTGCTATCTCCGTTATCCTCTATGCTGAAATGCTCCTGACCTCCGTTCTCGTCGGTTTTTCCAATGGCATTGCGCCCCTTTTCTCCTACCAGTTCGGAGCCAAAAATTACCGCGAGCTGCTGCGGCTGATGAAACTTGCCCTGCTGGGCATTGCGCTGTTCTCCCTTACGGCGTTTATCTGTTCCCGTGTGCTCGCCGAGCCGCTCATTCATCTGTTCCTGCCGGACGGCGGTTCCGCCTACAGCATTACCGTAAATGGTTTCCTGCTCTTTGGCTTCAGCTTCCTGCTGTCGGGCTTTAACCTCTTTACCTCCGGATTCTTTACCGCGATATCCGACGGCAAAACCTCGGCTATTGCCTCCTTCGCCCGCAACCTTGCCGGGATTGTCATTTTCCTGCTGTTGCTGCCAAAACTCATTGGCTTTAGCGGCGTATGGCTGGCCGTGCCGGCAGCTGACCTTGCTGCTGTTCTGCTTTCAGCATTCCTGCTCTACGAGCAGCGGCGCAGCTTTTTGGGGCTCTATCAGGAACGCCGCTTGCAACGCAGCAAATACCGCCATATTCCCCAGACTGCCAACTTAAAATAATTTTTTCAAAAAAAGTGTTGACAAACAGGAAAAAAAACCGTATAATTTATTTCTGTTGACAGACGTCACACAGGGGTATCGCCAAGTTGGTAAGGCACGGGTCTCTGAATCCCGCATGCGTTGGTTCGAGTCCAGCTACCCCTGCCATTTAAAAATTCAAGGAGCCGTGAAACGGCTCCTTTTTTGTATCTAATCATACTTATCATTTTTTAGCATCTATGTTAGTATAATATTGAGGTGAATATTATGCTATACAGTTTAGAAAATGACCAATTATGCGTGCAGGTGCGCAGCTATGGTGCAGAATTACGCTCCATCAAGGAACGCGCCGATGAAACCGAATATCTTTGGGACGGCAATCCTACCTGGTGGAAATACAGTTCCCCGGTACTTTTCCCCATTGTCGGCAAACTTCAGGATGGAAAATATCGTGTAGATGGCCAGGAATATGAACTGCCCGGACATGGGTTCGGACGTATCTCCGAATACGAACTGGTCAAAAAAGAGCAGGACTATATCGAGTTTGCGCTGAAATGGTCCGAAGATACCTTAAAAGTTTATCCATGGAAATTCCAACTGAACATTGCCTATGCCTTAAAGGATAATGAAGTGGAAGTCATTTGGAAAGTCCAGAACCTCGATGACAAGGAAATGATCTATTCCATCGGCGCCCATACAGCCTTCCGCTGCCCGTTGGTACAGGGCGAGGAATTCAGCGATTACTATCTGTCCTTTAATCAGACTGAAGACAATCTGAACATGCCGCTCAACGACAAGGGGCAATTTCTGACCACGCCGGGGCAGGCACATCTCCAAGGCCAGACTCTGGATTTGAACTACGAAATGTTTAAGGGCGATGCTTTGGCCTACAAGGCATTGAAATCAGATGAAGTAACCATCTGCTCACACAAGAGCGCCAAGAAGGTTACGATGTCTGCCAAAGACTATCCCTTCTGGGGCTTTTGGACGCCCGCACAGGGCGGCGCGCCCTTCCTTTGTCTCGAACCCTGGCAGGGCCATGCAGACTACGAGGGCTTCAGCGGCGAATTCAAAGACCGTGAAGGCAGCCTGACCATTGCTGCAGGCGAAACACAGAGTTTCCATTACACCATCAAAATCGGCTGATTTTAAGCACAAAAAGACAGGTTACCCGCTATTTCATTGCCAATAGCGGATAACCTGTCTTTATTTTATTCCAATGCCTGTTTTTCCTGCTTGCGCTTACGATACCGCAGGTACATCACGGCGATAATCACGGCACATACACCGACAAAAATCAGGCTGGCCTGATGGCCGACCTTCAGCATAACTTCCCAGCTCTTGCCCAACATCATACCGGCAAAGAGAATGAGTGCCGTCCAAGGCAGCGAGCCAAGGAACGTCAGCGTCAGGAATTTTTTCATATCCACATGGGCAAAGCCCGCCGGCAGGGAAATGAAGGTTCTGACCACCGGCAGCATACGGCTGAAGAATACCGCCTTGAGGCCATATTTATCAAACCAGTTCTGCGCAATATCCACATGAGATTTTTTGACGAAGAAATAATGTCCGTACTTGTCCACAAACGTACGGCCGCCGTAGTGGCCCACGGCATAAGCAAAGATGGAACCGGCCATGCCGCCCACCATACCGGCAATCAGCGCACCGGTGAAGGTCATCTGGTCAGCAAAAATCAAATAACCGGCAAAGCCCAAAATGAGCTCGCTCGGAATGGGAATGCAGGCATTTTCTGCCGCCATCAGGATGGCTACTGCCACATATCCCCAGGATGCGATAAACTCCAAAAAAATCGATGAAAACTGTTCCATTCAAAATTCCTTTCTGATTTCTGTTAAAACATATCCTTTTTCCACAGGGCATAAGCTCCCGTTATACTGATGCCAAAGGCTATCATCATAATGTAGAAAAAGCCGTGGCTGTCATCGGTAAACGGCACCGGCACATTCATGCCGAAGAAGCTGGATACCACTGTGGGAATAGCGATGATAATCGTCATTGCCGCCAGGAACTTCATCACGAGGTTCTGGTTATTGGCAATAATGGACGTAAAGGTATCGGCCATACGGGCGAGAATCTTACTGTACATCTCCACCATTTCCTTGGCCTGCTTGTTCTCGATAATAACATCTTCCAGCAAATCCTCATCTTCCTCATACGCCTTGAGAATCGGCGTGAGGGCCGGATTATTGCGCATGCGCAAGAGCTTATCAAGCACCGCACCATTAGAACGGATAGCCGCGTTAAAATACGTCAGGCCTTTCTGCAGCTCCAACAGGCGCAGGATTTCGCTGTTCTTCATATCATGGCGCAACTGGTTTTCAATATCGTCGGAAAGCTTGCTAATCTGACGCAGATAGCGCAGATAGAAGGTCGCCGACTTGTACAAAATCTGGAACAAAAAGCGGGTTTTCTTGTAGGTACGGAAAAGCTTTGCCGTACGCTCATTGAACTCTGCCATAACCGGCGTTTCTTCCAGACAAACCGTGATGATATAGTCTTCGCTGACAATAATGGCCAAAGGCAGGGCATCGTAGCTGTCCTCGCCCCGGTTCACGGCTACGTTAGTCAGAACCATGACGGAATCATCCTCAATATCCGTATGGGAACGCTCCTCATCATCGAGTGCGGAACGCAAAAAGTCCGGGTCAACCTCAGTGAGATTGCTGACCACTTTCAGCTCATAAGGCGTAGGGTCAACAATATTTATCCAGGCCCCCTTCTCCAGGGTCTTAAGCGTCAACTCCTGCAAAGGGCCGCTTTCCAAGGATTTGTAAATCTTTAGCATGGATATCTCCTCTCTATATGGAGAGCACCATGCCCATTATCTTATGCTGCCAGGATAATGGTGCTGACGCTCCCTATTGTAAATGTGCATCGCTTTGGTTTTACCGTATCAGGGTGATCGTCCATTATCCTCACCAGCCTTTCTGTCGAAATTTTTTCCGCCTACAATTATAAACCTTGCAGCTCCCACTTGTCTACAATAATTTCGCACAAATAGAAGCGGAAAAAGCCTGCTGTCGGGCTTTTTCCGGTTCCGTATTTCTATGCTATTGAAGCTTACAATTTGAACTTGTTAATGGCAGCTTGCATATCCGATGCCAAATGAGCAAGGGACTGGGAAGCAGCGGCTATTTCCTCGTTGGATGCCGACTGTTCTTCTGTCGATGCCGAAATCGAGGACGTATGGTCGGCCGTCCTGCGGCTGACGCTGTCAATGGAATCTACCGCATCGACGATATTTCCCGCCCCCGAGGATACGGAATTGACCGAAGTGCTGATTTCATCAATCTGATTGCGGATGTCGTTAACCTGTCCCATAATATCCTGGAACTGTTCGCCCACATCCCGAATGGCCTTGGCCCCCAGCTGGACTTCCGTCTTGCCTTCTTCCATAGCGGATACCGCATGGGCAGTATCCTTCTGAATGGTCAAAATGCGTTCCTTAATCTGCTCTGCCGATTCCTGAGATTCAGCAGCCAGCTTGCGCACTTCGTCCGCTACGACAGCAAAGCCCCGGCCATGTTCACCGGCACGAGCTGCCTCGATAGCGGCATTGAGTGCCAGAAGATTGGTCTGGTCGGCAATGGAAGAAATTGCCTCCACAATCTGTCCGATTTGCTGGGAACTTTCGCCCAAAGTACGCACCACATCCGCAGAGTTCATAACACTCGTTTCGATATGGGCCATCTTGGTCGTGGCATCCTTCATGAGCATCTCACCCTGCTTGGCGGCCTCTGATGTGCTTACTGCCGCATCCGTAACCTTTTTGGTCTTTTCCGTCATGGCGGTGATGTCAATAAAGACTGCATCCACATTCTTCTTGGCACCGTCAATATCAGCCAGCTGCCGATCCATCCCATTCGATACTTCGCCGATGGTTTCTGCCACATGAACAGAGGCATCTGCCGACTGCTGCGCATTAGCCGTAAGTTCTTCAGACGCTGCCGCCACCTGTTCCGATGTAGCCGCCATCTTACTGATTAAGTCATGCAGATGTTCCTGCATGGTGTTAAATGCCCGCGTCATCGAGCCGATTTCGTCTTCAGACTCCACAGGCAACTGCGGTACGCGCAAATTGCCATCAGCCAACTGGCTGGCTTGACCTTCCAGCGCCACAATAGGTTTGGTAATCCGGGCCGCAAAGGTAAGGCACATACCCATTACAAGCAACAGGCCTACCACAATCAGCACACCATAAATGAGCCGCAAACGCTGAATCGGTGCAAATACAAAATCGGTCGGCACAGCCATGCCAATCAACCAGCCGGTAGTCGGTACCGTCGTATAGGCAAAAAGCTGTTCTGCTCCATCCGCATCCGTATAGGTGAAATAACCGCTGCCAGTCTGGAACATGCTGTCCAGTTTCTCCCCTACACCCTTGATGTCCTTTGCTTCAGACATAGGCTGTTCCTTGCCAGACGTTGCTAAAAGTTTGCCCGTCTTTTCAACAATATAGCCTATCCCCTGATTGCGATACTTGATATGCTGTACCTGTTCTTTCAGCACCGTCAAGGTAATATCGCCGCAGATGGCACCGCGGAACTGCTTGTTTTCTCCATAGAACGGAGCTACTGCCGACACAACCAAATCGCCGGTACTCTTACTGGTATATACATCCGTATAAACGGTCTTGCCGGCCTCGCGTGCCTGCGCATACCAGGGACGCTTGCGCGGGTCAGTCTTGCCCGTTTCATCCGGGCTGTTATACGGCAGGAACATGCCGTTCTCATCGCCACGGGTCATCTCCTGAATGTCCTTATCGGACGCAGCCACACTCAGGAGCATTTTCATGTCCTCATTGTCAAATTCCAGGCCGCTCTTTTCCACATCGGTCATCAAATCTGCCTGTGAAGTAACCGGCTTAGCTTTCTCACGCAGCCAGCCATCCACTAACTCTCGTTCCGTGTTGACATTGGCCACAATCTCCTCGTTTACTGCCTCCGACAGATTATCGTAAGCTGTAAAGTAGCCTGTTACCGATACAATGGTCAATATAATGCCCACTATACCTGCCAGCACAATGAACTTCTGCTTAATACCCATGTTTTCACTCCCTTACATTTTACCTCATCGTCAACCTTGATTTATACCCATTTGAAACAACTAATTCTACACACAACCTAAAATATCCTGCTGGATTTTGGTAGGATAAAATATATTTTTTCCCAAAATATCAAAATATCAAAAAAGCGCCGACCAGTCAAAAATGACCAGTCAGCGCTGATATCGCGTTTGGTGGAGATGAGGAGAATCGAACTCCTGTCCGAAATACATCCACATCACAAGGCATTATCGCAATAGCTGGAGTATGCCAGCATCATAGAAGCGCAACTCTGGGATTCAGAGTTCCCCACCACCTTGTTTTGCGAAAACAAGGAAAACTGCTGCGCTTATTTGAAACCCTCAGCCCTGCCCGCAGCTAGTGATACCGAGGGGGCTGCTAAGCCGAAGCTTAGGCAGCGTATGCGTAATCGAATTCGTCAATTACATTTAGCGGTTAAGAGTTAGGCTTCATAACCATTGGCCTGCGAACCTCGTGGCTTCAATACCCCGTCGAAACCATTACATCCCCAAATTCAATTGTATAGATAAGCATAGCATACATAGGCGATTTCTGTCAACGAAAATCTCAGCATTGACGGAAAACAACTGAAAATGATTGCTTTTTAATCAAAATATAATTCTCTTCTTAGCAGATTCCAAGAATCGGCGCGTAGGATAAGAGTCATGGAAAAAAGCCCCAAGGATGGTCTGTTACATTTTGAAAGGGGATTATCTCAATGAACAAGAAACTTTTTGCCGCAGCAGCTCTTGCCGCAACCACTTTTACCGCAGGTCTTATCGGCAATGTCGCCAATGCTAACCCAGCACCGGCTCCCAAAGCTCCTGTCATGCAACAACAGCAGGACAAGCAGGATGTAAAAGCACCGAAAGCTGAGCCGCAGAAAAATGACGTAAAAAAACAGGACAAAAATAAAACCGTCAACGAAAAACAGCCAAAACCGCAGCAGGAAAAAGAACAGCAGCCGCCAAAGGCTCGCTAATAACTACGGGGATGTGACTATGAAATCCATGGTCACATCCCCGTTTTTTCGCGTTTAACACGCGCGTGCGTTGAATGCATTGATTTTTAACACACGCGTGTGTTAAAATATGAAATTCTCCACCGCGACTTCACGATTTACGAATTGATGGTGCTCAGCCAGCTTAAAGGGAATCAATTTCTGACCTGTCAGGAACTCTCTGCCCACACAGGCATTCCCTCCTTCTTCCTGCCACATCTTACAAAACAGGCTGTGAAGTTACGGATATTCAATCCGCAGCTTCACAGCCTGTTCATACACGTATATAATTGACTGATTATTTGTCCTGCAATGTATTATCGGCTTCCATCATCAGCCTGTCAAAATCGCTGATATAAGCCTTATCCTGCAAAACTCTGTACTGTTCAAATTCACTTTCAGCAAAAGCTTTGGCTATAGCCGCTGATACTTTGCCTTTATCATGTAGGATTTCCGCATCGTTGAACTGCAGGAAAGCATCCAGTTTATCTGCCCAATCAGCCATGGTCATCGGAATATGACGGCGGGCTTGACGGGTGGCATAATCCAGATACATTGTGACAATCTCGTTAAGTTCCTGCATCTCTTCTTTAGCCAAATAGTTTTTGGCAATCGACACATCAGCCTTTACGATTTTGCCGTCAGGGGCATTTTTCCATGATGTCAGTCCCATATGTTCCTTTTTATGGTCAGCCCTCTGCATGATAAGTTCTGCGGCGGTACTGCCATGGACAGCATAGTGCATTTTATTCTGCACCGTGGCAAAGAACTCTCGCGTTGTCTTGCTATCCAGCGTGTAATCAACCGCTGTAGCATAGATATCCGTGATTTTCTGATAGAAACGCCGCTCACTGGCACGAATCTCTTGAATCTCAGATATCAGATGGTCGAAATAATCTTCGTCAAAAATCTGACCGTTAATCAAACGATTCTTATCCAGCACATAGCCTTGCTTGGCAAAGGTGTCCAAAACTTTTGTAGCCCATTGGCGGAACTGAATAGCACGCTGAGAATTCACCTTATACCCAACAGCAATAATTGCTGACAATGAGTAGAACTTGTATTGATATGTTTTACCGTTATCTGCAACTTGTGCAATTTTTGCACAAGTTGAACCCTCATCCAATTCCCCATCTTCAAATACTTTTTTCAGATGCTTGCCAATAACACTACGGTCAACATCAAACAGTTCTCCCATTGCCTTCTGCGTCAACCATACATCATGGTCTTGCACACGCACTTCGATAGAATCCGCCCCGGCATCTTTAGTGAATACCAGAAAATCTACTGTACTGTTGCGGATGTTTGCCTTATTCTTTTTATCATTTTCCATTCGTTACTTCCCTTCTTTCACCCCAGTGCCACATCCAAGGTCATCATCAAGGTGAACCCTATAGCAAAAGTAACAACACCGATATTACTGTGTTCGCCTGCGGACATTTCGGGAATCAGTTCTTCCACCACCACATAAATCATGGCTCCGGCGGCAAACGCCAAAAGATAGGGCAGAATGGGCAGGACAAGGCTGGCGGCGGCGATGGTCAGCAGGGCGCCGATAGGTTCGACTATGCCTGAAAGCATACCACTGACAAACGCCTTATGCTTACTCATTCCTTCCGCCCGCAGGGGCAGGGAGATAATCGCCCCTTCAGGAAAGTTCTGTATGGCGATGCCGATGGACAGCGCCAAGGCACCGCTCAGCGTGATATCGGCATTGCCCGCCAGCCAGCCGGCAAAGACTACACCTACCGCCATTCCTTCAGGGATATTGTGGAGCGTTACCGCCAGCAACAGCATGATGTTTTTGGGCAGTTTGCATTTTATCCCCTCTGCCTCCTGCGCATCCATATGCAGATGCGGAATGATATGGTCAAGGGCCAGCAGGAAAAGCGTTCCTGCCCAAAAGCCAATAACCGCGGGCAAAAAGGCCAGCTTGCCCATAGCCGCACTGCCTTCCATCGCAGGAATCAACAGGCTCCAGACGGACGCGGCCACCATAACGCCGGCAGCAAAGCCGGTCAGTCCCTTTTGCACGCCTGTTTTCAATTCTTTTTTCAGTATGTAAACACAGGCGGCACCAAATGTAGTTCCCAAAAAGGGAATCAACAGCCCTTGCAATACTTCGACTGACAAGTAAACTCCTCCTTAATCGACCTTATCCATAGGAACAAAACTGCCATTCTGCAACAGGTAGAGATAGGTTTTATCCACCTTGCGCCCCAATATTGCTTCCACAGCATTTTTATACATATCCAGCTGAATCTGATACCGACGCCGGATGCGGTCAGGGTCGGTCAGTTTGTCGGTTTTATAGTCAATAAGGATAAGCTTGCCATCAGCCGTTTCCGCCAACAGGTCAATAACGCCCTGCGTGAAGACCAGTTCCGTTTCTTCCTGCACTTCGGGATAAAAGTCCTTGGCCTTCAGCATCCGGCTGAAGGGCAGTTCCCGATAGACATAGGGGGCACTCTGCACCAATCTGCCGATTTCCGATGTGAAGAATCCCTGTATGCCTTTGATATAGACCACTTTGCCTGCACCTTCCGGCAAAATGCCCTTGGCTTCCATATTGGCTACCTGCTTTTTGATTCCCTGAAAGCTGATATCGCCGGCAAAGTCAAGCCGCTGCATAACCGTATGCATGATGGTACCGCGTTCCATTGCCGAGAGCGTTTTCGCCTGTTCCTGCATAAAGCGCGGGCGCGGCCAATCGGCCTCATCGACTTTAGCCGTATCAGTTGCTGCCGGTTCTTCTGCCGGAACTGCTTCCAGTTCCTCATCTTCATTCATCACGATTAACTGCCGGGCGTTTGGCACTTCTTCATCCCAGGCATGACTTTCGGCAAAACGCCGCTTGATTTCCGTTACGGTAAGTTTGGCCGGAACATGGGCAAGGCCTCTATCTGCATACTGCCAGCCCAACATAGCCTCCACTGCCTCTTTATTCGGTGATGAGGGCATCGGCGACAGGGTGGCTGCCGCTTGCAGTAAAGCGTCCTGCTCGCGTTTTTTCTCTGTGCCATCGGTCACATCTGCCGCCGGACAGAGGTTAATCTTGACCTGCGCTTCAGGTTCCAGCTGCTTTTCTAGCCCGCCGGCGGCACTTATCCCGGCCAATTCCCATAACGGCACCGCTGCACTATGACGGCACAACGCGGCGGCTACCCAGTCGAGATAGCTGTCTGCCTTGGCAATGGCAAAATCCGGCAGTTGTGCTTCGTCACGTTCCACATAACGGCAATAGCCTTTGGCCTTTTTCTCCGTATTCTTAGCCGGCAGTACACCAGTCAGAATGAGTTTTTCTCTGGCGCGCGTCATGGCCACATAGAGGATGCGCATTTCCTCGGCCTTGGATTCAGCACGGATTTTCGCCGCCACCGATTGCCAGGGCAGGGATTTATAGATTTGCCTCCCCGTATTAGAGCGCTGGGCAAGGCGCACGCCAATGCCGAGTTCCTTGTGCAGCAGGAACGTTCCCTGCGCGTCACGCAAATTGAATTTTTTGGCCATATCGGCCACAATCACCACGGGGAATTCCAAACCTTTACTGCGATGAATGCTCATAATCCGCACGACATTTTCACTGGCGCCCAATGTACGGGCAACCGCCAAATCGGTATCCCGTTTCTGCAAATTTTCAATAAAGCGCAGGAAACGGAACAGCCCGCGGTAATTGCTCCGTTCAAATTCTGCGGCGCGGTCGGCGAGCATGCGCAGATTCGCCTGCCGCAAGAGACCGCCTTTCAGGCCGCCCACATAGTCATAATAGCCGGTTTCGCGGTATAACAGCCAGATGAGCTCCGGCACGCTATGACTGACGGCAAACTCACGCCAGCGGGCCAGTTCTTCCTGAAAAGCTGCCGTACGGGCAGCCAGCTTCTTGGGCAGTTTGCTGTCCAGCGAAAAGCTGGCCAGCAGACCGTCATACAAATCACCTGTTGCCGAAGCCAAGCGGATTTTCGTCAAATCCGTCATGGAAAAGCCGCCAATCGGCGAAGCCAGCACAGCCGCCAAGGGAATATCCTGCCGCACGTTGTCAATCACGGTTAGCAGCGCCAATATCAGGCGCACTTCCGGCGCTTCAAAATAACCGCCATCTACATCGGCATAAGCCGGAACGCTGTTTTTCCGCAGGGCTTCCAGCAGGATATTGGCCTTGCCGCTCACCGCGCGCATAAGTACAGCAATATCGCGATAAGCCAATGAACGATAAGTATTGCTGTCCTTGTCCAGAACCATATAGCCCCGCTCTATAAGACGGCCAATCCGGCGGGCAATATAGGCCGCTTCGAGCTTGAAGCCGGACAGGTCTTCGCCATCCTCCTCGGTCGCCGACTTATCTTCCTTTTCCTGTTCTTCCTGCTGAATCAAATCCAATTCCAGCGCCCCATCGGCGCCCGCAAAAGTATGTTCATGGGCCGGATAATTTGCGCCGGGATAAAGCTTACTGCGGTCATCATACTCTATTTCTGCCGCGCCTTTGGTCATAATCTGGTCAAAGACAAAGTTAATCGGCGCCAGCACCTCACTGCGGCTGCGGAAATTCTGTTTCATGGTAATCAGCAGATTTTTGTCCTCTGCCCCCGGTTCTTCGGGGAAGCTTTCGTATTTTGCCTGAAAGAGATACGGGTCGGCCAAACGGAAGCGATAAATGCTCTGCTTCACATCGCCCACGGTAAAGCGGTTGTTTTCCTGAGCAATCAGATTGAGGATGGCCTCCTGTACGCCATTGGTATCCTGATACTCATCGACCATGATGGATTTATATTTTTCCCGCAGGGCAAGGGCTATCGGCGTTGGCATAACCTCTCCTTCATTATCCGCACAAAGTATCGCCAGCGCAAAATGTTCCAAATCGTTGAAATCCAAAATATTGCGCTCTTTCTTCGCCGCCTGCAACGCCCTGCCGAAGTCGAGCGCCAAACCTGCATAGATTGCTGCAGTCTTATGGTTGAGTGCAATATCTTCCTCAATCTGTTCGGCCTGCTGATTGAGGTAAGTATCGGCAAATTTTTTCAGCGCTTTCTTTACAGCATCGCGGCGTTCATCAAACTGTTTCCGCACATCGGGATACAGATTTTTCAAATCGCCATAAACTTTGCCCCGCATGGCCAGCCAGGAAAATTTGCTCACCTGCCGGACAAGTTCATTCCATTTTTCGCCGTCAGGATTTGACTCCAGCACATTAAAGGCCTCGCGAATGGCATCAAGACCGGCTAAATCCTGCTGAATAAGCTCTCCATAGGGAACCCAGGCCGCTTTTAAGGCAGGGTCACTCCCCAAGGCCATTCCCGCGCATTCCTCATACTGACTGATAACCGCCAGCAGCCCGGCCCGCATTTCCGGCACCGCCGCTGTCAGCCAGGGCGAATCGGCAATGGTCTGTCCCGTACCTGACTGCTGGCTTTCCAGCCATTTTTCCGGAAAAGGCTGGCTTTGGGCAAAGCTATGCAGCCGTAGAATCGCCTGTTTAACTTCCTCATCGCCTTTTTCATCACCATAGTCGTCCATAAAGGAGATAAATTCCTCCCAAGCAGGCAGTTTATCCGCCTCTAAGGGGCGCTCGTATTTTTCCTCCAGCATGGTTTCCAAGGTATCACTCTTCAATAAAACAAGTTCCTGTTCACTGGCCAGACGGAATTTGGGGTCCACGTCAATCGCTTCAATATGCTGGCGGATAAGCCGCTGACAAAAGGAATGGAAGGTGCAGATATCCGCGCCGGTGAGCAGAACCCTTTGGCGTTCCAGCCGGGCAATGATGTCATGCTTGCTTGCTGCCGCTATTTCTTTTTCCAGCGCCGCTTCAATACGCTCCCGCATCTCTGCCGCTGCCGCATTGGTGAACGTTACCACGAGCAGCGCATCAACATCGAGTTCCCCTTCAATAAGCTGGCGGATAATGCGCTCCACCAGCACGCGCGTCTTGCCGGAACCTGCGGCTGCCGCCACCAGAATGTTGCGGCCACGTTCCTCAATGGCTTTCTGTTGGTCCTTGGTGTATTGCATCGGCTAAATCCTCTCTTCCAATCTTTTCTGCCATGCGGCGTTCCATTTCTTCTTCATCAAAATTTCCCACCTCATGATAGGAAAAACCCTCAATCTCCGGGTCAAAACCGCAGATTACCCGATAATTACAGTAGTTGCAGGCCGTCCGTTCCGCATTTTTATCGTAACGGCAGGGATTTATCCGAATATCCCCGTCCAGGATGGCCCGGCCGGTGTCCTTCAACATATAATCCACATAACCGAGCATGAGTTCAAACTCCTGCTGTGTGCGGATATAATGGCCCTTTAACGTGTCGCTGGTCAGTTCCCCATCTTTTTTCGTCTGCGGTTTGATGTGCTCCAAATTGGCATCAATGCTGCGGATAACCTCCATATCTGCCAGCACCCAGCCGGGCATAGTGAGTTTTTTGCGGATGGCATCGGCCATTTCTTCTGCCGTCAGCCGCTTATCCGTAGCTATGGTGGGATTATGAAGCAAAGCATATAAAATCCCCGCCGGCAGCCGTTCCTTGTCCTGTTGTTTGAGCAGTTCCTGTCCCACCAGCACATAGACCAGCAGCTGCAACTTCAAGCCGTAATAGACCTCAAAGAGATTAATCGCTGCCTGTCCAGTCTTATAGTCCAAGACGAGAAAATAAGGATTTTCCTGATGAACGTCCAGCCGGTCAATCTGCCCTTTAAGCGACAGGGAAAAGCCATTGCCCAAGGGCAGCGGGGTGAGCTGCACGCGGTCAGCGGCATGGCCGAAGCCTTCTTCAAAGTAGGCGGGCTGAAATTCCGACATAGCGGCCCAGGCGGAAAGATGGTTTACCGCCTGCAGGGCCGTTGCCTCCATGCGCCGCTTGTAATGACGGTAGTCCGGACGACTAAGCAAAATTTCACTTTGCAGGCGAGGCGCAATCTCCTCCACCAAATCATGGCAAATCTGCCCGCGCATTTCCTCCGGCACATCCTGCCAGCGGCGGTTATAATCCCGGCTCACCATTTCACCATACTCGCGGATAACTTCATGCAAAAGCTGGCCTAAGTCCATATGACGGAATTCATAAGTACGCCGTTCCGTAAGTTTCAGGCCATAGCTGGCAAAATGGGCAAAGGGACAGCGGCGGAAACTTTCAAACTGCGTGACACTGCCCCGCAAGAATTTCCCGCGCAGATAGATGGCCTGTGCCAGTTCCTTGGGAATGTTCTCCACCTTGGCCTTCGGCGACAGACCAGACAGAGCGAGCTGCAAGGGGCGCTGCATTTTGGGCTGTGCCAGCGCCCAATTGTAGACATCCCGCCAGAACTCGTCCATTTTTCGCTCATCCCGCTGGCCGCGCAGGGCACTGGCCAAACCGGACACTGCCGGTGTCGGTGCCGCTAGCTGCAACATATCATGGCGGCCCAAAGTCTCCAAGGGAATGGACAGGAACGTTAACTTGGGGAAACATTTTTGCAGCCGTGCCACTAATCCTGCCGGCTGCAGACCATTGCCCTCGGCATCGGCCAGCGCATAGGAAATCCACAGATATTCCCGCGCTTCATTAAAACCGCGATAAAGCAGGAAGCGCTCACCAAAGCTGCGTTCCTGACCGCCACGGGAAATCACCGGACGCTCCCCATTTTCTGCCGGCATTTTGGCAAAGGCATCTGCTAAATGCAGTCGGTCGGCGTCGGTAAACATGCCCTGTTCCCCGATACGGCGCGGCATAGCGCCCGCATTGGCCCCCAAAATATAAATGGCCCGCGTGCCCGCCAGACTGTTCTGGTCAAGGGAAGACACCGTGACATAATCCAGGCTGGGCGGAATCAACGAAAGGGTCACAGCATCGAGCCCATCGCCCAATACGGCAGCAAAATCGCTCAGGCTCATCTTTTCTGCTCCGCTGATTTCCACCAGCTGGTCAAAAAATTCCATGATGTCATCCCAAATCTGCCGATGTTCGGCGGCATCAGCCATCCGGCCTTCACCTTCCGCCACTTCCTGCCACTTGGCTAAGTGGGCAGGTACTTCCAAAGCAATCAGGAAATCATACAGGGCCGTCACCTGTTCGGTCACATTCCCGGCCTGCCGGATTGACTGGTCAAAAACCTGCAAGGCCTCTACAGCCTGCCGCCGCAAACCGTCAATCAGCAAAAGCCGCTGTTTGGTTTCTTCATCGGCTTCTTCCGCTTCTCCGTCTAGGGAATAGCGGCGGTGCCAGTTCCAATCCTCCACCTGCAGCCAGCGCTTGCGTCCCCGCAGGCCAAATTCCAGCACATAATTTTCCAGCTTGTCCACATCATCCCGTACCAAGGGAAAAAAGCCCGTGCGCAGGCAACGGAAGATGTTTTCATAATTCCAGCCCTTCTGCACCACTTCCAACGCGGAACGCAAGAGTTCCGCCAGCGGATGATGAATACTCTGCCGCTTGCCGTCCTGGAAGAAGGGAATGCCGTAATCCTGAAAGACCAGCGGCAAAATCCCATCATAATCTTCGGCATTGCGGATAAGCACACCGATTTCCCGATAGCGGTAATTGCGCTCCCGCACGAGCCGCAAAATATCGGCGGCTGCCGTCTCCAACTCGATACGGCGATTGGCCGCTTCCACCAGCTGCAGATTTTCCGGCGCAAACTTGGCAGCTTCCACCTGTCCAAACAGTTTTTCTTCCAGCCAGCCAAGCGCAGGATTTTGTGCACGACGATTATGCGTAAGCAAAGTGACAGGCTGCCAAAAAACCTGCCCATACGGCTCCAATTCCTGCATTAACCGGCAGATATTTTCCATCGTGCGATAGGGACGGTTAAACAGTCCCGTTTCCAGCGTATTTTCCGTCAGCTGAAAATTCACCTGCTCGTTAGGCAGCTGTTCCCCCATCATCGGCAGGGTGATGTGCACTTTGGCAGCCGTTGCCAGAATTGCCGCCAGCACATGCATTTCCTGTGGATTAAAGAATACAAAGCCGTCAATCCAGACTTCAGCCCCCTGCATAAGCTGCGCCTGCGGGATTTTCTCTGCCAAAATATGCATCAAATCTTCGGCATCGCTTTTGCGCCCTGCCATGGCCTCAGCAAATTCATCAGCCAAGGTGCTGAGTTCCCGTACCTTGCCGGAGAGCCGTTCCTGACCAGCCCCAACCATCTCCGCTGCCTGTCGCAGTTTGTCCGTCGTGAGCCGATAGCTTTTTATCTCCTTGATGGCATCGGACAAGGTTTCCGTAAAGCCCCGCTGCCGAGCCGCCCGCGCAAAGACCGTCAAATCCGTATCCTTTTGATGTTTTAAGAGCAGCTTTTGCAATAGCAGGCGGCGTCCCACATCGCTGATGCGGGGCAAATCCCCGCCAGTCTCCATAAGAATCTGCCGGGCAAAACGGCGAAAACCAAAGACATAGGCACGGAAAAAGCCCTGCCCGGTAGAGTCCATCATCGTGGCTAATTCCCGTTCTGTCTTATAGGTCATATGTTCCGGCAAAAGCAGGATAAGTGCTTTCCCTAAGGGGCGCTCAGTCATTTCCTGCTGCATGGCCGACAGGCAGGCATGGGTCTTGCCTGTCCCCGAACGGCCAATGATAAAATCAAGCTTTGCTGTCATACTGTATTCCTCAACTAGAAAAGCCTCCCTAAACAGGGAGGCCGTTTAACATATTTTACATAAAGGTAAATGGTGTGGTCACCCGGTACAATGTACGCCCGCAATCACAGACGTCCGTTTCGAGCATGACCGCCTGTCCTGTCCGGTAACGAATCAGCGGCATGGCCTCTGCCATCAAGGTTGTTACCACCAGCTCACCCATCTGATGCGGCTCCGTCACCACCTGGTCACTATGGAAAGCCACAATTTCAGGATAATAATAATCCTCCTGGATATGATAGCCCTTATGCGCTTCACATTGATAGAGCATACTGGCTGTACCCAGTTCTGCCGGTTCATACAGATTGTAGACCGTAGCATGGGTCCTGTCCGCAATATGACGCTGCATAGCATTGGTCAGCCCCTGCGGATTCATACAGATAACCCGGTTCAAAGGATAATCGGCGATGTTTTTGCCGGTAGCCTGCAACTGAATAATCAGCTGCATGATAAGCTGCGGCGTACTCACAATCGTATCCATGCTGATAAGGTCCATGAAACGCAGCCATTGCCGGTAATCCGTCCCCATGTTCACCACTGTTGCCCCGAGCATTTCCAGAGCATATTGAATGTCCATTAGGCGGCTGTCCGCCATATCCCCCTGTATAGCCACTACCGAAGTCTGATTGATTCCCGTAGCCACCAGACAGCGGGTCATCATTTCCACATTCTTCGCCACATCACCATTGGTGTAGAACTTCGTCACTTCACCGTTTTCCTGCTGCACTACGCTAAATCGCAATATCGCCGACAACGGCAGTGTAAGAAGGTCTAACGAATCAACCTGAAAGAGCTCATTAGAGGTCAGGAAAGGAAGCCTCCGGATATCCTCAAGGCTTTGTACATCCTTTGCCGACACGCCTGCCTTGGCAAACTTCTGCTGATAGTAGAGGCTCTTTTCCTCCACCCATTTCAGCTGTTTTTGCAAGCGTTCAAGCTGCAAGGCCTGCATGCTTTCCCTATCCAGTTGTTCTATCTGTTGATTCGCGTACATGATTTAACACCGACCCTTATCGTGGTTTACTGGCTTAAGTTAATGGCTTTTGATAGAAGAATGGCTGGAAACTGGTGTAACCTAATTTACGGAAGTTCAAAATAGCCTCCGTAGCGCCTACAAAGAGAATGCCACCGGGCTTGAGTGCCTTAAAGAAATTCGCATAAAGCTGGTCTTTGGCTTCTTCCGTGAAATAAATAACTACATTACGGCACAGAATCAGGTCAAACCCACTTTCAAAGGGGTCTTTGAGCAAATTATGACGCTTGAACTCAATGCAGTTTTTAATATCCTGACTGACTGCATACTTCTCACCCTCAGGCTTAAAGTATTTGGCCAGACGCTCAGGCTTCATGGCCTTGATTTCGTCCTGCGTATAAACACCTCTTTTAGCCTTGGCCAGAATTTCAATATCCAGGTCCGAAGCCAAAATGCGATGGCGGGTATTCGGCGTCATTTCCTTCATGATAATGGCCAGCGAATACGGCTCTGCACCAATGGAGCAGCCTGCACTCCAAATATTGAGCTTTGGCGAACGCTTCAGCAAATCAGGAATAACATCCGTCTCGAGCTTGCCGAACTTCTCCGGCGTACGGAAAAATTCCGACACGTTGATGGTCAGATATTCGATAAAAGCCGCAAAATCGTCTTTATCCTTAGCCGCATTATCAAAATACTCCACATAGGAATTCATGCTGGCCCTGGTCACAAGATTACCAATACGGCGTTTCATCTGCGGTTCTTTATATAGGTCAAGGTCAATTTCCGTCTTGGCCTTCAACTTTCTCTTAAACTCCGCCCAATCCTTTTCATCCATCATAATTAGTCCCTCCCAACTCTCCTCTGGCTATTTATAGCGGTAACATTTTATACTCTATATTAATTCCCCTTCCATCCACAAAATCCTGCCATTTCCTCTAAGACAGATAAAATATTTTATGCTCATTTGTATTTTATCATAAACAGAGCCTGTTGGCACTTTTTCTCCAACAGGCTTTTCACTTTTAGTCGATATCGAAGACCGTACGGCCCTCCTCTTCCTTCTGCTTGGGCAGCACGATATGCAGAATACCGTTCTCAAAAGCCACATTGACAGACTTCTTGTCAATCATGTCGATGTAGAACGTGCGTTCAAAATCACCGCTCTTGCGTTCCCTGCACAGATACCTGATGCTGGCGTCCACAGCCTCTGCCCGCTGAGCCTTGATGCGCAGATAATTGTCATCATCGTAGGACACGGTAATCTGCTCTTTATAGAAACCTGGAAGTTCTGCAAACAGCTCATAGGCCGTATCGGTCTCAATCACATCCACCTTGAAGGAGGACAGGGCGCCGCTGACTTTTCCCAGAGGATTCAGGGACTGTTCCGCCGCATAGCTTAAAACCTTCTCCAAAACATCGTAGCCCCGTTCTGCGTTTTCTTTCAGATGAAATGGTACTGCTCTAAACATAAATACCCCTCCTAGCATATACATTGCTTGTTTTGATATGTCATATTGTACTATAATATTCTGAAAATTGCAAGAGGTTACCAGATTTATCTGTGGGCAAACTTTTCCAGAATAGGACTGCAATCCTGCACCGCTTCTAAGGTACCCATATACTCACCAGCTTCATCATAGACCGCCATATACTTCACGAGAATCGGCTTGCCCATGATGTAACGCGCCACCTCCAAGGATGTGCGCTTTTTCGCCTTGAAATCCGCCACAAGATTTCTGACCACCGGCACAATATGCGGCGGATGGCATTCGGCCACATCACGCCCTAACGCAGCCAACGGACGCGGGAACACCCGGCCTTCGTTGATGAAGAACCGCAGCTTTTCCTCCGCATCGATAAAGGTCAAGTCTAAGGGCAACAGCGCCAAGATAGCGCTTAGCTGCTTGACCGTCAATTCGCCCGTGGGCAGCTGGATTTTTCCCGCTAAAATCTCCTGTTCCGTAACCTTGGCCAGTTCCGCTGCCGCCCAGCGTTCGCCAGCCTCCCATCTGGCCGGCTTTTCAACAAAAGCCATGCCCATTTCCGGGAAATCGCGATATATCCGCAGCCACTCCTCTTCCGTGAAAAAGCGCAAGCATAGCGGGAATAAAATCTGTTCTTCCTTGTACACCATCTCCCGCGCCTTTTTCGCCACAGCCGCTATACGCCCCTTGTAAATCAGCACATTGTCTGCGTCCTCCGTAACAGCCCGCGTAAGCGTACCGATTTCCTTTTTGATTTCATCATCCTCATTCCACATGACCTGTGACGGCCCCGTTACACCATATTTATAGAGCTGCGCCATCAGCAGTTCTTCCTTCTTGGCGTAATGGGCGCGTACACCGTTAAGCACCTGCAATGCCTGAATAACCACATATGAGTTTGGAGCTCCACTGCCTGCACACTCCGCCTGCAGAATATCCAGCACCTTTTCCATGCCTGCATTCTCCGCTCGCATCAGCTCAATCGGATGCCCTTCCGGCAAGGAATCTGACCGGTCAAAATGACCGGTCACAGAACAGGGAGCCGTGCTGCCTGCCGTCTCTCCATTAACTACCGAAAATCCCCGTTTCCTAAAAGCGGCAATGACAGCCTCCATAGCCACGCCCTGCATAGCCGCCGCCCGCGGAATGGTCATAATATTGCCCATAACCTGCAACGCCTCAGGGCTTATCAGCTTTCCCAGCCCCAACCCGCTCAAAATCTCCGCCACCAACGGTTCCGCTTTCACCAGCTCCGCTACCATCAAGCTAAAATCTATCGTCTTCATCCGAATAACTCCTTCATCACCAAGCCATCTTATTCTCTGCCCATAATTATACCCCTTCAACAACACAACGTCTGTTACAACCGTTACAAAATTATCCCACAAAAAGGGGCTGGAAAAGTCAACTGTCTGAGCACAGCGAGTTTTGACTTTTCCAGCCCTTAAATTAAAGATAAAAAATATTTTTAGTTCCGCGCCGCAGCGGATGACAGCTAGTCCTCGCCTGCCGCGCCTTTTGCCACGAACTCAATCGTGGTAATAAACCTTGCCGCCAATAACGGTCTTGTGGATTCGCACTTCTTCATCAAAGATAACGATATCCGCCCGCTTCCCACTTTCCAGCGAACCCATATCCTCATACAGCGCCAACTCCTGCGCCGGTGTCTTCGTCACCATCTCAATAATCTGCGGCAGCTCCGCTCCCGTATTTTCCCAGAAAATCTTAACGCAGCGGTTCATCGTCGCCACACTGCCAGCAATGGTGCCGTCTTTAAGCGTAGCCAGTTCCCCTTTAACAAAGACTTCCTGCCCGCCCAATTCGGAGGGGCCATCGCCCAAGCCACAGGCGCGCAGGCTGTCGGTAATCAGCACGATGTTCTTCCCACCCTTGGCATGGTATAAGAGCCGCTGTGCCGCGGGATGGCTATGCACATTATCGGCAATGATTTCGCAATTGGCATCGGTATCAAAAGCCGCTCCCACAACGCCGGGGCTGCGATGGCTAAAGCCCGTCATAGCATTATAGACATGGGTGAAATGATGAATTCCATGCTCTTTTACCGCTTGCAGCGTTTCCTCGTAATCCGCCGCCGTATGGCCGATGGACACCGTAATCCCGGCCGCATGGCATTCATCGACAAAGGTATAATCCGTAAGCTCTTCCGGCGCCAAGGTGATGATTTTCACCACATCTGCCCAGGGCTTTACCAGCTTATAATCGGCCTTGCGGATATTTTCTTCCGCCTGTGCCCCTTTCTTTTGCGGACTGATAAAAGGACCTTCCATATGTGCCCCCAAAATCCGGGCGCCAGCCAGCGGACACTGCATCGTTTCTTTTACCGCCAGCAGGGCTTCTTCCACCTCATGCCACTTACAGGTCATGGTCGTGGGCAGAAAGCCCGTTACGCCGGTCTGCGCCTGCAGTTTTGCCATACGCTCCAACGCATCTATATCCGCATCCATGGTATCCGAGCCCGCACAGCCATGAATATGGACATTCAAAAAGCCCGGTGCCACATAATTGCCCTGCGCATCCAAAACTTCAGCATCCGCAGGAATATCTTTTTCCTCTGCAAAGCCCTTTATCCGTTCACCATCGCAGAGCAGTACGCCTTCTGTGCGGAAAACGAAATCACCGTTTTCATCGGGTACGATAAATCTGCCGTTTTTGATTGCTAACATCAAGCCAACGCCTCTTTTCTTAGTCTTCCACATAATGGCTGAAACTGCCGATAACGAGCTGCGGGAATTCGGCATGGAGGGTTTCGATAAACTTCCGCGTGCCAACAGCCTTGCCCTGCGGTTCCGGCATGATGTCGAGGAACGCATCGGGGTCGATATTGAGGTTGCGCACCTGAATCATCTGCACCGGCAGTTCGCGGAAAAATTCCTGCCAAGCCGCCAGCTCTTCCTCGCGGTCATTGAAACCGGGGAAATACAAGAGGTTCAAGGACACATAAACGCCCTTGTCCAAGGCATAGCGAATGGATTCCTTGACGTTTTCCAGATGATAGCTGGCGCGGTAATAGGCATCATACCCCTCCTCGCGAGCGCTGATAATCGACACGCGCAAAGAGTCCAAACCGGCATCGACAATCTTCTTGACGCCTTCCGTCCAGCCCACATTGGAATTCATGTTAATCTGCCCCTTATCGGTCTGCTGGCGAATCAGCTTAATGCCTGCGGCGATATTATCCGCCGCCAGACTCGGCTCCCCTTCACAGCCTTGACCGAAACTGATGATGCCATCGGGGGCCACCTGCAGATGGTACACGCCGACTTCGGCAATTTCCTCCGGCGTTGGACGGAAGTCAATGCGCTGCTGCGGCGACGGACAGCACTCTGCGGGCTGCAGGGAAATACAGCCAAAACAGTTGGCATTGCAGACCGGCGAAGTCGGAATACCGCATTCCCAGCGACGGTAGAACAGGTTCTGCGCCGTGCAGCAGTGCCATTTAAGCGAGCAGCCTGCGACCTGCTCCACAATGCGGTTGCCCGGCAAATCCTTCTTCGTGCGCTTGACGAGATTTTTGAGGTCCTTGGTATTGTAATGCACGGGGTCCCATTTTTCGTTTTCGTCCGTATAAACAGCGGCACAGTAAAGCTCGTCCTTGTAGACCACCACCGCTGTATAGCCATAAAGAGGCAGGCGTTCCGCTTCTTCCGCACGTTCATAAGCCGGCATATAAAGACGAGTATAACCGGCCGGCAGAATCGCAGCCACAGCCAGCCCGCTGATGGGCATAACCTCGCCGTCACTGGCCATGCCCACAGCCAGATGGTCGGGCAGAAGCATTAAATCCGCACTTTCCGGCAGGGGAATCAAATCCTCCGGTTTGAGCAGGATATTCTCCCGCCCTGTACGGCCCATGCCCTGCATGCCCGGAGCATCTAAGATATTGCCATCCTCATCGGCATAGACAGCTGTAATCATTTCATTTGTTTTCTGCGACATTTTCTGTGCCTCCTTCCTGCGTTTCTGCAGCTGCTTCAACAGCCTTCTTTTTCTTCTGCTTCTTGGGATTATACTTATTCATCGCCATATCCACATCATCTTTTACGATGCACTCAACAGCCGGCAACAGATAGTTTATCGCCTCTTTGATTTTCGGCTTATCTTCGTCCGTAAACGGTGCCAGCACATGATTGACCACCGTCCAGCCCGGCAGGGGACGGCCAATGCCAATCCGCACGCGTGCAAAGTGTTCATCCCCCAAATGTGCCAGTACGGATTTAATGCCGTTATGTCCACCCGCACTGCCCTTTTTGCGGATGCGCACGGTACCGGCCGGAATATCCATATCGTCATGGACAACGATTAAGTCCTCCGTCTCCAGCTTGTAAAAATTCATCAGCGGCCCGATTGCCCGCCCGCTTTCGTTCATATAAGTCAGGGGCTTGACGAGCAGAATCTTTTCCGTGCCCAAAAAGCCCTGCGCGACTTTGGCATCGAATTTATCCTGCCAATTGTCAATGCCCAATTTATCTGCCAGTGCATCCACCAGCATAAAGCCGACATTATGCTTAGTCGCGGCATATTCGCTGCCGGGATTGCCCAGGCCTGCAATTATTTTCATATCCATTTCCTTTCTGAGTGAATAAGCCTTCCCCAACGGGGAAGGCTTTCTTTTCATTATTTATCCGCTGTCGGGTCGCCCACTAAGAACAGATAGGCGATTACGATAATGCCCAGTACGATACGATACCAGCCAAAGGCCTTGAAGTCATTGGTCTTGATATAGCTCAAGAGGAACTTGATGGACAGAATGGAAACGATAAAGGCCGTAACCATGCCCACCACCATGATGACGATTTCCGCCCCTGTGTAATGCAGGCCGAACTTGACCATCTTGAGGAGGCTCGCGCCGAACATGACCGGAATAGCCAGGAAGAACGTAAATTCCGCAGCCACGATACGACTGGTACCAAAGAGAATACCACCGATAATGGTCGCACCAGAACGACTGGTACCCGGCACCAGGGAAAGTACCTGGAACAGGCCGATAATGAAAGCCGTACGGTAATCCAAGTTCGCCAAGTCGTTAATCCGCGGACGGCGGTGCTTGTTGTAGTTCTCAATCCAGATAAAGAGCAGACCGTAGAAGATAAGCGTCGTGGCCACCACCGGCGCCGTCATGAAATGTTCTTCCATGTACTTGTTGAACATCAGGCCAATCACGGCTGCGGGAACGCAGGCCACGATAACCTTCATCCACAAGCTCACCGTATCCCGCTTTTCCTTCTTCGTCTTCCAATCCGACCAGGGATTGAGCTTTTCAAAATTCAGCGCCACAACGGCGAGAATTGCGCCCAACTGGATAACCACCAGGAACATATCCATGAAATCCTTGCTGACATCCAGCTTGATAAATTCGTCCACCAGAATCATATGACCAGTACTCGATACCGGCAGCCATTCCGTCAACCCTTCTACGATACCGAGAACTACTACTTTCAGCAGTTCCACTATGCTTAAATCCACCGTATTACTTCCTCTCGTTACTCTCGATTAACATCCGTTTTTGTTTATGGGTAAGCTGCTTGATATGCCATTCACGGCTCTGCGCCTCCCGCTTATCGGCAAAGGTTTCAAAATAGACAAGACGCACAGGCAGGCGGGTGCGGGTGTATTTCCCGCCCCGGCCGGCATTGTGCGTCCTGACCCGCTTTACGAGGTCATTTGTCCAGCCTGTATAAAAACTACCGTCACTGCACTCTAAAATATAAGTGTAGTTCTCGTCTTTATTCGGCATCTTTAATGGTAACTTTTTCCATCACGACGTTTTCGAGCGGACGGTCACGAAAATCCGTTTCGCTGTGGCCAATGGTGCGGACAACATCCATGCCCTTAATTACCTTGCCAAAGATGGTGTGCTTGCCGTTGAGCCAGGGCGTCTTGTCCAGCGTGATGAAGAACTGGCTGCCGCCCGTGTGGGGCATCCCCGTGTTGGCCATAGCCAGGATGCCTTCGCCATCAAAGCGCAGGTCATCTAAGAACTCATCTTCAATGGTGTAGCCTGGGCCGCCCATACCCGTGCCTTCGGGGTCGCCGCCCTGAATCATAAAGCCGTCAATCACGCGATGGAAGATTACACCGTTGTAAAAGCCCTTTTCCGTCAGGTCGATAAAGTTTTTCGTCGTAATCGGCGTCTTGTCTTCGAAAAGTTCGATTTCAAACGTACCTTTGTTGGTTTCAAATACTGCAATGCGATTAGCCACTTTTTTGCCTCCATTATCCTTGCCGCCGGCGATGCAGCCCGCTGAAAGAGCCGTCATAAGCACCAGCATCATAATCAATATCTTTTTCATTGTACAAAATTCCCCTCTCTATTGCAACCATTAGTTGGTCTTTTTCTTCCCTAGAAATTCCACCACCTTGCCACCGGCGGCAAAGTAGATATTCGCATTGCTGCAATTCTTATGCACGGCGTCCAGTTGGGGCTTCATCGCCTCATCATAAGTCTTTTTTCCCTGCAAAGCATCCGCTAATGCCTTTGCCGATAACAGCGCATAGTGGATACCACCACCGGTAAAATTATCCGACAAGCCCGCAGCTTCGCCAATCAAAAAACAATGTTCTGCCGGCTGCAGCAGCACATCACTGCCATCGGGAATCAGGGCACCACGTATTTTGTTCTCCATTTTTATTCCCATATCCGCACAGCATGCCGCAAAGTGCTTCCTGATTTCACTGTCCCTGCATCCCAATTTATGATAGACGCAGCCAACAGTAGCATCTTTTCCGCGGGGAATATACCAAAAATAACCATGGTCAACCGGGCGCAAATAAATTACCGTTTCCCTCAGCGTAAGGGGCACTGGTGCTTCCAAAGCCAATGTCGTGCTTTGCCGCTTGCCAGTAAGCAAACGACGTACAATCGATGTTGCACCATCTGCACCGACTAAAGTATTATACTTGATTTCAAAAGTCTTCTTGGTAACCAAATTTACGCAGCGCGCCACCTGCCGTTCTTTATCAATAGAACGTACCGTGGTATGATCCAGCAGCCGACCTCCCGCTTCCAAATAGCTGTTCAACACATAATCATCGAAGCGCTTGCGTGGCAAAGCCTTATAAGAAACCACCCCCGGCTCATAGCCAGCAGCTTTTTTCACAGCCATTTTAGCGGCTATTTTACCACCTTTTTTCAGGTAGTTACGCAAATTTGCAGCAAATCCTTGCGTTTTTTCATCTGCCCTTGCTAAATCTTGCGTTTTCCCCTGTGCAGACTGATTATTCTTCGGCATGGTATGGCTCATTTCATAAGCATCATGACGAACCAGCATTTTTTCCATGGGCATAGTCGCCAATCCCGCCTCATCCAGCGTTTTTCCGAAAATATCCATAAATGCCTGCTCGGCCCTGTGCTCTATTATCCCTGCACACAGCTTATTCTTCTTTTTTGCATCCAGCATTTCCAGCAACAGCACATCCTTGCCCGCCTGTTTTAGCAAATATCCTAAAGATGCCCCAGCTGCTCCGGCTCCCACCACTAATATATCCGTTTCTTGCATAAACTTCTCCTATCTGCTGTTATTCCCGTAACGGTGAATCACTGTCCCATTTTTTACACCAGGTGAACTGAATCCATGCCCCATAACCTCACTGGCCGACATGATAATCACAAAGGCATCGGGGTCGATGGCGTTGATAATCATCTTCATCTTGGCCACCTGCGTTAAGGTCACAACCACGAACACGACATTGCGTTCCCGGCGCGTAAACGCGCCCTGCCCATGTAGGAATGTTACGCCGCGACCCACTTCCATAATGCCCTCAGCAATGGCCTCGGCCTGATTGGACACGATAAGCAGCGCCTTACGGCTGTTGAAGCCTGCGATAACCTTATCCGTTACCATGGCATTCATAAACATGCAGATAAGCGTAAACATCGCCGGTGCCACGCCGAACATAAACGCCGCCGCCAGCATGACCAGACAGTTAAAGCCGAAAATCACGCCGCCCATATTAAAGGAATAAAATTTCTTGGCAATAGCGCCCACGATATCGAAGCCGCCAGTACTGCCGTTCATGCGGAACACAATGCCGTAGCCGATGCCATTGAACACGCCGCCAAAAATGGCCGCCAGCATGTAATCATTGACCGGCGCATAGGCATTAAGCGGCTTGGTGAAATCCAGACAGAAGGAAAATATCGCCGTGCCGATGACCACATCACAGGTATAGCCCTTGCCGAGCAGCCGCCAAGCTGCCATCAACAGCGGAATATTATAGGCAAAGGTCTGCGCACCAATGGGCAGATGCGTGAGGTAATAGACAATCATGGCAATGCCCGTGGCACCGCCCGTCAACAGATGTGAAGGCACCAAAAAAAGATTGATGGAGCAGCTGGCAATCATACAACCCAGCGTAATTCCTGCATAGCGCAGCAGACGGTGTTCCAGCAGTTTCAGCTGTATCATCTGCCCCAGCCCTCCAAGTGTACCTCTTTGTCCTGCGGCATATTGGACATATCAATCCCGGCAAAACCATTGTCATCATCACGGTCATGCTCTAACAATATGGGGTCGCCCGCTTCAGCCATAGCAGCCCGCTCTGCCTCGTCAATGGGCAGACTGCTTATCTGTAAATTGAGCAAATGACCATCATCACCGTCGACCTTTAAGAGCAGCTTCTGATGAGGGTGATTTTCCCGGGTATAAATCAGGTAGTATTCCCCCTCGATAAACTGTTTGTTCGTTTTGCCATAAACTTTTTCGAGCCAGAATTTCGTGGCTCCTTTGCGCACATTATCGCGGGCGGTATATTTCTCCATATCCACGGTGAAATCCACCACTTCGCCGGTGCGCACAGCAATACTGGCCTCACTGCGGTCTTTGTAAACATAGGTTTTGACCTTGACTCCCTGCTTGATGACGATTTTGTCATAGAGTGGCTCGCCCCACTTCGCCCGCAAAATGCTTTCGCTGTCGCCAAGCATTACCCCCTTGCAGGAAAAATCCTCGTCCACGACTTTGCCCGCCGCCAAGCAGATTGTGCTCCACAAACAAAGGAACAGCAAAGTCAAGGAAAGCCCGCAACTCATTTTCTTTACCATAAGTTCCTCCCGAAATTGCCCTGTTCAAAAATCTTAATCTCCCGGCCATCGGCAGTTGTCCCCACGATTTCCAAATCCCGGGTGCCAATCATAAAGTCCTCATGCACCAGCGAATCGTTGACACCATGCCGCAACAGCGTCACGCTGTCCATATTCTCGCCACCTTCAATGCAAGTCGGATAGGCCTTGCCCAGTGCCAGATGGCAGGAGGCATTTTCATCAAACAGCGTGTTGTAGAACAAAATGCCGCTCTGGGAAATCGGCGAATCAAAGGGAACCAATGCCACTTCGCCTAAGTAACTTGCCCCTTCGTCCGTTTCCAACAGACCTTTGAGGATTTCCGCACCTTTTTCTGCCGTATAATCGACCACTTTGCCGTCCTTGAAAACCAGCTTGAAGTTTTCAATCAGATTGCCGTTGTAGTTTAACGGCTTGGAAGCCACAACCGTACCATTTACACCATCACGCTTGGGCATGCTGTAAACTTCCTCCGTCGGCATATTGGCGGCAAACTCCGTCCCCAACTCCGACTTTTCCGCGCCGCCGGCCCAAATATGGCCTTCCGGCAGTTCGATTTCCAAATCGGTACCGCTGGCATTCTGATAATGAAGCTTGACGAACTTCTGCTCGTTGAGGAACTTCGCCGCTTGCTGCAGGAAGTCGATATGCTTGCGCCACTCAGCTACCGTGTCGATACCTTCACCAATACGCACGGTCTTAAAAATGGCCTGCCAAAGTTTTTCCACCGCTTTTTCGGCTGTATCTTCGGGGAATACCTTCGTCGCCCAGCCCTTAGTCGGCACAGACACCACGCACCAGGTATTCTTGTTGCTCATAAGACGTTCACGGTACTCTAAGAGCGCTGCGCCAGCCGCCTGATTGGCCAATTTTAATTTTTCCGGCTCAATATCGCTGAAAATCTGCGGGTCGCGGGCTGCAATGGACACAAACGCCGCGCCCTGCTCCGCATAACCCTGATAGAATTTCACCCGCCATTCGGGGAACTCGGTAAAGAGTTCCTTCTTGCCATGCTCGTAGCGGATATGGGCAGAGAGTTCATCCCCCCAGCTGATAACCACATCATGAGCACCGGCCTTGAAGGCTTCCTCACTGATTTTGCGGGCAAAATCCGCACATTCAATCGGGGAATTGATGACCAGAATCTGGTCTTTTTGAATATTTACGCCCACGCTGACCACGAGCTGGGCATATTGCTTTAACAACTGATCCACTTACAACGCCTCCGTATCGAAACATAAGGTCACAGGGCCATCGTTCACCGATTCCACCTGCATATCCGCACCGAATTCACCATGCTCCACCGTCACGCCCAAATCCCGCAAGTCCTGCATAAAGACTTCATAGAGTTCATTGGCCATAGCCGGCGGCGCCGCATGGCTGAAACCGGGACGGCGCTTCTTCAAATCCGCATAGAGCGTAAACTGGGAAATCACCAGCATGGAGCCGCCCACCTGTTCGAGGTTTAAGTTCATCTTGCCGGCCTCATCGGAGAACACCCGGACATTATAAATCTTCTCCGCCAATTTCTGTGCTGATTCGGCATTATCTTCCGGCCCTACGCCCAAGAGCACCAAAAAGCCCTGCTCAATCGCGCCGTTCACTTTTCCTTCAATTTCTACACTGGCGGATTTTACCCGCGTTACCACTGCCCGCACAATTCCACTCCTTACTGCATATACGGCGCTGTAAACTCCTGCACCGTCTTAAAATACAATTTCTCGTCTTTCTGACAGGCCACGCCATGTACCGCATCATGGATTAAGAGCAGACTCTTGTCCGGAGCTTTCGCATCCCGGTAAAGCTGCTCGGCCATGGAAGGCGGGACTAACGCATCCCTCGTGCCATGAATGAACAAGATAGGCACTTTTGAATGCATCACCGCAACCTCCGGCACCGCTTGATTGAGGCTGAAGCCAGCCACCTGCTGACAACGCCAGTCCAAAAGATTCATGGCCGGGAAGGGCGGCAGGCCCAACGACTCATGTATCTGATGCACAAGCAAATCAAAGGCGCTGGTGTAGCCGCTTTCTTCCACGCAAGCCGCTACATTCTTCGGCAAATCCTCATCATCACAGGCCATCATAACCGTGGCCGCCCCCATGGACACACCATGCAGGATAATCTTGGCCTGCGGATAGTAAAGGGCAATCCGCTTGGCCCAGTCCACCATATCCACGCTCTCCCGATAGCCCATGGTCAGATAGCGGCCCTCACTCTTGCCTGCAGCGCGCAGGTCAGGGGTCAGCACATGATAGCCCATCCGCAGATAGTGGGTTGCTATATAATAGGAATTTTCCTGCGTACCCCCGTAGCCATGCGCTACGATTACCCATTTTTTCGCACCGTTATCCTCATCGGGATAAAAATGCGTAGCCTTTAACACCAGATTGTCCCGCGAAGTCAGCGTCCATTCCTCATTCGTATAATCCGGCTTATCATAATGGCGCGCCTCCGGCGGCATGAGCAAAGCAAACGCCCGCGGCGGTTCCTGCGGATTATCCACCGTCCCCCGCTCCAAGCCAAAGTGCACCGCATAATTGCCAACAAAATATCCTGTCCCCATGATAAAGGCCGCAGCCACAGCCGCCGCCGTAAGGACAGCTGTCAGGAGACAGGATAAAAACATCTTGTGCATGTAATCACCTTTCTACTGCCTGCCTAAAAACAAAGATGATTACATTTTAACACCGATATGGAATTTTTGCTATCCCTTAATGAGGTACATTTTCCCATTCATAAAAGACTTGACCGGTCAAGCCTTGCTACTGTCGTTAGCTTTTTCTGCCGCCGCAACGATTCTGTCTCTATCTTCGTCCGATAGACCGCACCAGATGGCGAAACCTTTGCCATGATTATGGTAGCTTAAATATGCATATTTACTCTTTTATCCACCACGTACATATCCAATATTTTCAACTTGGTCTGCCGAATTAAAAATTTCGGTGTATTTCGGGAAAAGAATGACACAGGAACATACTTTCCTTGCTGCCTCCCCTTCAAGAACAGATGATAGATGGTCTCCTGTTCCTTTTGATAGAGCAGAAAATCGGCGATTATCCTCGTACCTGCTAACTGGGAATTGAACTTGATGATTACCTTGCCGCCTTTTAACGCCGCCAATAGTTGGGGCAGATAGGCCAAGTCATTCAGCCGACGGTCTATCTCAGGGAAAAATACACTTGATTGCAGGTAATTGTAGTCAATCTCCCCCATAAGCAATCGCCGATATAAATTACTTTTTGATTTTGCATTGTGAATATCTGCTAAATCCGCCAATTTTCCGATACCTGCCAAGTGCAGAAAATGTTCCGGCAGAAAGAAAAAAGAAATGTCCAGCAACTCCTGATGGGCACTGCCTATTTTCAAATGAAAGTCCTTATGACACAACGATTGATAGGCATCAAGCGCCTCCCTCAATACATCCACATTTATCACCTTACACACAAAAATCGCCCAAGGCATCAGCGCCTCAGGCGATGGAAATCCGGCATTTTTCTTTCGGCTTTCGCCTAGACAGGCTTTGGCTCAATGCAAACCATACACAAAGACCTCCACTGGACACTTCCCTGACCAAGCCTCCAGAATCAACGGTGAAGATACGTCAAACGTTATCTTACAATCATAGTAACATTTGTCCGGCTTGGTGTCAATAATTTAATCCCAATCCAAAAAACGATTATGTATGGGGTAAAATGCCGTCACCAGTCGATGTACTTTTTGTAAATACAGCAAAGGAATCTTCCAGCAGATTGTATGGCTTACTGTTTTTTACCAACGGCCATAGTTCCTCTGCTTTTATCCATTTGATTTGTGCTGACTGCTCTACGCTGTTCGAAAATTGCTCCTTCGCCAACTGCGCATAGCGTTTGGAACTGATTCTCTGCGCACCTTCTGTGCTGGTTGCCCGCCAACGGGGCAGATAATAATGCTGCTTGACGCTGCCGTCATAACCGGACAGTTGCCAGGTCGAAAAGCCCAGCTCCTCAACCTGCAATACGCCGTTCAGCCAAAGGGCATAGCGGGTATGCACCGCCTCAAACTCACCATGCATGATGGTTTCCGTAAAAAGATAGATATAACGCTTTTTCTGCGCATCATACAACACTGTGAATTGCCCATATTCCTCACCGGTCAAAATATCCGGCATATGCGAGCCGCCCACCAAATGAATGCCCCCATGGCGTGTCCATTTTCCTTCGTTTAATTCTTCACACCGCAGCTCTTGCGTTCCATCAAAGCTGCCTGCCTTCGCCAGCAAAATCTCCAAATTGCCGTCATGGTTCAAGTCGGTCACTGCGTAATGCCACTTGTTCCAATCTTTATCCTGCGTTGGCTGAACGAACCAGCCGTTTTCCGCCTTCGCCGTCCGCGCCAAAATATCCAGCTGCTCCGACACCTGCAAAGGTGCAGCGGATACAACGCCTGCACAAAGCCATGCTGCCATAAGCAGAACATACAGCCGCTTTAACACCATCAATTCCCTGCACCTCCACTAATTGCTTTTCATCATTCACACAGGCATAATGCTGCTTATCAGGGGAGTTTGGTAAACTCTACACCATTATCCGTGTTTTCCTTTTTATCCTGCCAAAGCATGATGCCATCACGCAGGACAAAGAGCGCATGACCGTCATTATAGGCCATATTCTCTTTGCTTGTACCATTTTCCGCATAAACATAATCGATGCGCGTGCCATTGCCGTTGCTGAACAGTATCGCCGCAAAATTGTCATAGCTGCAATGGTAAACCCAACGGCTGCCTTCAGCGGCACTGCTTGCCCATTGAATTTCCATCAGGAAACCATTGCCCTCCCGGCTGACTACAGCAGAACAACGGCCACTGCCCCAGACACCAACATAATCTTCTGCCTTAATGCCCACACGGTTTTTATCGCAGCCATTTTCGGCATAACGCACAAAATGCATGGCTCCATCCTGCCCCGAATAAAGGTCTGTCTGCGTTGCAGCCTTTTCGTCCTTGGCAAAGGCAGCCCATTGTTCATTAGCACTCGTATACGCCGAATACCAAGGCGAGGCTGTGTTCTTATCCTCAAGAACTACACCGCCACCTTCCAAAAAGGAATACCAATAGGATGTTGAACCATCCGGATGTTCTTCAGCCGTTACCTTAACCATGCCAAAGGCCCTGCCGTCTTTGTAGGTCATTTCATACTTGCCATCCGCATAGATGACAAGACTTCGCGCATCAGCTGCACCTGCCTCACGCCAGGTTCCGACAATAGGCTGAATACTGTGCTCACTGACCGCCGCTGCTTTCTGCACCGCTGTACCGGCACTGTTTGCTGCCGCCACAGCAGTTTCTCCTACAGCGATACCGCTGATAAAACAGGCCGCCGCTCCGATTAGCAGCACAGGGAGCAGTATTTTCTGTATCGTTTCATATGCATACATTTTAGTATCCTCCTGCGCACCATTTAACCTGCCGCCTTTTCCCAATGCGTCTTGGAATGCCAGCGGTGACGATATTTGCCGTGATATTCGGGGATACCCGGATTTTGAATGTAACAGGTTTGACACTCCCAATGCCTAAAGGCAGGGGATTCTTGGTTCGCTGAACACTGCGGCCTAGCCGTAACCAGTTCGACTTACACGTTCTCCCCAAGCGTAAATTCCCGTGTGTCCCACGGTACTAATTTATGTTAAGCAACCTGTTTTTGTTCTATTGCCTTTCGCAGTATATTTATTGCTGCATTGGCATCTCGGTCATGATGTGAACCACATGCAGGGCAAGTCCAATCCCTGATACCAAGATTCTTAGTTTCTTTGTTCTGGTATCCGCATTTTGAACAGGTCTGGCTTGACGGGTAGAATGTATCTACCTTCAAGATTTCAGAGCCATGCAATTCTGCCTTGTATTCAAGCTGACGGAAGAACTCGGACCAGCTT
>NZ_AUJE01000037.1 GCF_000424065.1 Selenomonas ruminantium subsp. ruminantium ATCC 12561
GTCGTTTAGCGGAATCAGAAAAAGTACTCCCCCGTTCACCCCTGACAACGTATGACCTGGATACCTTTATCACGAACTTGCCGACAAACTGCAATAAAAAGCCCGCTGACCTGTTCATCAGCGGACTCTTGAGATAGCTGTAATAGCTTGTTTATTTTTTTGTCAGTACCCACATATAAGCGGCAAAGTCCGTGTCGATCTTTTCCACGCCCAGTCCGTTATACATGAGCTCATCCCCATAGAACACCTGTCCCGTCATCTGCAGGGATTTTTCCCCGCCAAAGTCCATACTCAAACGCTGGGCAGGCAGGTAATCGGTCACTTCATATTCGGCGTCAGCCTCCAATGCCGTCAGCTGCAATTTGCGAATCGGCGTAGCCGGTTCCGCCAGGGTCTTGAAGTAGAGCACGACCACTTCTTTGCCATCTTCGCTGACAAACTGCCATGCCGTTTCATTCTTCGTCCCAGCAAAGGGCGTCAGCAGGCGATAGAACTTGCCCAGCTGCAGGGTCGGACGCAGTTTCTTGTACAGGGCAACATGCTTTTTGACCTGTTCCTTTTCTTCGGCGCTCATACGGGTAATATCGAGCTCGTAGCCAAAATCCCCACCAAAGGCGCAGAGGGTTCTCGTCTGCAGGCTCGTAACGCGGCCTACCTGATGGTTTGGCGTCACCGATACATGTGCGCCCATCGTCAGCGGTGGGAATACCAGGCTCGTGCCACTCTGAATGGCAAGGCGGCAGACGGCATCGGTATTGTCGCTGGTCCAGGTCTGCGGCATATAGTAGAGCATGCCCGCATCGAAACGGCCACCACCGCCGGAGCAGCTTTCAAAGAGCACCTGCGGGAACTGTGCCGTCAGTCGTTCCAACACATCATAAAGCCCCAGTACAAAGCGGGTCTTCGTTTCCCCCTGCTGCTGGGCCGGCAAAGCTGCCGAAAAGGCTTCGGACAGATGGCGGTTGAAGTCCCATTTTACATAGTCAATCTCAGCTGAAGACAGTACATCACCGACGGATTTGACGATATAGTCACAAACTTCCGGACGGGACAAATCCAATACCAACTGATTGCGGCTGTAGCTGTTCTTGTAGTCCGGCACATGCAAAGTCCAGTCCGGATGGGCACGGAAAAGCTCCGAATCCTCGGAAATCATCTCCGGCTCGAACCACAAGCCAAATTTCAACCCGCGCTTATGGGCAGAAGCCGACACGCCCTTGAGGCCCTGTTTCAGCTTGTCCGTATTGACAAACCAGTCGCCCAGACTGCTGTTGTCATCATTGCGCTTGCCGAACCAGCCATCATCAAGGACTAAGAGTTCCAAGCCCAAATCAGCAGCAGACTGCGCCAGATTGTCGATTTTTTCCTCATCAAAGTCAAAGTAGGTAGCTTCCCAGTTGTTGACGAGAATCGGACGCAGTTCATGCTGATATTTGCCACGCACGATATGTTCCCGCACCGTCTGATGGAACGTCTGACTCATACCGTTAAGGCCTTTATCGCTGTATACGAGCATGGCTTCCGGTGTCTGGAAGCTTTCACCTGCACCCAAGTGCCATTTGAATTCAAAGGGATTGATGCCGCCGATAACTCTGGTCGTACCAAACTGCTCCACTTCGGTGACAAAGGAGGCTTCGCCGCTCCAAATCAGGCTGAAGCCATAGACTTCCCCGCTCGTTTCGCCAGCGTCCTTGCGAGCTAGGGCCAGGAACGGCGACTGCTGATGAGAGCTGGCGCCACGGCGGCTGCCCGTTTCCTGCACGCCGCGCATAAGGGACACGCGTTCCAGACTGCGTTCAGCGGCATGGCCGCCATAGAGACTCAGGCGGTCAAAATCATGGTCGGCAAAGTCGAGCGCAAAGCTGGCAGCACCGGTTAAATCCAGTGCCTCTTTGCCACAGTTGGAAATCTTGGCACTGCGGGTCAGCATGGCCGAATCATTCAGCAAAGTGTAGAGAAGTTCCACGGCCAGTTTGCCCTGACTGTCCTGCAGGTAAATATGCAGAGTTTCGGCTTCGTTTTCCTCAGCATACACAGCGGGGAGACCTTTAAGTTTTGGTTTGCCTGCCGTGATTTCGTAATGGTCATAGAAGAGTTCCGTTACCGTCGTACCGTTTGCCAGCCGCACTTCATAAGCGGGCAGACGGTAATCCCCATGGCCATAAGCAGGGTATTCCTGCGGCAGAACATCGAGCGAGAAGGTACGCTCATTGGGATATGCAGCCGGCTGCGGCGAAAAGGCTCGGTCGATGGACTGCATGGGTGCCGTATCGCGGAATTTCTTCAGGGGACGGCCCCAATAACGATGCAGCAGATAACGGTCACGCACCACCTGCAGCACATAGCTTACCTTATCATTATGCAGGTGGAATACACCTGTTGCCTGGTCAAAATCAATCATTTCTGCGCCTCCTAAGCGATATTAAGCGATATTAAATCCCCTGAAAATAGAATTCCAGATGCATATTCTCATTCTTCATGCGGTATTCTTCGAGTACCGGTGCGCCCCAGGTATCGTCACCGCCTACGCCACACTGGCCGGCAGATACCCGCAGGAAGGTATGATGTACCTGCGGCAGGTCGTAGCTGTGGCGGGCGTTTTCAAGTTCATGAGCGCTGTACGGCAGTGCCGAAGCAGCGAGCGGCATATCGCCGCTAATCCGCACGCCCCTGCCCCGCTTGTCGGTAACTTCCAGCCAGCGGACGCCATTGTGATTGCCACATTCCTGCGGCAGAAGGTAATCTTCCATCTCTCCGGCAACAGTGCCAGAGAAGATACCCAACTTTGCCCCCTCCTGCCGGTCGATGTAGTTAGCCGCCGGGCCATAGCCATAGTAACGCAGCTGGTCATAATCAGCTGACAGGGTAAAGAGCATGGCAAAGTCGGGAACCTCCGGCAGACCTTCGACTTTTTCGTAGTCGAGTTCCGTCTTCAAGCTGCCATCTGCGCAGACCGTATAGGTAATCGTGCAGGCAGATACCGGCTGGGTAGCCAGTTCATAGGTAAAGCGCACCTGCACTTCAGCTGCCGCATATTCCTTGATGCCCAGCTGGCCGAGCCAGTTGAATTCCTGCCATTTACCATCGACCAGCAGTTCCTTCTTCACACAGCGGCGGTAAAGGCTGGCCAGTTTCCACTGCGCCACAGCAAAGTCGCGGCGGCAGCCGTAATCGTTGTCCACCGGTGCCCGCCAGAAGGACGGTTTGGGCATTTCTTCCAACAGTTCCACACCGTTGAGCTTATAGGATACCAGACTGCCCTGCGCGCTGGAGAACAAAATCTCACCGCCCGCAAACTGCACGCCCAGATTGATATCGCCCTGCACCACATGCAGCGGCGTTTCGCCACAATCCGTAAGCGGCAGATGGGCTGTATAATGCGCAGGTTCTTCCACCTCTGCTGCCTCTGCGGCTTCAGCAGGGCTTGTGACTTCCACTTCTTCCACCTGCCATACGCCCTGACCGAAGGCCACTTCATAGCCCTTCTTGGCCCAGACCGTATCCTCTTTCAACAATAGCGAAACCGTAAGACTTTCTTCACCGGCATCGGTTACGGGCAGGAAGTCCAGTTCCAAGCGCTGTTTTTCACCAGGCTTGACGCTCGGCGCAGCCTCCGTCTTTTCCCAGATTTTTTGGCCATCGAGCAGCAGTTCATAATGCAGGTCATATTCACTGGCATCGGTGAACAGGCTGATATTTTCCAGCGTTACGCCATCGGCTTCCACGTTAATATGGAAGTTCTGATAGTTGAACTTCACGTCCTGCAATTTGGCCGTAAGTTTCCTGTCTGCATAGAGAATGCCGTCACCGCTGAAATTGTAATCGCTGGAGCGGTCGCCGAAATCGCCGCCATAAGCGAGGAATTCCTTGCCATAACGGTCTTTTTTCGCAATGGCTTGGTCGACAAAATCCCAGATAAAGCCGCCCTGATAGCGCGGTTCGCGTTCCGTCAGTTCCGTATACTTGTGCATACCGCCGTTGCTGTTGCCCATGCTATGCGTGTATTCGCAACAGAGGAACGGCTTTTCGGGATGCTCAGCCAGGAACTTTTCAATGTCGGCGACCTTGGTATACATCTGGCTTTCCATATCGCTGGTAGCATTGTAGCGTCTATCCCAGAAAATGCTCTCATAATGCACAAGGCGGGTCGGGTCGGTCTTGCGGAAATACTCGCTCATGGCGAAGATATCCTTACCGCCGCAGGACTCATTGCCGCAGGACCAGATGATGATGGCCGCATGATTCTTGTCCCGTTCGAGCATGGATTTGGCGCGGTCTAAGATAACCGCCTGCCATTCATCATGGTCGTTGGGAATGGTATGTTCATCGCGGGCCAGCACGCCGTTTTTCTGCCAGGTGCCATGCGTTTCGAGATTTGTTTCGTCAATCACATAGAGACCATAACGGTCGCAGAGTTCATAGATATAGCTGGAATTAGGATAATGCGAGCAGCGCAGAGCGTTGATATTCTGCCGTTTCATCGTGATGATGTCCTGCTCAAATTCCGCCGGATTCATCGCCCGCCCGCGATAGCAGTCAAACTCATGGCGGTTCACACCCTTGAACACAATGCGCTGGCCGTTGATTTTCATCAGGCCATCTTCGAGTTTGAACTCACGGAAGCCCACGTTATAGGGAATGACTTCCTGCAAATTGTCCGCATCATCATAGACAGCCAAAAGGAGTTTATACAGATGCGGATGCTCGGCACTCCAAAGTTTCGCGCCTTTCACCGACAGGATAAATTCATCCTGCCCTGCTGCCCCGCTGATATCCTCCTCAGCAAGAAGCTCACCTTCCGGCGTAAACAGGCTGACCTTGACCTTCTTGGTATGTGCTCCCGACCAACGGATTTCACCCGTCAGTTCACCATCATGGTAATCGTTTACTGGAAGCGCCGTAAGCTTCAAATCCTCCACATGGATACGCGGCTTGGTATAGAGCAGCACCTCGCGGAAAATCCCGCCAAAGCGCCAGAAATCCTGGTCCTCAATCCAGCTGCCCGAGGAAAAACGGAACACGCGCAGAGCAAGTTTATTCTCGCCCTTCACCAGATACGGCGTCAGGTCAAAATCAGCCGGCGTAAAGCTGTCCTCGCTATAGCCCACATAATGACCATTCAGGTACACCGCCACCGCCGATTCCACACCAGCCAGCGACAGACAGAGATTATCCCAGCCGGCAGGCAACTGGAAATATTTCACATAAGAACCCGTGGGATTGAAATGCTGCGGCACCTGACCGGGAACTACGGCTTCATGGCCGTCCCAGGGATAGGTCTGATTGGTGTACTGCGGTACGCCATAACCTTCCATCTGGAAATGTGCCGGCACACGGATGGTCTCCCAATCCCGGCAATCAAACTCCAACGCTTCAAATCCCTGCGGCGCCAAACGCGGATTCTTGGCATAATGGAAATACCACAGCCCGTCCAGCGTGCGTACATACGAGGACTCACCGCGATTTAATTCCGCCATATCCCGGTAATAGTGATGGTCACTATGTGCCGGCAGACGATTCTCCTGGAAAAATTCTGGATTGGCCAACTGGGCCAGGGAAAATTGCGACTCAGACATGGAATTTCCTCCCTCAACACCTATAGTAAACGATTTCTTTTTTATCTACTCCCCATTATACACGCACAAATAAGAAAAAACAAGCGATTTTTCCGATTTAATCGCTTGTTTTTACAGCATTTCTGATATCCGTAATCTTCTAATGCAGGATGAAGATGAAAGAGCGAAGAATATAATCATGAACTATAGATATCCGGCGCCAGAATCACCAGCACCGGCAGATTAGATGCTCCCGGCGGTGAATATTGCAAAGCGAAGTTCCGATTGGGCTTATAGCTGCCCATATGGGATAGTTCAAAATCGGACGTCAAAATGACGTTTTTCCCCAGATGCAGCTCTAAATTCGCGGGAGTAACATCGCCGAAGAACAAACGGCCTGTCTGATTGTGTACCACTTTGGCCAACTGTCTGTCTTCCTCCACTCTTACCGCACCGGCATAAACACCGCCTAATGGCGTCAGCATTACCTGAACAGGCTGACTGCCCATAGTAGGCAGTTCCAGCCGATACATCACGCCGTAATTGCCATAATTTACCGCCTGACTGCCATCGGTAGCATCTACACCTTGCTTGTAGCGGTCATATTCATCATCCCCCAAGGGAATATAGACCAAGCCATCTCTCTGCGGGTCATAGGCGCTCTTAGCGCTGATGGTGCGATTCATTCCCTTAAAGGTTCCGCGCAGGGCAACTTTGTCTTTGGGTAAAACCCGGGCATCCCCCTTTATCACATCGCTGTACAGGATTCCATACTCAGCCAGATACTCGGGGCTGTCAGCACACCGCCGGAATCCCTGCTCTCCACTGGCCAAGGCTTCATCAACCGGGCCAACGTCTGCGCCGGCTTTTACGCCTGTTCCTGCTGCTGTGCGTGTACAGGCCTGACAGCAGCCACACCGGTAAAGGCAGTCCCGATAAAAAATGCCATGACCAGCACAACCAAGCTTCGCATATTCATTTCCCCACATCCTTCCTATACCCTTTCCATAAGCAAACACTTCCATACACGTTCGCGTATACAAAAATATTATACACCGCAGTAGAAAAAGCAGACAATGGTAATGTTGCTGAAGTGACTATTTTAGCGCAACACGGGAATCGTCAAAAGTTCCTTAGGTGTCGATTCTCAGGAGGAATTATGGCGTTTGCAGCGAAGGTATAAGCAGCAAATACAATACTGCAAAGCAGTCAACACACCCTAAGAAAGAAGAATGAAAGGATGATACTTATGAATGTTCGTCATTGCGTATTGATGCTGGTAATAGGTATTATCATATGGCTGCCCCAACCTTCAGAAGCCATACAAACCTCTGAAGGCGTGCGCATCACCATCGTTCACACCAATGATACACACACGCGCATAAAACCGGAAGACAACTCCGGCAAATCAATGGGGTGGGCGACGCTGGCTGCCGCCATAAAAAAAGAACGCGAACTAAATCCCGATACCCTGGTCTTGGATGCCGGCGATACTTTCCACGGACTGCCGCTGGCCACGCTGAGCAATGGCGAAATCATGGTGCCGCTGCTCAATCTGACAGGCTATGATGCCATGTGTTTGGGCAATCAGGATTTTAATTACGGCGTTCCGCATTTGCTGGAATTGTCGAAGAGATTAAATTTCCCCATTCTGGTCGCCAATGTAGCCTATAAGGATTCGGGACAGCTCCCCTTTGCGCCTTACAAAGAGTTTAACCTCTCAGGCGTAAAGATTGCCGTCTTTGGTTTGGTTACGCCGGAAACCAAGCTGAAAATATCCCCCTTATTGACGAAAAATCTCTCCTTCCTCGACCCGGTACAGCAGGCGCAACTGATGGTAGACAAGCTTCGCTCCAACAACGATCTGGTCATCGCCGTGACGCACTTGGGGATAGACCCGGTCTGCGCCGATAAGTCCACCATAGTAGCCCAGAAAGTAAAGGGCATTGATATCATTATCGACGGGCATAGCCACACCGTCCTGCCCCATGGAATCAAGGAAGGCGACACGCTCATTTGTCAAACCGGGTGCTATGATAGCTACTTGGGCGAAGTAAACGTGACGATCAAGAATCACCGTGTGGTGGATAAATCCGCTAAACTCCTGGGTCTTGAGGAAGTGAACCGGCTAGCGCCAACACCGGATCAGGAGGTCTTGCGGGAAATCGAGCGCAGCACAAAATCCGCTCAGCCGATGCTTGAGAAGGTCATCGGCCAATCCAGCCGCAAATTCCAGTACAACCGGGAGCAGATCCGCACGGGAGAAACAGAACTTGGCGACTATGCGGCAGACGCTTATCGCGGCATAAGCGGAGCGGATATTGCCATAGTGAACGCGGGTACTTTCAGAGCTGACATACCCCAAGGCAAAATCACCAGAGGAGATACCATAAAAGTATTTCCCTTTGGCAATGTAGTGCAAAAAATTCAAGTGACCGGAGCGCAAGTGAAAGAAGCTCTGGAGCATGGCGTATCCAGATATCCCGCAGACGTGGGAATATTCCCCCAGATAAGCGGCATTTCCTTCACCCTTGACAGCTCGGCACAGGCGGGAAAACGTGTTGTAAGCGTTGAAGTGAATGGCAAGCCCCTTGACCTCATGCAAAAATACTCTTTGGCTGTTACGAATTTCATGCACATGGGCGGTGACGGGTACAGTATGCTGGTCAATGCGCCTCTTCTCGGCGAATATGGTCTGGCAGATGATGTGCTGGCGGCCTGGATCAGCCACGGGGAAAATCTGCACAGCTTCGGCAAGCGTATCCGCATCGACAAATAACGCTGATAAAGGCCGTACGCTCGTGTACGTTGTTATTACCATCTTGGCGGCAGGAGCTTGTCAACTTTCTAACAAAAAAACCGTCAAGCAAGCATATCCACTTGCCTGACGGGCTTTTTTCATTCCCGAACTTCCCATTCTTCAAGACTTCGTTTCTCACCATAATACAGGATATGGCTGCCATGCTTCCGCATTGTTCTTCTCCAGTTCGGCAACGGCACCCTTACCACGCACTACATAAGGTGGATATCTTAATATATCGTTGTAATACAAACATTAAACTCCCTTCTAATTGTAGGTACTAAGCCCGCAGGGGCTGGTGGTGTTTTTCCGCAGCTTTTGGCAAGCCTGTCTATGGCGTAGGAAAAATACCACCAGCCCCTGCGGGCGCCTTGCAGCCACAATGTAAAGAAAAAGCAGGCGATTTTCCGCAATCACCTGCTTTTTTCATGGCTTACAAAATTGTTTTTTAGAGCTATGTTACAATGACTTTACAAAGTCCTCTCCCAGTTTGCGGCAATCGGCAAGTTCCGCATCACCGGGAGCGTTTTCAACGATAAGGCCGTCAGAAAAGAGTTTGGCTCCGTCACCTTTGGTGCGCTCGACCCAGCTTTCCATCCAGGCACCGCCGCCCCAGCCATAGGAACCGAACAGGGCTACCGGCTTGCCGGACAGATGCTTTTCCGCATCCGTAAATACGGGTTCAAAGGAACCTTCCTCCAGCACTTCATCGCCCATGGCAGGACAGCCAAAAATCAGGCCATCATAATCCGGCGCACTTGCCGCCTTAAAGGATTCCACTTCCAAAAGACTGACTTCCGCACCAGCACCTTTGGCCCCTTCGGCAATAGCCTGCGCCATAGCTTCGGTGTTTCCCGTACCAGACCAATAAACAACAGCAACTTTACTCACGAAAATTCCTCCTCACACAGCCTTGACCAAATCGGGAAGGCGTTCCCCCGCCTCCAGCCGCAGACAAAAATCATGGGTGCAATCGGCATACAAATCAAACAGAGCACGTGTCTCACGCTCATTGACGTAGACCTTCCAGTACCCGCTATAGGCAAAATCCTGCCCCTTGTGCCGGATAAAGCCCGCCACATCTTCCGGCGGATACCCCAAAAACAGGCCTACCTCGTGAGGGAAGGACTTTTTCAGCTGCATCCGCATTTTCAGATACTCCAACTTCCCCATCAGCGTATCTTCGTCCAGATACCCGAGCTTTTTAAGTATCTTCTTCGCCGCCGGCTGCGCCAAATCCTTTATGAGCGCCCCCTTGCGGTAAAACAGCAGCAGCACATATTCCTCTCCCTCTGACAAGCGGAAAACCGATATGCCCTTGCAATAAAAGCACTGCATATAAGAAGCCAACAATCCCTCAAAGTCCTCAAAACGGCTCTTTTGAAAAGACAACAGGCTGGCCGTCTTGAGCCCCATCAGCATCGGCGCTGCATGAACCCCCAGCAGCTGCTCAAATCCCTCACGCCCCAATTACACCACCTCGCAAATGATAACATTTATCTTTTATCACAGGAGTTATTATAATATAAATGATAATCATTTGCAAGTCGTATTTGGAAAAAAGGCCTTAAAAGTCAACTGTCTGAGCAGAGCGAGTTTTGACTTTTAAGGCCGCTTCCATGAAAAGCAAAAAATATTTTTAGTCCAGCGGATTAGCGAATGACAGACCTCCACTGCTCCGCGCCTTCCGCCACGAACAAATTCTGCGAACCTATTGCTGATGCAACATCTTCATCTTCACAATCCGTTTCACGGATTCATTGATTCGTTCTTCACTGATAACGCCTTTTTCCACCGCATCCAATAACCCCAGATAAACTGCTGTTTCCCGCGGATATTCATGGCACACGAGCGCGATATCTGCCCCGGCCTGAATGGCCTGCACACCCAAATCGCGGAAGTCGCCGTACTTCGACACCGCGCCCATTTCCAGCGAGTCGGTGACGATTACGCCGTTAAAGCCCAGTTCCTGCCGCAAAAGTTTCGTCTGCACCGCTGCCGACAGGCTGGCCGTATGGTCTTTATCGAGTGCCGGATAGACAAGATGCGACACCATGATCATAAAGTTTTCCGGGCTGTGATTCGCGATGATTTCCTTAAACGGCACTAAATCCTGTGCCATGAGCTCGTCCTTTGTGGCGGAGATTTCCGAACGGTCGATATGGGAATCCACCAGCCCGCGGCCAATGCCGGGGAAATGCTTCAAGGCATAGATGACATGCGCCGATTCATATCCCTGCGCAGCGGCAGCGACAAATTTTGCCGCAGTCTGGCCGTCCGTGGAATACTCCCGTGGATTAGGTCCCACATCAGCTACTGGCGCAAAATTCACATTGATGCCCAAATCCTTGAGGCGGCTGCCGGTTTTCTGCGCCCATGCTTCTGCCTGCGTGTTGTCACCGCTCTGTCCAATGCTCTGCGCAGCTGGCGGCGGTTCGATAAAATCCTTGCCCCGCGCCACAGGGCCGCCTTCTTCGTCAATGGCGATAAACAAGGGAACTTTAGCAGCCTGCGCCTGCAAATCTGCCGTGAGCTTTTTGGTCTGCTCCGCCGATTGCAGATTCCGGTCAAAGAAAATCACGCCGCCGATATGATATTGATTGAGCATATAACGGCTGTCGTCATTGATTTCCGTGCCATGAATACCAATCATGACCATCTGTCCTACCTTTTCTGGCAGAGTCATATCCGCAACGATAGCATTTACTTTATCATCCAATGTCTGTGGCTTGTCGTCCGTTTTATCAGCCTCCGATACCTTGCCACAGCCAACCATCAGCGTCACTGAAATTACCAGCACAAGCGCCCAAAACCGTTTGCCAATCCTCATGCGTATCCCCCTTGTCAATCATCCAGCATGGCCTGATAGACCTCCCGGCGGGAAATGCCCAACGCCTTGGCGGCCTCCCGCATAGCGGCCTTCTTATCCAGCCCCTGGGTCATAAAATGCTCACAGCACGCTTTGGGGTCAGCAGGCAGTTCATTTTCATCTGCCGCAACTTGCCCGTCAAAACCTGCCACAACAATCACATATTCTCCGCGTGGGTCGTTTTCCTCGTAATGGGCCATGATTTCTGTAAGACTGCCGCGCTGGAATTCCTCGAATTTCTTGGTAAGCTCACGGCCCAAAGCCACCTGCCGATCCCCCATCGCCCCATACAGAGCTTTGAGCGTGGCCTTCAGATGGTGCGGCGCTTCGTAGAAAATCAGCGTATCGGGATAGTGCTGAACGCTTGCCAGTACCTCCTGCTGTTTTTTCGCTGTCTTGGGCAGAAAGCCGATAAATGTAAAGCGGGTCGTATCAAGTCCCGAACAGATAAGCGCCGACAGGCCTGCATTGGCACCGGGCAGGGGCGTTACCTTGAATCCTGCTTCTATGGCCAGCTGTGCCAAATGGCTGCCGGGGTCGCAAATACCGGGCAAACCAGCGTCGCTGACACAGATAAGGTCATGGCCTTCCTGCATATAGGCGATAAGTTCCGGCCCCTTGGTGAGTTTGTTGTGCTCATGGTAGCTGGTCAGCTTCGTATGAATATCAAAATGCGTCAGCAACTGTCGGGTATGGCGGGTATCCTCAGCGGCGATAAGCCCTACCTCACCGAGCATCCGCACTGCCCGATAGGTCATATCCTCCAGATTGCCAATCGGCGTGGCACAAAGGTATAAAGTTGGTATTTTTTCGTTCATTCTTCACATTCCATATATCTGTAAAATCTCATCGGTATAGGAGCCGTCCTCTTTATGGACAATCAACGGCGGCAGAACCTTCAGCCCGCCGGGACTTGCTCCCACTACGGCCTCTATGAGCATCATATTCGGCGCTTTGCCCTCTTTGGGCTGCACCATCTGCAGACGCTTGACCTCCATCTGCTTTTCATGAAGAGCCACGATGATTTCGCCTAGCCGTTCCGGCAGATGGACCATGCCAAAATGACCGCCGAAGCGCAGGGCAAAACGCGCCGCGCTAACCACATCATGGAGTGTTGCCGTAAACTCATGGCGGGCCCGCGCCACGCCGGAAAGTTTATTGGCCTGCCCCTCACCCACAGGGCGATAGGGCGGGTTGGCCAGCACCACATCAAAGGATTCGGGTTTATAAAGTTCCCTAATCGAACGATAATCCCCCTCCCGGACGAAAATCTTATCTTCCAGTTCATTGAGCCAGACATTGCGGGCAGCCAGCTCGGCCATAACCGGATTTAACTCCACGGCATCGACTCGCGCTACCTCATCCGCAACAATGAGGGGAATCACCCCCGTGCCAGTGCCCAGCTCCAATACCTTCTGCCGGGACTTCAACGATAAAAAATGAGCCAGCAGCACGGCATCCAGAGAAAAGCAGAATTCCTGCGTATTCTGGATGATATGCCGCCCGCTCTTCATCAAATCGTCCAGCCGTTCATGTTCGCCTAAACGTACGTCCCGCATCAATGGCGCTCCTTGTTTTCCCGGCTTCGCTTATCGCGCTTGCTGTTCTTGCCGCGGTTATCCTGCGGATTGCGGCGATGATTTGTCTCGCGGTTATCACGGCTGCGGTTATGCCCGTGATTCTTACGCTGGCTGCCCTCGCGGCGGCTCTCCCGATTCTCCCGTGACCGCCGTTCACGGCGTTCGCGGGGCTGTGCATTCTGATCTCCTTCAGCAAACTCACCGGCAATAATATCGCTGCCGTCTATTTCCTGCTCTTCATAAGCAGCCATCAGAGAAGACGCCAAACTGGTTTCCTCCTCGTCCTTTTCGATGACATCCTCCCAGGAGGCCACGATTGTGCGTCCGGAATCCAACAAAATGGTAGCTGAACGGCGCTGCTGATTGAGCGAAATAACCTTTCCTTCGCCTTCCACAGATACCACGCGCGCACCTTGCGAGGGCGGCAGGATTTTTTTCTGTTGATGGAGACAATTTTCCCCACAGTAACAGTCATTTTCGTATTTCAGACAGCACATCAGGCGACCGCAAATACCGGATATTTTCGTGGGATTAAGCGACAGATTCTGATCCTTGGCCATGCGGATGGATACCGGCTCAAAATCTCCCAAGAACGTCGCACAGCAAAGCGGCCGCCCGCAGCAGCCAATCCCGCCCATAAATTTGGCCTCGTCCCGGACACCGATCTGGCGCAGTTCTATACGCGTACGGAAAACAGCCGCTAAATCCTTGACGAGTTCCCGGAAGTCAATACGCCCATCAGCAGTGAAATAGAAGATAATCTTATTCATGTCAAAGGTGTATTCCACCTCCACCAGCTTCATAGGCAGGCCATGCGCTGCGATTTTCTCCTCACAGATGCCAAAGGCTTCCTTTTCCTTCGCCTTGTTCTCCGCGATACGGCGGATATCCGATTCGTTGGCAATGCGGTGTACCACTTTTAAGGGCGGAATAATCTTGTCCTCCGACTCCTCCCGTGGGCCAATGACCGTTTCACCGCATTCCATGCCGCGAGCCGTTTCCACAATAACCCTGTCGCCCAGCTTGATTTCCAGATTGCCCGGCGCAAAATAATAAATCTTGCCCGCCTTCTTAAAGCGGACACCGATAATCGTCTGCATAAAAATCTCCTAAATCTATTGTAAATCTGCCTTAATGGCAGTCCATTAACCGAATAAAATATCCTTCCAGCTGCAGGCGCAAATTCACATTAGCCTGCAGGCGGTGAGTAAACGTTCTTGTTTCTGCCAGCATAGCAAAGAGCCTGCCTTTGGAAAACTTCGGCAGCATTTCACCCAGCCTTCCCCGCAGGTCACTGTTATATATCAATGTACTTGCTCCATCCTCATAGAGAAGCAGCATATCCCGCAGCAGCATATTGATATACATCACCCACTCATTGAGGCGCTCTCTATCCAGTTCGCTCCGGGCTGCTGCCTCCGTCCAAAGCTTATTCATCGTAAGTTCCGGCAAGCTGGCCAAAAAATTCATGGCCTCTGCCCGCAATTCCAGACCACCATGCTGACTGAGTTTTAACGCCTGCCCCAGGCTGCCATCAGCCAGGCAGGCAAGTTTTTCCGCCTCCAGCGCAGGAATCTGCCGCCGCATAAGTTCACCCTGCATTTCTTCAGGCGAAAGCATACCAAAAGACAAGGGCATACACCGGGACACGATAGTGGGCAAAAGCCTGCTTCTGTCCTGTGCAATCAAAATGAAGGTCACCTGCCCCTCCGGTTCCTCCAATGTCTTTAACAAGCTATTGGCTGCGGGTTCATTCATGGTGTCTGCGTCATCAATGAGTACCACCCGCCGCCCGGCACGAATTGCCGAGCGGGATACCACCGTCTGCATTTCCCGAATGGCTTCTATACGGATAATGCGCGTGGATTTCCCCCTTATCTCCGGGGTTAATTCATAGTAATCCGGATGCGCTTCTGCCGCAAAACTGCGGCAGTTTTCACACTGACCACAAGGGGCATTATCCTTGCCGCAAAGAATTGCTCCTGCCAGGATTTGGCCGCAGAGCTTCTTGCCAATGCCTGCTGCTCCCGTAAAAAGCAAAGCATGCGGAAGCCGCCCCTCTTGCAGCAGGGTACTAAGCTCCCTTATCTGAGCCTTATGCCCCACCAAGCTGTCCCAACGAATTTCCACGATATCCATCACCAAAAATTACATATACAAATCCACGAGCATCCCCCGAATGGCATCATGACTGGCAATAATGTCCAGCTGTTCAGACTGGCCCAGCCGAATCTTTTCGGCCATTTCCTCCAGCTTCCGGTCAATCTTCCGCACAGTGGTATAAACCTTCTGCCGTCCCATGCGGTCCCAGCCGGCCTGACTGTGCAGTTCATACATGCGATTTACCGCTTCCCCGACAAAATTCTTTATCAAGGTGCGGTAAGATTTCAGCTCATCATAAGTAGGGGTCTTGGAAAGCCGGGCGCCCTGTTCATCAATCTGTTTTAAGAGCTTATCCAGCTGTTCCGTGGAGAGGCTGTCTTCCTGCTCCATAAGTTCCAGGGAAAATTCCGTATCTCCACCTTCAACCCGCCCTTCCCGGCCTAACCCCCGGGTAAAAGCAGTTTCCTGTGCAGCACGGCTATCAACTTTCAGCGGCATCTCAATCACCCACTTCACCTAGAATAATCACACTTTCTCTATGTTAAATTATAGCGGCTTGAGTGATTTTATGCAACAAAAAACCGCCCCGAACGGGACGGTCTTAAGCACGAAAATATCAGTCAATGATGACGATTTCCAAATCGCGGCGGCCAAAGGACAAGGCTTCCTCATGTGTATCAAAAGCCACATCAATACGGTGACCACGGATAGAACTGCCAATATCCTCGGCCACAGCCTCACCATAGCCGGGAATGAACACATGTGTTCCCAAAGGTATGACATCAGGGTCAACGGCAATCACACCATGACGCACCGGCGTCCCACTGGCAGTACGCTTGCCATTGCCCGGATCATAGGCACTGTAACCAGTAGCGGATACATACATAGCCTGGCCAGTGGGAATGGCAGCAGCTTCGTGATGCGAAGACGACGTCCTTGAAGGCGGCTCTTCCTCAGCACTGCCCTCATAAGTCCCACCATCGGAAAGAAAATAGTATGTGCCATCACCGCACACCCCATCTTCCGTGAGTCCACGGGATTTTTGGAATTTCTTTATGGCTTCCACCGTACGCGGGCCGCAATCACCATCGGCCTCACCTTCCAAAAATCCCTGTTCAATCAAAAGCTCCTGCACACGCTGCACGGCCTCGCCCTTGGAACCCTCTTTCACCAATATCGACGCAGCTGCCGTAGCTGCTGTAAAACACATAAATACCAGAGTAACCAAAACTAAAAGGAACATTTGCTTACGCAATAAAACCACCTCACTAGCTTCTCTATCCGAAGATTATTTATGTACTCTTAGAATATTTTAACAAAAATGAATTGTATTCGTCAAACGAAAGGCAAATATTTCGTTTTCTGTAATATATTGCGCAAAACTAAAAAGCGCCGCTTTCGCGACGCTGTTCTTTGCAAGTGGTGGGCAGGGATGGATTCGAACCATCGTAATCCGAAGATGACAGATTTACAGTCTGTTGCCTTTAACCACTCGGCCACCTACCCATAAAAATGGTGACCCAGGAGGGACTCGAACCCCCGACCCTTTGATTCGTAGTCAAATACTCTAATCCAACTGAGCTACTGAGTCATTTATATATTGAAGTTTTTTGTAATTGGTGGGCCCACTTGGACTCGAACCAAGGACCGACCGGTTATGAGCCGGTTGCTCTAACCAACTGAGCTATAGGCCCAAGTTTACATAAAACTTACAAACAATATGGAGCGGAAAACGAGACTCGAACTCGCGACCCCCACCTTGGCAAGGTGATGCTCTACCAACTGAGCTATTTCCGCATTTTGTCTGACGCTTGACTTCAGAAGTTTTTTCTGTGTCTCGCTGACTGACAAAATCTATTATAGCCACATCGTTATCATATGTCAACACCTTTTTTCAATTTTTTTCAAAGTTTTTTTAGTGGCGGAGATTTCCGCTAGTGATTCGCGGTGAAAGGGCACGGCAGACGCTTGGCGCAGGTGCTTGCTTTTTGGCCACAGCGCGTTGCCGCAGGCTGGCTCGCAAGAGAAAAATACTGGGCACTGCGCTGAGAGCCACGCCGTGGTGACCGGCGCATGTAATGAAAGTAACAGCACCCTCATGCGAGACATTTAGCACGAAGGCCAAAAAGCAAGTACCTACGCCTAGACTGCAGTTTCTTCTTTATGCCAACCTGCCAATATCTGCTCTGCCCGCTGCTGCACATAGCGTGCCTGTTGCTGGCGAACAGCGTTAGCAGTATCGTCCTGTGCATCTCCCGGTGTAATGCCCAGTTCTGCCAGTTCAGCTTTCAGCTTTTGCAAGGCACTTTCGGGCTCCAAATACCACTTACTGCCCCGCACGCGAATAAAGTGCCAGCCAAGCCGTTCCAGCACAGCCTGACAATAGCGCTGATTCGCAGCTTCCTTGATACTATCCATCCAATGCTCCCCATTGCAAGAAATGATAACTCTATGCCCATTGCCCGTCACGGCTACCGGTACGCGCAGACTGCCCACAGACATATTCTGCAGGATTTGGTACCCTTCCCCCTGTAAGCTGCGGGTAACGGTGAGTTCCAGCGATGTAGGCTGCTTACTCTCTGTCTCTTCAACGTCCTGCGGCGGATTTTCCGCATATTCAATAAGCCCCCGCCGCAAATCGCCCTCTTTCAGGCTGCCTGCCGCCATGGAGTGAATAACCCACAGCTGATCACGGGCGCGGCTGGCTGCCACGTTGTAGCGTTTAAGTGTATCACCGGCATGACCTTCGCCGACCAGGCGCAGCATTTTGTCCTCCTCGGCATTCGGGGCGCTGTCCACCAGCGACAGGAAGATAACATCTCTTTCGTCCCCCTGAAAATCTGCAGGGTTGCCACAGAGAAAACCGCAAGTTTCCAAGGTGCTGATGCCCAGCCGTTCTGCAGCCAAGGAACGGATAAGCTTTCCCTGTTCCTCCCCCAGCATGGAAATAGCCCCAAAGGTTTTCCCCTGATAAGCCTCATCTTCCAGACAGGCAGCCAGCGCAGCAACAATATACTCAGCCTCTACAAAATTCTGTTTTTTCCCCTCAAGCCGCCGCCCTGATACCTGCACGGCCACCAATGGCTGCAAGCTGCTGCCGGACTCCCGCAGCGGCCGAATACGGCCATCATAAGCCAGCTGATTGGAATAGCCGATAATCTCCGGCACACAGCGGAAATGTTCCGTGAGCATACGCGCTTCAAAATTCATTTGTGCAACATCGTACAAGGACGTATCCATGGTATACAGAGAAGCATGTTTAATAACGCCCTCGATAGTCGAAGACTGCAGATGCGTGATTTCCGCCGCAGTAACGCCTACGGCTGCAGGACTGACCTGTTTATCATCTCCCACGATGATGATTTTCCTGCCAAAGTAAAGCAAAGGCAGAGCCGTGATATCTGCCTGACTGGCTTCATCGATGAGAATGATATCAAACTTGGGACTTTCCGGATTGAGATTCTGCCAAACCCGGGAAAGCGGCATAATCCATGCCGGCACTGCCTGCTGGGCTTCCAGCATACATTCCCTGGCTTCCCGGATATGCCTTGCGGCATAGCGTCCCTTGCCTTTACCCACTTTTTGTACGGCTTTGCTCCAGCCCACCAGACTGGCCTGCAGACTGGTTCCTTCCACATTTTCCAGCAGTTGCTGCCAGGCACGGGATTCCGCCAGTTCAGCAGTTACCACGGAAAGCCTTGCCGTAAGTTTTTCCACCTCTGCAGCAACGACCTGGGTATCGTCTTGGGAAAGTGCATGAAGTTCCCGCCTGAACTGAGCAAACAGCCACGCTTCAGCAATTTTTTCCGGCACTTCCCCCTCACCTTCCCGGCCTTCCTGACGGGAAATTCGCTCTGCCCACTGCGGAGCCAGCACAGCCAGCCTTTGTAAAAGACTTTGCCGTTCCTGATAAATGGGCAGAAGTTTTTCATATTCAACCAGTTTTTCGTAAGCCTTCGCATAGGCCTCTTCATCACCTGCTGCCAAAGCTTCACCAAACTGCCGGGCAACGGCACCATCGGCCTCCGCGACAGCGGCTCTGGTTTCCCGCAGCCAGTCAGCCGAATGCTGCCCTTCAGCCTGCATGATGAAAAGTTCCTGCCAGCAAGGAAAATCCTCCTGCAGCCAACGCAGCTGCTCTTTCAATTCCCCATGAGGCGTGGCAAAAACTGCCGGCTGATAGACGATGTTCAGATTTACGCCAGCCTGCCGCCACAAGAGCATCAATTCCTGCCATACATCTTCCTGCCAGCGCAGATACTCTTCTACTTCCCGCCAGCGGGCACTGAGCAAATCGTCACAATCGTCTCCGGCAGCAGTCACGTCTTCGTAGGAAATCATGCCATACGGCTCCAAAAGCTGCCGCCACTTCACCTTTGCTTCATTCCGCGCCTGCTGAAGCGCTACATACTGCATGGCCAGCTGGCAGTCCCGACGGCTTTCCAAACCATGTCCGTCAATGACAAACTCCTGCTGTAACACCAGCCAATCCCTATGACGAAAACGTATCCACCAGGAAAATCCACCATCGTCAAACGCCTCTGCCATTTCCGATAACATCTGAATCAAGGCCTGATTCGGTTCCCGCTTTCCTTTATACTGGAATTCCAAACCAAAGAATTGCGTCATGCTCTGCTGTTTGAGCTGCTGAACTTTATCCAGAGCCCGGCCCAGCATGCGCCACATTTCCAAACGGGCCCCCTTTTGCTTTCCAGCCAGCAAAGCTTCCTGCGCCCATTTCTCCTGCAGACGGTCAAAATCTATCTTACTATAGAGGGCAGCTGCTTCCTGAAGTCTTTCCATAGACAGGTCCCCTGCTGCCAGCTGTCCTTTTTGGCATAACAACCCCTCATCGTCCAAAGACGCATCTGCCAGACGAGCTAAGAGCTCCTCCTGCCGATTCTGTTCGGCCACAGCCAGACCGATATATCGTTTGGCCGTTTCCGGAGGCAGCATTCTTTCCCTGTCCGGCAGAACTTCCACAATTTCCCGCAAAGATTCCGGTGTGAACTTCTTATTGCTCTGGTAAAGGACTGCCAGTTCACGGTCATCTAAAGGCAAAGCCCCTTCTCCCACTTCACCAGGTATCACATCTGCCAATTCCTGATGATCATGAATAAACGCTGCCATACGGGAAAGCGACCACGCCTTGCCCCCCAGCACAAAATAGTCCCGCTTGGCCTCAAAGCGCTGCATATCCTCTAATTTCTGGCGATTTTCCCGAATCACAGTCAACAACTGCAGCCGCTCTTCCGTAAGACTTTGTACTCTCCGTCCCAGTTCTGCCGTATCACTATGCGCCAGCCGTTCACAAATCCCCTGTACAGAGCGTTCCATATCCCCTTTGGCGCCATCGATCAGGGAAACACATAAATTCCTTATGCCCTCAGGTAATTTATCCTTAAGAACCGACAATGCTTTATTGGTTGCGCTGGTCACCAGCACATGCTGACCTTGTGACAGAAAATGTCCCAACAAATTGGCAATGGTATGGGTTTTCCCTGTTCCCGGAGGCCCCTGCACCACCACAGCGGGGGAGGACTCGATTTTTCGGGCAATCCCCAACTGTTCAGCATTAGCGGCTTTCGTCAGTAGAATATCCGCAGCCTCGCCGCGGATATCCGCCAGATTCATCGTAAATGGTTCTGCCTGTTCCTGCGGGCTGTCGGGGTCCACAATGCGCAAAAGCGCCTCCGGCACATCGCCAGCCTGCTCTATCCGCGCCATGATGGCCGCAATGGAGCGTTCTGTCCCCGGCTGTACACGGCGCAGGAATAACACCTGCCGGTCATAGGTAAGATACCAGTCTGTCGGCAGTACATCAAAGCGGTTATCCACAAAGCGGCAGTTAGGCGTAAGCGCGCCTGCAGCTTCCGCCAGAAAAGCCGTTATCTTCCCGCCCCAAGGATGCAAATCCGCTTCGTCCATTGCCTCAGCAAAAGCGCGGATTCCCTCAGGTTCCACCCCCGGCATATCCTGGAACATATCCACATAAAGTTCCGTGGGATATTCTGCGGACAAAAGCTGCATCTTGCCCTTGTTATCGTAATGCAGGCGCACCCGTTTCAATATGACAGGGTGGTTGATTGCCGAATCCAGACCGCTCAAAAAAAAGCCATTGCCTGCCACGAGTTCCAACCGTTCCGGGTCCTTGCGCAGTTTGTCGTAAAGCTCATACAGCTGCATAAAGAGCTCCTGCGTGCGGCTCTTGACCATTTCCCCGGCCCGCCAGAGCGTGCGCTGCCGCTTCCACTTTTCCAAAGCTGCAAGACGCACCCCGGAATCCACAAAACGCTCCGTCACATCGCCCAAACGGTCATCATGGCGCAAGCGCTCCTCCCGCACCTCGATATCCGTCACCGCAAAATCCCGCCAGTTGGGCGTACGAATCCAGCCTACGAGGTCAAAGGGCAGTTCCGGGCAGGGAATAAACTCCGGCTTTTCCACCTCCAGCAGCACATCTTCCCCGGCACCTTCCGGCTGCACCCGAATCCGCTTCGGGTCCACCGGCAGCTCGTCCAGATAGAGCGTCCACTCCTCATCCTTAATGCTGCGCACCAACTTCTGCCGCAAGGAAACCACCTTGCGGATATAATCCAGTAACTTTAGAACCTTTTTCTGGTTATCCATAAAAACCTCAGAACCATTCACATTATCACCATAGTTATCCACAAAATTATCCACTAATCCACAATTCTGGGGATAAACCTGTGGATAACTCACCATTATTTGTAGACCTTCTTAGAATATTCTACCCCATCCGCCCAGTTCCTGCAAAAGATTCGTCTCCCCGGTCAGGAAAATCCACCAGGTCACGCAATGCATGCGTTTCCAGGTGGACTTTTTGATGGATTGATAAAATTGTCTTTCAACTTCTTTTCTTTTAATGAATTTATCCAAATAAAAATAGCTCATTATCCTAAAACATATGCAGGTACAAAGAACCTCCATGTGGAATTAAGATATTAATCGAATCATCAGCTTACCTAAAAGTAAAAAGGAGTGAGAGAACCATGCTTCAAAAAAAATATGTATTCCACACATTTGATGAATTAGAAAGCATTGCCGCCGAAATAACTTCCAGCAATGCTTATAGAAATGCATCCGGTATTCTTTTACAGCTCTATAATCCCAAGATTGACACTGCTGATGAGGAAATTATCGCGTACCTTCATGCAGCCTGTGAAAAGGCCTGTCTCGTAGGGCTTACCTGCGCTAATATTGCGGACCAGGAGTTTGATATCAAGGATGAGCCCATTGAACTGAATGTCACTTATTTTCAAACCACCAGGCTACTGGCCTTTGACTTTGATATGAACCATGAAACCGGGTTCGTGGCGGGGCGTATCCTGAATAATGAGCTGGAGGATATCTATGATGCCAGATGTATGTTGGTCTGCTATTCCTGTGGCAGTGCCGTCATAAATGCTTTTACCAACGAATTCAGCCATCATAAGCTTCCCCTCTTCGGTGCCAAGGCCGGACGCAGCATAAGGGCCTTGAATACGGCGCTGGTATATGGCAGAAGCACCCACGCCAATGGCATTGTGGCCATCGTCTTTGCCGGGGAAGATTTGCATCTCTATATGGACAACTGCCTTGGCTTCAAGGAAATTGGCTTGAAGATGCGAATAACCAAAACAGAAGGCGACCACATCATAACCGAGATTGACCACAAACCGGCAACGGAGGTTTACTCCAAGTACCTGAACGTAAAGCCCAACAAGTACTTTGTCCATAATGTATGTGAATTTCCTTTGATATTTTCGCATAATGACTGCATCTTTGCCCGCGTTCCCTTTGCCTGTGGTGAGGATGGCTCTATCCATTTTACCGCCGGTGTGGAAAAAGGTGCGAAATTCCGGCTTTCCTATGGAAATCCAGACAACCTGTTCAACATCATTGACCAATCGGTTCAGAACCTGAAAAAATTCAACCCCGAGGCTGTATTCTTATTTGAATGTGGGAATCGGGTTCGTTTTCTCAAAGACCAGGCAAGACACGAGCCCGACAAATTCCGGAAGTATTCGCCGGAATTATCTGTGGCGGTGGGCTATGCTGAGCTATTCTTTGCCCCTATTGGCGGCAATGTCTTAAACAGTGCCTTAGTCGCTGTGGGCCTCACCGAAAACGCTTCTTCCCGGGACGAGATTCGTACCTGTATAAAGATAACAGATGAAAAAACATACCCGGAGGAACAGGAAAATGAAGTTATTCCTTTTGTGGATAGGATTCTGCATTTTCTTGAGAAAACATCGCTGGAACTGGACCAGCTCAACAGGGAATTGGGAAAAATTGCTTATACCGACCGCCTTACGCGAATCTATAATCGCTGGGAGCTGGAGCACAAAATAAATGAGGCAATAGTACTCAGCGAAGATGACCATAGACCGATTTCGTTGATTTTTATGGATATCGACCATTTTAAGCACGTCAATGACACCTACGGCCATGACGTTGGGGATATGGTTTTGCGGACGACTGTGGATTTAATCAAGGATAATTTACAGCCCCAGCACGTTTTCGGACGCTGGGGCGGAGAGGAATTCTTATATTTACTTCCGGACACGGATCTGGAAAAAGCCAAGGAATTTGCGGAAAAGCTGCGCCTGCAGGTGGAAGCCAACTGCTATGTGGTGGTGCGGCACGTGACCATGAGTTTTGGCGTCACCAGCATCATGGAGGGCGATGATATGAATTCCTTTGTGAAACGGGCTGACGAAGCGCTTTATATCGCAAAGGAAAGCGGCCGAAATCGCGTGGTTACAAAGTCCAGCATCCGCAACTAAAAGACGTGGGAAGGGCGGCAGTAACTTTCGCCTTAGTATCTACCATACCTATCTCCTCTACGGGATGCCTTAGCACATCTTTGTAATATACGCAATAAGCCCGTGGTGCCGGTGATGTTTTTCCGCAGCTTTTGACAAGCCTGTCTATGGCGAAGGAAAAATATTACCGGCCCCACGGGCGCCTTATCTCTATGATGTTATCCTAACGCAACTACCGGGAAGCCCCTGTCGTCTCCCTCTCAATCAGCACATTATCCAGCATAATCCGCTTGCTCTGTCCGCCATGAATATTTTCAATCAGCAGTTTAGCGGCATTGCTGCCCAGCTGGAACATATTCTGGTCCATGGTGGTGATTTTCGGTTCCACGAGCCGGGACAGGGAGATATTATCGTACCCCATGATGGAAATATCCTGCGGTACAGATAACCCCAAACGCTTGCAAGCGTTCAGCGCACCTACGGCCATCAAATCGTTGCAGCAGCAAATCGCCGTCGGCTTTAAGCGGGGAATCAGCCCCTGCAAAGCATTCATGGCTGAATCTACCGTTTCCACACCGTTGCCTTCACCGATGTTGAGGATATAGTCTTCCCGCAGCGAGCCGTTTTCTTCCATAAACTGACGATAGGCTTCTTCCTTGATATCGTAGGAGTCGGAATTGGCCCCGCGGACGAACATAATATCCTTATGTCCCAGCCCGGACAGATATTCCAGCGCCATCTGCGAGCCCAGCTTTTCATCATTGCCCACATAGGAAACGCCCTTGATGCGGTGATAACCGTTGATAAACACGAGCGGCACCCGTGCCACCAGTTCTTCATAAAAGCGCTCACTGATATTCTTCGTGTTGGGACTGATGACGATAATCCCCGACACATTGCGGGCTACCAAAGCATTAATGGCATTCATTTCCTGCATCGGGTCATTCTTGGCACAGTTCAGCAGGAAGGAAAACCCATCCTGACGAACAGCATCTTCGATGCCGTCAATAACTTCGGCAAAGAACATATTGTGCAGCCCCGGCACCACCACGCCAATCGTGGAGGATTTGCGGGTATTGAGCTCTCTGGCCTGAACATTGGGCACATAGTTAAGGCTGCTGATGGCCTCCTTAACCCGTTCCTTCGTGTCCTGTTTCACCGGATAATTACCATTCACCACCCGCGAAACCGTGGCAACCGACACCCCCGCTTTCTTCGCCACATCCACAATGGTGGCCTGTTTTTTCACGTCCATGAAAACCTGCTTTCTGTCGATTATTCGTCTTCAGAAACAACTTGCATAAACTTATCGAAAGCGGCCAATCCCTGCTCATTGCGCTTGTAAACACCGGCATGAACCAGTACCGTCTTAAAGACCTCACCGATTTCTGCCTGCAAAATGCCAGCGACTTTATCCTCCGTTACCGTCGGATATTTTTCCCGCAGCATCTTATACCAGTCAGCATGCTTCTGGAGTTCCTCAATGCCGGAAACATCTGCTGTGCCACGAACCAATTCCTGTCCCAAATGGTGCATTTCCTGTTTCAGACGTGCAGGCAATACCGCCAGCCCCATGACTTCGATAAGACCGATGTTTTCCTTCTTGATATGATGAACTTCTGCATGCGGATGGAAAATGCCCAGCGGATGCTCGTCACTCGTGCGGTTATTGCGCAGAACCAAGTCGAGTTCATAGGCATTGCCACGGCGGCGGGCAATCGGCGTAATGGTATTATGGGGCTGACCATCGCTTTCGGCCAGAATTCCCACGCTTTCATCACTGTAAGCGCGCCATTTGTTCAGGATTTTTTCCGCCAAATCCGTAAGTTCTTCCCGATCCTCACCCGTCAAGCGAATAGTGGACATCGGCCATTTTACGCGGCCAATCTTCACCTGTTCGTAGCCCTTCACGCTGTAGGTGCGTTCCACCGGCGCCTTGGCCATGGCAAAGTCATAGCGGCCGCCCTGATAGTGGTCATGGGACAGAATCGAGCCGCCTACAATCGGTAAATCCGCATTGGAACCCAAGAAATAATGCGGGAAGATGGTCACAAAATCCAACAGGTTTTCAAAGCTCTTGCGGTTTACCTTCATGGGAATATGCTTGCGGTTCAGCACAATGCAATGCTCATTGTAATAGGTATACGGGGAGTATTGCATAAACCAGCGATGGGATGCCAGCCGCAAGGGAATCAGGCGGTGTGTCTGCCGCGCCGGATGACCGGCATGACCGGCAAAGCCTTCGTTTTCCCGGCAAAGGAGGCACTGCGGATAGGAGCTGGATTTTACAAGTTTTGCCTTGGCAATATCCCGCGGGTCCTTTTCCGGCTTGGACAGATTAATGGTAATATCCAAATCGCCAAATTCCGTAGCTGTCTGCCAAACGATGTTCTTGTCAATCCTGTCCTTGCGGATGTAATTGGAGGCAATGCTCATCTTGTAGAAATTGTCCGTAGCCGCTTTCGGCGCGCGGGCATAGTCGCTCTGAAATCTGCGCACCACTTCCGAAGGACGAGGCATAACGCAGTTCATCAGACGGGTATCGAATAAATCCCGCTCGCTGACCGTATCTTCGATAAGTTTTTCCTGCACCGCAAAATCCAGCAGATTGGCCAGAATGGGTGCAGCCGTTTCTAAATTTTCTTCTATATCTTCCGGCACAAACTCCCCGACGTGTAAAACGTCAATGAGGAGATTGGCACTGTAATAATAATCGTCTTCGCTTATTAGACCGCGCTGCTTAGCGAAGTTCAGCAGACGGTTGATTTCTGTGTTGATGTTCATTTCTACTTCACCGCTTATTTTTCATATCCATTGGGATGTTTCTGATGCCAGTTCCAGGCTGTACCGATAACCTGCTTTACATCCGTATAGCGGGGATTCCAGCCTAAGATTTTTCTGGCCTTTTCACTCGAAGCAATAAGCTGTGCGGGGTCGCCGGCACGGCGGGCGCCCATTTCCACCTTGATGTCCTTGCCCGTGGCTTCCTTTGCGGCTTCAATCATTTCCTTAACGGAGAAGCCCTGACCATTGCCGAGGTTGAAGATATTGCTGTCGCCGCCCTTGCGCAGGTATTCGAGTGCCAGCACATGCGCATCGGCGAGGTCGATTACATGGATGTAATCGCGCAGGCAGGTGCCGTCCGGCGTAGCGTAGTCGTCACCAAAGACCGTGATATGGTCGCGCTTGCCCAGAGGAACCTGCAGGATAAGCGGAATCAGATGCGTTTCCGGATGATGGTCTTCACCGATGGAACCATCGTCCAGAGCGCCTGCGGCATTGAAGTAACGCAGGGACACATAGCGGATGCCATCTGCACGGCTGACCCATTTCATCATCTTTTCCATCGTGAGCTTGCTTTCGCCATAGGTGTTGGTCGGGCAGGTTTCATCGTCTTCCATGATGGGGATTTTCTTCGGCTCGCCGTATACGGCAGCCGTGGAGGAGAACACAATCTTGTCCACATGATGGCGAACCATTGCTTCCAAGAGCACCTGCATACCATAGACGTTGTTGTTAAAGTATTTCAGCGGTTTCTCCATGCTTTCGCCGACCAGCGAATTGGCAGCGAAATGGATAACGGCTTCAATTTTGTTTTCCGTGAAGATTTTGTCGAGCACAGATGCTTCGCGGATATCCCCTTCGTAAAATTTAGCCTTGGGGTTCAGGGCATCCCGATGACCGGTCTGCAGATTATCCACGATAACAACGTCTTCGCCCTTTTCCACTAACTGATGAACGGCATGGGAACCGATATAGCCGGCGCCGCCGCAAACAAGAATCGACATGAGTCTACGCTCCTTTTCTCTATTCCACACAGTATCACACAGAAATCGCTTTCTATTTTAGCATGCTTTCCGTCTGTTTTCTAGAAAATGTTTTCTTACTTAATTCGATGCGTACCATCGGCAATGTTGGCCACATAGAAGCTCGGTGCATAGCCAATCTTCTCCGTATAAGCCTTGCCCACTTTTTCCTTGAACGCTTCGATGGCTTCATTCTTCACGAGGCTTACCGTACAGCCGCCAAAGCCTGCGCCCGTCATACGGGAACCGATAACCCCATCAATCTGCCAGGCAAGCTCTGCCAAAGTATCGAGTTCCTTGCCCGTCACATCGTAATCATCGCGCAGAGAGTAATGGGATTCATTCATCAGCTTGCCGAATTTAACCACATCGTCGCCTTCCAATGCTTCTACAGCTTCAAGTGTACGGTTGTTTTCGAGCACTGCATGACGCGCACGCTGACGTTCCAGCGGTTCGCTGATGGCACCGGCCAGCTGATTGAACGCTTCATTGGAAAGCTCGCCCAAAGCATTCAGTTCCGGCTTTACTTCCTTCAATTCGTTCAGCGCGTGTTCACACTGTGCACGGCGTACATTATAAGCGCTGGAGGCCAGGCTGTGCGGCTTATTGGTATTGGAAATCACAATGCTGGCACCTTCCAAGGCAATTTTGCTGTAACGATAGGAAAGCGTATTGCAGTCCAAAAGGATTGCGCAGTCCTTCTTGCCCATACCAACGGCGAACTGGTCCATAATGCCGCAGTTTACGCCCACAAAGGTGTTTTCTGCTTTCTGAGAAAGTTTTACCATTTCTACCATATCCAGACCGAAACCGAAAGCGTCATTGAGGATAAGCGCCGTCAGCACTTCGATGGATGCCGAGGAGGAAAGGCCGGAACCATTGGGCAGCGTGCCGTAAACCAGAATATCAAAGCCATGGGAAGCCTTATGACCGGCATCTTCAAAGACTTTAACTACGCCCATGGGATAGTTGGCCCAATTCTTTTCCTTATCATAGCTGAGGCCTGACATAGCAAATTCAATGACACCCTTGTCCGCAAGGTTCATGGAGTAAATCCGCGTCTTGTTATCGGCACGGTCAGCCACCAGCGCATAAGTGCCCAGCGAAATGGCACAGGGGAACACATGGCCGCCATTGTAATCGGTGTGTTCACCAATCAGATTAACACGTCCCGGAGAAAAATAAGCCCGCGTTTCCTGCGCACCAAACTTCGCAGCGAACTCCTCTTCCATCTTTGCCAGAATTTCATTTTCCTTTTCCATGTCATAGCCTCCTATATTATATGTAAACGTTTTCCATTTTCTTTTCTGAAATGCGGTGCAAGTTCATCGTTTTGCGGACCAACTCGCACCGCATTTCCTTTTGTTATTTCTAGTTTACGCTTGTGTTAAGGGAATGTCAAGTGTTTTTTGTAAACGTTTTCTTATTTTTTTCTATACTTAATCGGCAATGTCATCTGCACCAACAATTTCGCCCCGCCGGCTCATGGCCTTATACCAATAAGCGCTTTTCTTGGGATAACGCTTCTGTGTGGCATAATCGACATAGAATAAGCCGTAGCGCTTGCTATAGCCATTACTCCAGGACAGCACATCCATCAAGCTCCAGATATAATAACCGCCCACATGTACGCCTTCGCTAATGGCCTTCAATACAGCTTCCAAATGCCGGGTAACATATTCTATACGGGGTGTATCATCGATTTTTCCATCCACGAAATCATCTTTATACCCCATACCATTTTCCGAAATGAAGATTTCTTTATAATTGGGATAATCACGCGCTATACGCTTCAGCTGCTTATACATCCCTTCCGGATAAATCGGCCAATCCCAATCGGTAGTCGGAACTGCAGAGTTGCTGACCCGCGCGCCAATGCTTTTCAGGCAAAAGACGCTGGTGCCCTTTTCCCCGGTACTGTTGTTGACCACCTGGCTTTCGCCCTCATAAGCCTGCAGGAAATGGCTGGAATAATAATTCATGCCCAAAAAGTCAATCTGTGCTGCAGCCTTGGCAAATTCCACAAAGTCCTGTTCTTCGGTAAGCAGGCTGCCACCATTCTTCTGCAGGATTTCATTGATGAAGCCCATCGTAGTTTCCGAATAGCGGCCTAAATAACAGGCATCCAGCATGAAACGGTTGGAAATGGCATCATCCAAATCACGGGCGTGGTTGTTTTTCGGCGTATCGGTGATGGCTTCCTTGCCCTCCAACGTATGAACAATACCTATTCTTCCCGGCAAATTCATGCTCTTGTAAAGATTCAACGCCTTTGCATGGGCTACCATCAAATTATGCTCAATTTGAATAGCTTTTTCAATCTGGAAGGTTTCATGCGGGGGAAAATTGCCTGCCAGATAGCCATTCTGGGCAATCGACCACGGCTCATTGAAGGTAGCCCATTTCATCACCCGGTCGCCAAAGGCTTCAAAACAGATTTTGGCATATGCCACGAATTTATCAATCAAATCCCGGTTCAGCCAATGCCCGTTTTGAAAAAAGGGTAACGGTGTATCAAAATGATGAAGGGTTACAAACGGCTCTACGCCCTGCCGGATGCATTCGTCAATAAGCTTGTTATAGTAATCGATACCTGCCTGATTGACCTTTCCCTCACCATCGGGAAGAATGCGTGTCCAGGACAGCGATATGCGAATGCCGTTTATATGAAAATCATGAGCCAATTGCAAATCCTGCTTATATTGATGATAGAAGTCACTGGCCGGGTCAGCATTGAAGCGCGCTCCGGGACGATTCATATATTCATCCCAGACACAAGGGCCGCGCCCATCTTCACGGGTTGCGCCCTCTACCTGATAAGCTGCCGTAGCGCCGCCAAAGATAAACCCATCGGGAAATTTCTGTGCCATGTCTACACCTCATTTCTCCTTGAACATCTTGATAAAGCGTTTATCCATATCCGAAAGCAGCATCGCCGTCATCAAATGATCCTGAGCATGGACAGTGAGGAAACCAATTTCGATTTCTTCCCCTGCTGCCTCCTTGGTGATGAGTTCTGTCTGCTGATTATGCGCATTAAGAATCAAGTCATCACCTTCCTTGATTAAAGCTTCTGCCTTAGCAAAATCCTTCTCACTGATTGCATCCATCGCCGCAAGGAACTTAGTCCGGGCATCGCCTGCATAAGCCACAATCTCCATTGCAATCATAGCCATTTCATCTTTCGTCATAGCCATAAAATATCACTCCCGTTTTTTCCTTTAATTATACCACTTATCAATCATGGTAGTAACCTTCATCCCACTTTTGCAGGTACTCATCAAACAAATGGTCATTTTCGATGCAGTCATTTTCGCCAATCAAGCCATCAATCTTGGCAATCAGAGCCTCCTTTTCCGGAGTAGGCTTGTACTCGGCTTTCAAAAAGGCTTCCAAAATATATTCAATGCTGCCGATGCCGATAACACGGCCGCCACAGCCGATAACATTGGCATTCAGGTTTTCCTTAGCGGCAACAGCAGTCTGTACATCAGCCACACAAGCAGCCCGTACGCCTTTCACCTTTTGGGCCGCATTATTGATGCCAATACCGGTACCACAGATACATACGCCTAAATCCACTTCACCTGTGGCCACCAGTTTCCCCACTTTCCGGCCATAGATGGGATAATGCGTGCGGATAAAATCATAAGTACCCACATCGATAACTTCATGCCCCTGTTTCTTTAAGAATTCCGCCGCCTTGATTTTAATATCGGTCACAATATGGTCACAGCCAATGGCAATTTTCATCGTGTTTTCCTCCTCAAAAGTCGTCTGTCAGCATTCACGGTTCAGCATATCGATACGAATCTGATGCCGCCCGCCATCGTATTCCGTCTTAACAAAATTCTCAGCCAGCTGGCAGGAGAGCTTTTCAGCCGTCACATTGGCCCCCAGCGTAATAATCTGCGTGCTGTTATGATGGCGCGTCATCGAAGAGGTATAATCTTCATAGGTGGGTGCACACACAATGCCATGATGCTTGGCCGCAATCATAAAGGGAGCCACACCATAATCATCCACAATTATGCCGCGGGTAATTCCCTTCTCCTGAATGGCCGTCACCACATTTTCCGTAGCCGTAAAAATATCCTGATTCGAAAAGTCCTCTATCTCATAGCCTTTGCTCTCCAGGTACTCCTTAATGGTGTTCTTGAGTTTTTCACCGTCCGTATTCGCAGCTAATGCAACTTTCATAATCACAGCTTCCTTTCTCACTAAATGTTTAAGGGGATAACGTTTACTATGCTTTTATTATAGCCGTCAGAGAACCTGTTTGGTTTTCATCATTTGAAAGGATTTTCGCCTATGGCAAAACCGGAACAACGGCGTTATAATAAAAGATAATGAATTTCAAGGAGTTGATGAATTATGTTAATTAAAATTGACCACGATTTTCATGAACATTTGACCGAGACCGAACAAAAAGTCATTGGCTTCATCAATATGAATGCGGAGAAAATATCCTCCATGTCCATCAGCGATGTGGCAGAGGCCACCTATTCCTCACCGGCAACGGTCAGCCGAACCATCAAAAAATGTGGGATTTCCGGCTTTGCCGAGTTGCGCTATATCATCACCCAAAAGACCACCGTGCACAAGGACAATATCGCCGTTAATGAAATTTTCAACAAAAGTCTGACCGAAGTAACCCAGACCATCGAACAACTAAACATAGAAACCATTCTCGCCGTAGTCCGGGAAATCCGACAGGCAAAGCGCATTTATCTTCTGTCTCGTGGGCTTACCGAACACGTTGCGGATGAATTTGCCTTGAAGCTCCAGCTGCAGGGCTTTAATGTCTTTGCCAATTCCGACCCATCCATTATGCAGGATGTAACCCGCCGCATGAAAAATCAGGAGCTGGTCATTATTTTCAGTCTGTCCGGAAAGACCCCGGAATTGCTCACTGCCGCTGAAAATGCCGCCTCCTTGGGCGCACGAATTGTAACCATTACCTGTGGGGCACCGGATACACCACTCGCCCGTATCGCCCATCTTGCCATATACGGTTTTAAACACAGCCATGTATCCATCAAAAATGTTGATGCCACCTCCCGATTGCCCATCTACGTCATCAGTCGTATCATCATCGATTATCTGACCAAGCAGCAGGAAGAAGAACGGGAAAAAGCCGCCCACAAAGAGGCGGCCTATCGCAGGGAACATTACTTTTAAGAATACTTTGCTCACGCTATCTAATCAATCAGGCAATTTTTTCTATAGCAATCCGGGGCAGCAAATCCTCAACAATCTGCTTTTGCACATATCCGCTTTCTGCCTCCAGCGCATTGGCTGTTCCACAGGCGGCACCCAGCCGCAAAATTTCTTCAACCGGCAGTTTGCGCTGAAGTCCTGCAGCAATCCCCGCAACGTAAGAGTCTCCTGACCCTACAGGGTTCTGACAGTCAATTTCCGGTACGGTAACCCGATAGATACCGCCTTCAACGCCAACCAGCGACCCCTGACTTCCCAGAGAAATTGCTGCCATTTCAATCCCTTCATCCAAAAAGTGACGTATTTCCCGCACCACATCTGCCTCACTATGCAGACGATAACCGCGCAAAGCCTCAATCTCATCCCGGTTGGGCTTGATGAAATCCGGTTTTGCCGATATTCCCCGCGCCAGCAAATCGCCGCTGGTGTCCAACAGGAATTTCTTCCCGGCTGCATGAGCATCCTCGATTAACTCAGCATAAAAATCTACCGGCACGCCTTGCGGCACACTGCCAGAGGCCACCACGATATCCGCTTTGTCCAGAAGTTCCGCATATTTTTTGCGGAACTTTTTTAATTCCTCCAGACTGACTTCCGGCCCCGGCTCCAAAATCTCTGTCTGCGCGCCATCCTCGGTAAGAATCGCCAAACAGGAACGGGTTTCTCCTGCCACATCCACAAAATCTCCGTTTATTCCATAATCCTCAAGTTTTCCTGCTATCAATTCGCCGGTCTTGCCTCCCAAAAAGCCGGTTACCACCGTCTCTTCTCCTAAGATGGTATCTACGTTTGCCACATGAATGCCCTTCCCGCCCGGCGTATTATCCACGGATTTTGCCCGCACGATTTTTCCCTTGGCAAAATCGACCAGTTCATAGCGTTTATCCAATGATGCATTCAGGTTTATTACCAGTATCATATCCTTTACCCTTCCTCAGTTTTTCTTAATAGCGGTTCTGGCTGCCACACACCTCAATCTTGTGCTGCACGATCGAACGCATAGCTTCCTTGCCCGGTGTCATATACTTACGCGGGTCATTGGCCTCGGGATTTTCCCGGAAAAATTCCTTCACAGCATTGGAGAAGGGAATTTTCAAATCCGTGGCCACATTTACCTTGCAGATGCCCAGGGAAATTGCCTTTTGCACCAGTTCATCCGGCACATCCGAAGCACCATGGAGTACCAGCGGGATTTCTACCCGGTTGCGGATTTCCGTCAAGCGGTCAAAGTCCAGCTTGGGCGTGCCCTTATAAAGCCCATGTGCCGTACCGATGGCCACAGCCAGACTGTCAATCCCGGTATCTTCTACATAACGCACCGCATCATCAGGATTGGTATAGGCGCTGTCTGCATCTTCCACCACCAGGTCATCCTCCTGTCCAACCAGTTTCCCCAGTTCGGCTTCCACGGAAGCACCGCAGGTATGAGCAAACGCCACCACTTCCTTAACCTTCGCCACATTTTCATCATAAGGCAGGCGAGAGGCATCAATCATGACGCTGCGGCAGCCGGCGGCTACCGTATGTTCAATTTCCGCCACATTCTCATGATGATCCAAATGGAAAGACATTGGCACATCATACTTTTCCATAGCCGTTTCCGTAAGCGCCACCAGATAATCTTTATCCGCATAACGTACCGTAGATGGCGTAGCGGCAATAATTACCGGCGAATGCATTTCACTGGCCGTATCGACTACCACCTGAAATGTTTCCAGATTGTGAATATTGAAGGCCGGCACCGCATAATGTTTCTTTTGGGCATCCCGCAACATATCATTGGTATTGTGTAATTTCATTTTTATCGCTCCTCTTTTTATTCAGCTTAAAACCTTGATTTCATTATAAGAAAATGCCCTCGCCCTTTGTTTTCACCTTTTGGAAAGGTTTTCACATTTTTGGGGTATAAAAATACTCCTGCTGCCACTGTTACCGTATCAGTTGGCAGCAGGAGTTTATTCCTACTTAAATTAATGTGCCATCAACGCGAGGGCAAAATCCAGAGCCTTTTCCGGGTCACGGGTAAGCCCTACATATTCCCGGCCGCTGGTCGTTGCACTCTTGACCCCTTTGGCTTCGCAGTCCGTCTTCAGCTCATCATACATAGATGCCATCTGCGGTGCTAACACGACAAGGTCAAAATCCGTGATAATATCTTTATGCTGACCGTAAGCCATAGCAATGGATTCCACCGGAGCATGACGCTCTTCCGCGCCTTTAGTGATTGCCTTGGCCAGCATGGAACTGGTTGCACCGGATGCGCAGAGTACCAGTACCCGCTTTTCTTCCTGTGGCAGCTCAGCTGCAGCTACGGCCGGAGCGCCGACATTTTCCACTGCTTCTGTAACCGTCTCCTCCTCTGTCTCAATACCGGCTTTTTCCTTCTCCACCAGCTGGGCATCATAAACCCGGAAGAACGGATAATAAAGCACGGCATCTACCAGGAGGAGCAAGGGAGCCAGTACAAAGGCTAATTTAGCAAAGCCCGTACCGATGATGAGACCGATGGGGGCCGGAGTTGTCCAGGGCAGAATATAGGTAAAGGAGTTCATGCCCAGTGTATCAACAAAAAACTTGAAAATCCATACATTGAAAATCGGTGCCAGGATAAAGGGGAAGAACAGTACCGGATTCAAAACGATGGGCGCACCAAACAGAATCGGTTCGTTCACGGCAAAGGTAACCGGAATAATGGAAGCCCGTCCAACAGCTCTAAGCTGTTTGGATTTGGCGATAAACGCACACATCGCACAGAACATCAGCGTTGCGCCCGTGCCGCCAATGGTTGCGACAAAATACGAGGTCGGATGCGTAAGGATATTCACTGCGTGACCGCCGTTGCTTACGATTTGCAGATTCGCTTCGATATTGGCAATATAAATTGCCGTTACTGCCGGTTCTACGATAGACGGGCCATGAATACCCATGAACCAGAACATCGCCATAGCTCCATAGATGATGGCAACACCGATATAACCATCTGCTGCCACAAAGAGCGGCTTGAACACTTCCAGTACCCAGGCACCAAACATCATGCCCGTAGTTTCCTTAAAGACGATACCAAAAATCCAGTAAACCAGTACGGCTACCGACAAGGGGATAAGGTCAGCAAAAGTCTGTGCAATATAATGGGGAACTTCATCGGGCAGCTTGATGGTGATATTGCGCTTTACGAAGAATTTGTAAATGTTTGGCACCGTAAACGCTACCACAAAAGCGGATAAGAGCCCCTTCGTTCCCATGAACTCCGTGGAAATGCCCCCCTCCACAGGAGCTACCGCCAACAAGAGCAAGCAGATAATGGATACGATCATGACCGAGACATCATTAATCTGCCGGAGTTTCGGCATCTTCGTATTAATGCTGTCCGTCAGGCTTTTGGCAATGGTTGCCACCATGAGAATGCCCAGCATACCCATGCTGTAGTTATAAGCCTGCCAAAGCACGCTGCTGATGGATTCCGGCCACTTGTAGTCGAAGATCTCCGGCACACAGGCCACCAGAATGAATAAGGACGAAAACAGGATTACCGGTATGCAGCTTACAAAGCCATCCCGGATAGCCCGCAGGTAGATGTTGTTGGAAACCTTTTCAAACATCGGTTTCAAGGTCTCTACCATCTTGATCAGTTTTTCCATGATGATTCCCTTTCTTTCTTTGAACTTCGAGAGCTCATCAACCAGCTCTCCCCTGCTATGGTTACAGTATAAGGCAAAATTGTTTCCGCGTGTTTTCACGTTTTGAAAATTTTTTCAACAACATAAAAAAAATGACCACACTTATTTATCTTAACAGAATATCGCTTTAACGCAAATAGACTTTGTCCTATTCTGCCTTGACAAAGCCTTTTCTGCGTGCTATTATTTTCTCGTATTTTATAGAAAACCGTTGAAGCGGAAAAAACAGCCGTTATGCTCTCCCAGAGAGTCCGGGATGCTGAAAACCGGATAGAACACAGACTGCTGCATGGGCCGCTGAGGGCGCACCGAACATTACCATTAGGCATATCAGTAGGCTGCGACGTAAGACATACGTCAGTTGTCAGAGGTATGTTCGTACCTCGTTAAGGGCATGGCACAGCCATGAAACAGGGTGGCACCGCGAGAATTTCGTCCCTGACAGAAACTATTTTCTGTCGGGGACTTTTTGGTTCCTGACAGGCCAAAAGGAGCAAACGCATATGGAAAACAAAAAAATCATTCTCTCGGGCATTCAGCCCACAGGCACCTTTACCCTGGGCAACTATCTGGGCGCGGTGAAGAACTGGCAGAAAATGCAGGAGGACTACAACTGCTACTACTTTATCGCCGACCTGCACTCCCTGACGATTCACATCGACCCGTCCCAGCGTAAAAAGCAGACCCTCGAAGCCTTTGCCCTGCTGCTGGCCTGCGGCATTGACCCGCAAAAGAGCCTGGTTTTCGTCCAGAGCCATGTCCGCAGCCATGCGGAAATGGGCTGGCTCATGAGCTGCTGCGCCCAGTTCGGTGAACTCAGCCGCATGACCCAGTTCAAGGATAAATCCAGCAAACATCCGGAAAACATCAACGCCGGTCTCTTTACCTATCCGGCACTGATGGCCGGCGACATCCTGCTGTATCAGGCCGACTATGTCCCCGTAGGCGCTGACCAGACCCAGCATTTGGAATTCACCCGTGATATTGCCACCCGCATCAACCATAACTACGGCGAAATCTTCAAGCTGCCGGAAGGCTACTTCCCAAAAGCCGGTGCCCGCGTCATGAGCCTGCAGGACCCCACCAGCAAGATGAGCAAGTCCGACACCAATCCCAAAGCCACGATTTCCATTCTCGATGAAGAAAATGTCATTCTCAAGAAATTCAAGAGCGCTGTCACCGACAGCGAAGCCAAGGTATGCTTCCGCGAGGACAAGCCTGGCGTCAGCAACCTCATGACCATCTATTCGGCCATCACCGGAAAAACCATGGAGGAAATCGAAGCCGAATTCGACGGCAAGGGCTATGGCGACTTCAAGACCGTTGTCGGCCAGACCGTAGCCGATGAATTAAAGCCCATCCGCGAAAAATACAAGGAACTTATGGCCGATAGAAAAGCCCTCGAAGTCCTCATGAAGGAAGGCGCCGACAAAGCCGAGTACATCGCCCGCAAGACCCTCTCCAAAACGAAGAAAAAATTAGGCCTGCTGCCGGAAATCCGCTAAGCGATTTCCCGGCAGCAAGCCGTAAAAATAAGCACCCAGTCAACATGCGCAAAGTACATTATAACAAACCTTAAGCGTAGGAATTGTGTATAGATTTCGTAACAACTGACAATCCTGTCTAAGTCACGTTGAACCTCCCCCACTTATAGAAGTGGGGAATTCTTGAGAAGTTTGATACACGGACTAACGCCCGACAGACATATCCCAAAGGAGTTAGCTGTCAGGATACCCTTATTCTCAATGGGCTGTCCAAAAGCCCTCTACACAGTTCTTCGAAATCGAAGTTCTGCTTACTTTTGCGAAGTATGTTTGCCGCCCCGTTGACATCGGCATTTGCAGTTCTGCCATCGGCAAACCGATACAGTCCACGCTGGACACGCTTGCCACTGAATATACCAGTATACGGATTTTCGGCATTGTAGACAGGAATATCGTCCAGGTCAAGGCAGCTTGCCTTTGAAGTATAGGATTCTTCCTGCTCTATGTACTTAATCCC
>NZ_AUJE01000038.1:0-27500 GCF_000424065.1 Selenomonas ruminantium subsp. ruminantium ATCC 12561
GCCGTGATGATTACGTTCTGTACATGGCTGTTTTCCACGACTTTCTCTGCTTCGCTGATTTTTCCCAGCAGCTTGTATTTGTCTGGGATTTTGTCGGAAATCGGATTATCGTCCAGGAAACCAATGACGTGGTACCGATACCCCAAATCATCCTGAAAGTAATGCAACGCCCGTTCTGCCGTCTTGCCAGCGCCTACGAAAATCACATCTTCATACAGATGATGGCTGTGTTTCAGCCACAGACTGATCAGCAGCCGCTCGATGTAGAGTGTTATCAGTAAAACCAGCCAGAATACAACAAAGAAGGAACGTGCTGCCATCCAGTCCGTGAAGAAGTACAAGGCAACGATATAAGCGATAAGTCCGTATGTGCCTGCATAGAAAATATTTCTGACGGTATAGATAATGGGCTGCATAGTCGTATAAGCTTTGGCCTGTGCTAAAAAAATCAAAAATATCACAGGCAGCCACAGATAGATATAGCTTGGGTCAATTTCCAAGTCATATATTCCCGTTGAAATCAATCCGGTCAGTATCACTGCAAGATAGTCCGCACTCATAAAAATTATAGGTGCAAGGTATGGACGCAGCCTTTGACGTATACCGTTATTACGCTTTTGCATGGTCAATGTCATGTGTTTCCTTTCTTGCTTTTATTTTTCCGATTTCATGTTGGATAAGGCGTACTCACAGCACTGCCGTACCAGATTGTTCACAGACACTTTTTCATGCTCGGCAATCCTTGCCAGCTCGTCCAACAGGCTGGCTGGCAGCCGGAACGTCTTATTGAGCATTTCCTCGGTCTGTTTGACCTCGAACATTTCGTAATCACCCCTATTATTTTTTATATGCATATTTGCAATCGCATAAGTCTCAAAACTACAGTCTCAAAAAGTGTACTTTATGAGACTGTAGTAAAATATTGCAAAAAATGTCATTTCAAAACCTAAAAGTCTCAAAAAGTCCCTGCAAAATAAAAAAATTAGAAAAAAATTGGACATTGCAGAATGCCTTTGCTATAATGTAATTTGTAAATCCAAGAGTCTCAAAAAGTACACTTTTTGAGACTCTTTGACTGTATCCAATTATTTTTACACAACAAAAAAGCCCTGACAGGTGCAATGCCTGTCAGGGCTTCTATTATGCTAATATAAATTTCAATCAGCCGATTTTCAGTTTTTCCTGTGCCGATACGTGGCGGTTAAAGCCCATATCTTCCTTGCTCATGCCGAGGGCAAAGCCTACGAGCTGCTGCAGGTGCAGGATGGGAACTTCTGCATGGGAATGTACGGCTTCACGGCCTTCCGGTTCGTACATATCCAGCTGCATCTGGCAGAGCGGGCAGGGCGTAGCAATGGCCATAGCACCGGCACGGCCTGCGCTGTCCACAATCTGGCCGGTAACGGTCAGTACATCGTGCTCGGCGGCCAGCTGGGCATGGAATCCGCAGCATTTACGGCTGGCATCGAACCAGACCGCTTCTGCGCCGAGTTTGCGAATCAGACGTTCCAGGTATTCGGGATGTTTGCCGTCGCCGTGGTTCATGACTTCCTGCGGGCGCAGGATATGGCAGCCATAGTAACCGGCAATCTTTACGCCCGTCAGCGGGTTGACGATCTTGCCGTCCAAAAGTTCCGGATGTTCATCCAAAATCCAAAGGAAGTGCGTCACCTGACTCGTGCCTTTATACTCATAAGGATGGCCGGATTCTTTAAGCACCTTGTTAACCTTCTCCTTGAGTTTGGCGTCTTTATCGAGACGGGCTTTGGCAGTACGCAGCTGCAGGGTGCAGGTGTTGCAGACCGTCATGATATCCAATCCCATATGTTCCGCAATGGAGATGTTGCGGGCGTTAATCACAAGTGCCGCAAAGTCATTGACGCCCTGTGCATGGGATGCGCCGCAGCAGGTCCAGTTGGGGATTTCTTCGATTTCAATGCCTAATTTATCGCAGACTTTTTTCAGCGAAGTGTAGGCTTCAGCTGCTGCACCTTCCAGCACGCAGCCCGGAAATAATGCGTATTTCATAATCATTCCTCCTTCGCTGCCGCTTCGGCATTCTTCACAATCTTGCGGATGGTTTCGATTTCCGGATTCACCTTATGCGTATCGAGCGGATTCATCTTGCCTACCCGCATGAGGCGCAGGGCCATCGGGGCACGCAGACCGGCCATCAGGAAGCCTTCGGACTTGATGTTGAGCTTGGATTCATCGAGCGTACCAGATTCGCTGATATCGTCATAGATAGCTTTCGCATGACGGGCGCCAACGTTATCATCCAGCTTCTTGGCAAAGGTTGCTTCCTTGAGTTTTTCAATCGCACCAGCCGGGTCAAGCCCCTTCGGACATTTGGCCGTGCATTCCTGACAGTTGAAGCAGCGCCAGAGTCCGGCCTCCACCACTGCTTTGAGGTGTTCTTCAGGGCTCTTATCGCGGCTGTCGGCCACGAGTTTTTCGGCCTTGACGAACACAAACGGGTCCAGGAAGTCTGCCTGATTCAGCGTATTTTTATTGCATTCAGATACGCAGGAGCCGCAGAGAATGCAGCCGGCGTATTTCTTGTATTTGTTGAAGTCCTCCGGGGACTGCTTGCAACCTTTTTCCTTGGAGAATTCGTCCTTGGGCTGTACCACGGGCTTAATCTTCTTGATGCGGGCGTATTTCGGGTCCCAGTCCACCACGAGGTCGCGGATAACCTTGAAGTTGCCCAGCGGTTCAATAGTCAGTAAGTTGGTATCGTAACGCTTCACCAGGTTTTCCACGAGCATTTCGCAGGCCAGTTCGGCATTGCCGTTGACGCGGACCGAGCAGGCGCCGCAGATGCTCGAACGGCAGGAGCAGGTAAAGGAAAGCGTCGGGTCCTGTTTTTCCTTGATTTCAATCAGGGCTTCCAAAACCGTCATGCCGGTTCTCAAAGTCACGGTATAATCCTGTACCCATTTTTTGCCTTCGACGAAGCGATGGATTCTCAGTTTCACATCCATAATCAATACTTCCTTTCTTTCGGCTGGTATTTCGTGATTACGACATCTTTATACTCGGCACGGTATTTGCCGGTTTCCTTGTCCTTGAAAATCAAGGTGTGTTTGAGGAAGTTCGCATCATCACGTTTCGGGAAGTCTCTGCGGGAATGACCGCCGCGGCTTTCCTTGCGGGCCAGTGCACCCTGCACAATCGCATGGGAAATCTGCAGGAGGTTGCCCAGCTCTACATACTGCTCGAAAGCGGTGTTATAGACATGAGAATTATCGCCGACATAGCAATGTTCGTATTCTTTATCCAGGGCATCGAGTTCAGCGCTGGCCTGGGTGAGCTGCGCTTCGTCGCGGAATACGCCAGCCTTGTACCACATGGTATTAATCATGGCATCGCGGATTTCCGGCACGCTCTTGTTGCCTTCCCGGCCGCGGGTCGTTGCCTTGTCAAAAGTCTCTTTCCACTTGTCGCAGGCTTTGGCCAAGGAATCCTGACTGCCCACATAGGAGTTGGCTTTGGCAAATTCAGCAGCACCATCACCGGCGGTATGGCCAAAGACCAACACTTCCGACAGGGAGTTTGCGCCCAAGCGGTTGGCACCATGTACGGATACGCAGCTGCATTCACCAGCTACATAAACGCCCTTTACGCGGCTTTCGCCCGTATGGAAGTCTGCCATCTCCAGACCGCCCATGGAATAATGGCAGGTCGGCGCAATGGGTACGGGTTCTTTGGTGATATCGACACCCGCAAAACGGCGGGAGAGGTCATATACCTGACCGAGACGCTCATGGATGCGTTCAGCCGGAATCTTGGTGAAGTCCATATAGACACCGGCATGGATGCCTTCGCCAACGCCGCGGCCCTGCTCGATTTCCGTAGCGATAGCACGCGCTACGATATCGCGGGTTGCCAGTTCCATTCTCTCCGGCGCGTATTTGCTCATAAAGCGCTCGCCGTTCTTGTTGATGAGCAGCGCACCTTCGGCACGGCTGGACTCGGAGAGCAGTACGCCGTTAGCCGACAGGCCCGTGGGATGGAACTGCACCATTTCCGGGTCTTTGAAGGGAATGCCCACGTTCATGCCAGCGACAATGCCATCACCCGTGGAGCTGTACGGATTGGATGTACGCACCCAGTATACGCGGCCATAACCGCCGGTAGCGATGATGACGGATTTAGCCGGAACCCCCAGCAAATTGCCCGTGCGCATATCCATGGCGATTACGCCGTTGAGTTTGTCGCCGTCCATGCTGATTTCAAGCATCTGGCATTCGGAAATAAAGTCGATGTCATTTTCCAGGCACTGCTCAAAGAGCGTATGCACCATGGCATGACCAGCGCGGTCTTCAAAGTAGGAAGCACGCGGATGGCTGTGACCGCCCATCTTGCGCTGATGGAAGGCACCATCCTTCTGGCGGTTAAAAGGATAGCCCATATAATCGAGTTCATAGATGTTCTCGCCTGCGCGTTCGGCGAAGTATTCCACCGCATCCTGGTCGCAGAGATAGTCGCCGCCCTTGATGGTATCAAAGACATGGGATTCGACGGTGTCCGTGGGGTCGCTCACACCCGTAACACCATTCATGCCGCCCTGAGCCATCGTCGATGCGGAGCGGGTCGGAACCAGCTTCGTCATCACGGCCACCTTGAGCTCCTTGCGTTCTGCTGCCGCGAGCGCCGCCCGCATACCAGCGCCGCCACTGCCGATGACCAGAACATCATAGGTTACATCCCCTGTTTTTACCTTTTCCGGAATATTTTTCCCATCCCAGGCAAAATACGTGCCGGCTGCCAGCACAACACCGGCCGCTGCCGCCCCCTTGATAAATGTGCGGCGCGAAATTTCCGTTGCCATATTGCATTTCCTCCTAATAAAACACTAGGCTTTCTCAAATCTCAAAAAGCAAGACATTAATTAAACCTATTATATATAAATAGCAGCTATAAGGAAAATACATAATCCTTATAGCTGCTATTGAAAAATCCAATACGGTTTTGTCAGAATTTGAATTGTTTCAACGCCTGTTGCTGTTCATGCGCCATATACAAAAAGCAGTAAGCCAAAAGTCAGACAACTTCTCGCTTACTGCTTTCATTCGCCAAAAATTTTATTCTCCCTGCAAAAGCTCGATAAATTTTCGTGCCGCCTGGGATAGATGCTTGTTCTTGCCATAGGCCGCTACGAGCTGACGGTCATCCACCTGTTCCTCCAGCTGGAAGAAACAGGGCGGCTCCGACCAACGGCCCTTATGCACCACCATATCGGTGACGAGCGTTGCGCCCATGCCGGCTGCGCAGAGTTCCGCGGCGTCCACGATGCTGTTGGCCTCAAAGACCACATCCGGACGGCACTGTGTCTCCACGCACAAGTCACTAAAAATCCGCGACATCCGCCGGCTTTCCTGCAGGCAGATAAAGGGCTGCCCATGCATGCGCGCAAAAGACATTTGAGGATAAGGCGTTCCCGGTATATGGTTGTATCCTTGCGCAAAGGGATGCGTTGCCGGCAGGGCCAGCAGCGTCTTTTCCGTCAGCAAAGGAATGCGCTCAAAATTATTCTCCATGGGCTCGTAAATCAGCGCAAAATCCACAGCGCCCTCGGCCACTACCTGCTTCAACTCATAAACACTGTGTTCTTTTACCATGAGCCGGATGCCCGGATAACGGCGGTGAAATTCGATAATGGGCTGGGTCAGATAGCAGGTTGACCGCGTGCGGGAGCTGCCGATAATCAGCGTTCCCGATTTCATCCCCGTAAGGTCGGCCGTCTCCTGCACGAGTTCATGATAAATCCGCTGCATTTCCCTAGCCTTGCGCACATAGATTTCGCCCGCCGCTGTGAGCTGCAAAGGCGTCTGGCTGCGGTCAAAGAGCGGCATACCGATTTCTCCTTCAATCTTCTTAATCGACTGAGAAAGCGACGGCTGCGACACAAAGAGTTTTTTCGCTGCCGCAGAAAATGTGCCATCCGTAGCAGCCTGCAAAACATATTTCCATTCATGTTCATCAATCACTGCAAAATCCCCTTTTCTTCCCTTTATTTTCATCCCCCATCTATTTTACCGCTAAAAAAGAAACGAGGCAAATGACGGTTGCAAACAACGTCATTTGCCTCGCTATGGTAAAAAGTTTAGCCCACTAATTCATAGCCGGCTTCGGTGATGACCTGCGCAAACTCCGTCTGCGGGATTTCCCGCTCGGCAGTCACTTTTGCGGTGCCGGCTTCAAGATTTACTTCTACAGCCGTAACGCCGTCCATTTTAGAAAGCGCATCGTTAACGTGTTTCTGGCAGTGTGCACACATCATACCTTCGATTTTGAGTTCTGTTTGCATTGTAATTTCTTCCTTTCCGACAGATAGCTGTCCTTCCTGTTGATGGATATCCTTAGCAGTCATGGCCGCCTGTTCCGGCTTGAACGCACGCAGCCGCAGGGCATTCATGACCACACATACACTGGATAAACTCATGGCTGCCGCGCCAATCATCGGCGACAGTTTGATGCCAAAGGCGGGGTACAAAAGCCCTGCCGCCAGCGGTATGCCAATAATGTTGTAAATAAAGGCCCAAAATAGATTTTCCTTGATATTGCGCAATACGGCTTTGGATAATTTTATCGCACTTACGGCGTCCATAAGATTGCTGCGCACGAGCACCGCATCGGCGCTTTCCATGGCCACATCCGTGCCGGCACCAATCGCCATGCCCAAATCCGCCTGCACCAGCGCCGGCGCATCGTTAATGCCATCGCCAATCATGGCCACCTTATGGCCCTGTGCCTGCAGCTCGGCAATATGCTCTGCCTTCCTGGCAGGCAAAACACCGGCAATGGCTTTCGTCAGCCCCAGACGACGGCGCACGGCTTCGGCTGTGCGCTCATTATCGCCGGTCAGCATAATGACATCCAGCCCCATCGCCGAAAACGCCTGAATCGCCGCCAGGCTGGATTCTTTTTCCTGATCGGCCACGGCGATAATCCCGGCAAGCTGTCCGTCCTGCGCAAAGAGCAGCGGTGTCTTGCCCTCATCGGCCAGCCGTACCAAATCCTTGCGGTATTTTGCCACCGCTATGCCCTGCGTTTCCAGAAACGCTTCATTGCCGGCAAGGCAGACCGAGCCCTTCACCTGCCCCTGCAGGCCCCGTCCGATAACGGCTTGGAAACCATCGACCTGCACCGGCGAGATTTTCTTTTCCTGCGCATAGGCCAGTACTGCATCGGCCAGCGGATGTTCGCTCATCTTCTCCAAACCAGCGGCCAGCGCCAGCAAATCCGCTTCCACAAGCGTTAGCGGCAGTACATCCGTAACCACGGGCTTGCCCGCGGTAATCGTACCGGTTTTATCCATGACCACGGTATCCACTGCCTGTGCGATTTCCAGAGCTTCGCCGGACTTAATGAGGATGCCGTTTTCCGCCCCCTTGCCGGTTCCGACCATAATGGCTACGGGCGTAGCCAGCCCCAGCGCACAGGGACAGGAGATAACCAGAATGGATATGGCAATGGAAAAAGCAAATTCCACGCTCGCACCCATTGCCAGCCATGTGCCGCCCGCAAGCAAGGCAATACCGATAACCACCGGCACAAATACCCCGGCAAGCTTATCAGCCATCCTTGCTATCGGCGCCTTGCTGGCACTAGCTTCATCCACCAGCCGGATAATCTGGCTGATGGCCGTATCGGCACCAACCTTTTCCGCGCGAAAGTGGATAGCCCCCGCCTTATTCAGCGTTGCCGAAGTCACCTTATCACCGGCCTGCTTAAAGACCGGCAGGCTCTCGCCGGTAAGCGCCGATTCGTCTATGCTGGTCTGCCCGGAAATCACCACGCCATCGGCGGGAATACGCTCACCGGGGCGCACGATAATCTCATCGCCTATGCTGAGTTCCTCGGCGGGGATAGAGATTTCTTCCCCCGCCCGCAGTACCCTGGCCTGCTGGGGCGCAAGTTCCATAAGTTTTTTCAGCGCCGCCCCAGTCTTGCCCTTGGCCTTGGCTTCCAGGTATTTGCCGACGGTAATCAAGGTGACAATCATGCCCGCAGACTCAAAATAGAGATTGCGGCTGTATTCTGCCACCAAAGCCAAATCGCCATGCCCCAGCCCCCAACTCATGCGGAACAGGGCAAAAGCACCAAAAACCGCCGCCGCCATCGAGCCCATGCCCACAAGGCTGTCCATATTGGGCGCTCCCTGCAGGAGATTACGGAATCCATTGATGTAATATTTCCGATTTAGATACATAATCGGCAAAAGCAGCAAGAACTGGGCAAAGGTAAACGTAACAGCATTTTCCGGGCCGTCAAAAAGCATCTGCATAACATCCGGCACCGGCAGACCTGACCATGCATAAATCATATTATGCATGGCAATATACATAAGCGGCAGTAGAAAGGCTGCCGACCAAATCAGCCGCTTTCGCATATTCTCTGCTTCTTTTGCCAGCGAGTCCTCACCAGGCTCCGCCGCTTTCGCAGACTTCTCTCCCTGCAGACTAGCGCCATAGCCTGCCTGCTCCACCGCCGCAATGATTTGGGCCGGCGTCAGCTTGCCTTCATCATAGGAAAGCTGCATCGAGTTTGTCAGCAGATTGACGCTGACCTTTTCCGTGCCCGCAAGCGCCGTTACGGCTTTTTCCACGCGGGCCGAACATGCCGAACAGGTCATGCCGGTAACGGCAAACCGATCTTTCTTTAGCGCCATATCATCACCTCACTTTGCTTATCTTGTCTCAGGCAATCAACGCACCATCTTCGATAAAAGCGTGACCAATTCATCCACTACGGCGTCATCGCCCTCACGAATGTCGTGAACTACACAGCTTTTGATATGCTCGGACAAGAGTTCCTTGTTAAATGCTCCTAACGCTGCCTGAATGGCACTGACCTGCGTCATGATATCCACACAGTAACGGTCATCCTCCACCATCCGGCGGATGCCCCGCACCTGCCCTTCAATGCGGTTGAGCCGGGATATCAGCTTCTTGTATTCCTTGCCATCCTTATCGCGATGCTTATGCTTCACTGCACCACAGCAGCAGCCTTCAGCAGTTTGTTCCATAAAAGCCTCCATACACAGTAAAAATATACCCCCTACAGGTATAAATGATATACCTGTAGGGGGTATGTGTCAAGGGGATTTAATTCTTATTTATCTTTATTCATTCTTTACCGGTTCGTTACCGGTACGAGTTCTTCCTTTTTGGCTTTATCGTTTTTTAACGTGAATACGCTGATCAACGTGATAACGAGCACACTTACCGCCAAGAACATATAGGTGCTCTGGAAACCCATCGTCGCATACATGCCGCCGGCGATGGACGAGAAAATCACGACTGCGCCCTGCTTGGCAAGGTTAAAGCCTAAGAGATAGACCGTTGCCGACAGGCGTACATCGAATACCGACGCGATGTACTTCATGACCGATACCAGCATCAGCGGCATTTCAAAAGCGGCAATCAGGCGGAAGGCCGACAGCGCCATTGGCGTAGTAAATACCGCACTGCCCGCAATCCGGACAAAGGTCAACAAACCAAACAGCAGCAGACCGCGCTTGGCCCCAATCTTGTTGACCAGTGCCGGAGCAAAAACCATCAGCACAGCTTCCAAAGCCGTCTGCGTAGCACAAAGTTTGCTGAACGTGTCAATCCCTGCTTCCTTCGTGCCAAAGAACGTAACATAATAGTTCGGGAACTGCTGGTCAAAAACATCGTAAATCGAAGCCGTACCGACGATAATCAAAGCAAAAGCCCAGAAGCTCTTGAGCCGCAGAATCTGCATGACGTCCTTCTTGTTGATGCCAGCTGCTTTTGCCTGTTCCTGCTGGGCTTCCGCGCCCTCTTCACCGCGCACCCGTGCAAGGTACAGGAGAATGCACAAGAGCACTGCCGAACCGCTGCCGAACCAGAAGATGCTGTCCGGATTGTTGACATAGAGCAGACCGCCGATAAAGGTAGCCGTAGCACCAGCCAGTGAACCGAACAAGCGCACATGACCATATTCAAAACCATTCTTGCGGCTGACCTTCTCGATATAGGATTCGACAACGCCAACGCCGCCAAAGAAACACAAGCTCAGATAACCGCTGCCCAACAGAGCGCCTGCATAGACATTGAAGCTTAACAGCTCCTGAAACAGGTAACTGAAGAACGGCCCCATGAACAGCAGGGCAATGGCAATTACCGCAAAGAGATTTTTCCGATAGCGCAATTTATCCTGAATTACGCCAAAGAACGGATGATAGCACAGGGCAATCAGTGACATGGAGGAAAAAACAAAACCGGCTTCGGCTTCATTGAGTCCGGCGATATCCTTGAGCCACAAGGGCAGGAAGGCCAGCACAATCGCCCAGATCATAAAGTAGAAATAGAACAAGCCGCCGTAATTCATGAAATCACGATTGAACAGCTTATGCATGACAATGCACTCCTTCCCATTCTGTAAAGGAACGGTTTTCTTCTACAGGAACACCGAAATCCGGCATGCCATCCTTGAGCCAATGAATCGGCTGCACGCGGGTATGACGGTTCGGGTCATACAGGGGGTCGCCTTTTATTTCCGTATAATTGCGGGCATGATAGACCAGCAAATCCGTCTTTCCATCCTCGGAAACGGTGAAGGAATTATGGCCCGGTCCATATACATGATGCTGATAGGACGTGCCGAACACCGGCTTGCCCATCTTCCGCCAGGCTGCTGGGTCTAATATATCGGCATCGGAATCGGCGACCAGCATGCCTAAGCAATAATTTTCATCCGTCGCACTAGCCGAATAAGTCAGAAAAATGTGGCCATTCTTTTCCAATACGCTGGGGCCTTCGTTTACCCAGAAAATCTTTCTTTCCCAATCGTATTCCGGCTGCGTCAGGAGTACCGGCTCACCGGTGAGCGTCCACGGATTTTCCATGGCCGAAATGTAGAGATTGGAATGGGATTTCTCGCTGAGGGCCTTATCTTCCTGCGCCCAAATATAGTATAACTGATTTTTATGTTCGAACACAGTAGCGTCCAAAGAAAAAGATTCCCACCCGGTTTTTATCTGCCCCTTCTCCACCCATTCCGGCGTCAGCGGATTGGGGTTGCTGTTCTCAATGACGTACATGCGATGATTGAAGGTATCTCCCGTTACCTCGTCATTTGGAGCTGCAGCAAAGTAAATATACCATTTCCCTTTAAGATAATGAATTTCCGGCGCCCAGATCAGCGAACTCATTTCGCCCATCTTATGATGCTGCCAGGCGACAAAGGTTTCTGCTTCCGACAAACCCGCCAAGGTTTTGGAGCGGCGGATTTCGATGCAGTCATAAGCCGGCACCGAAGCAGTGAAATAATAATAACCATCACTGTGCCGATAGATGCATGGGTCTGCACGCTGAAATACCAAGGGATTGGGATAAGACTTTTCCATAACAAGCATCTCCTTTTAATTAAGTATTTACTTAATCCTGATAATTAATAAACCATTTGCTTTATTAATTTCTATGCCTATAATATACTCGTTTATTATCGTTTTGTCAATGCCTTTTGCTTAATTAATTTTACTTTTTCGTGTTCCCAAAGATTTATTCGCATTGATTCGCACATTATGGTATACTGATTAAGTAAATACTTAATTTGAGAGGTTACATTATGCGTGAACTGTTTGATAAAGATGAACTGACCACCTTCGCCAAGGCGCTCAGCTCCGATATGCGGGTGAATATCCTGCTCTATGTGGCACAAAATCCCAGTATCGGCCTAAAGGAACTGGCCGATCATTTCGCCGTCAGCCGTGCCGCCATTACCCAGAACATCAAGATTTTGTCGACAGCCGGTCTTATCGAATTGGGGCAAAGTGACGAAGACAGCACAGCCCGCAAAGGCTGCTTTGTCCCCGAAGACCGCTTCCTGCTGGACTTCCACCGTCAGATTCTGACCCAAAAAATCTACACCACCGAAATCCCCATCGGCCAGTACAGCAACTGTTCCATCACCCCGACCTGCGGCATTGCCACAGAGCAGGAACTCATTGGCAAGGTGGATGAACCGGTTTACTTCGACGACCCCCGCCGTTTTGCCGCAGGCATTCTCTGGTTCAGCATCGGTTTTATCGAATACCGCCTGCCCAACTACTTACAAAAGGGACAGAAGCTCACAGAGCTGCAGCTTTCCTTTGAAGTCTCCTCCGAAGCTCCCGGCATTGCCGAAAACTGGCCCAGTGACCTGATTTTCTCCCTGAACGATGTGGAAATCGGCTCCTGGACCAGCCCCGGCGACTATGGCGAAGTACACGGACGCTTCACCCCCTCCTGGTGGGACCCGAACTGGAATCAGTACGGCCTGTTAAAGTTACTGAGCATCAACGAACACGGCACCTATATGGACGGCCGCATGATTTCGCCGCAGAACATCCATTCGCTGAACCTCGACCACGAAAGCGAACTACGCTTCCGCCTGGCTGCTCCAGCAGATGCCGTAAACACTGGCGGCTGCACCCTGTTTGGTCGCGGGTTCGGCAACTATAACCAGGGGCTGAAGTTCAACATCATCTATACAGAAGAATAAGACGTATTTTTATCTAAATTGCAGTTTGTCGGGAGTTCAGTTCGTGGTAAAGGTATCCTGTTCATACGTGGTCAGGGGCGAACGGGGAGTACTTTTTCTGTTTCCCGCTAAACGACCCCTTCGGAAAAAATAGCTGTCCAGTTACCCGCGCCGGGCAGGCCAACGGCGCTGCTTTCAGCGTATTTGCTTAGCTGCTTCCTACAGGGGCCGGCCTTCACTGCGTTCAGGCAGTCGCTCCTAACAGAAAAAGCACTCCCCGTTCACCCCAAGTTACGGATTAGCCCATTGCCACGGACTCGTTGCTCCCGTAACAAGAACATCGATGTACTTGCTGCTTATCACTACGAAAATGACGGTTTGTACGGACATTCACTTAGGGCGGAGGTGGTGATGCTTTTCGCTGTGGAACGACTGTCCGAACGCAGTGAGGACTGGCCCACAAACGACAGTTTCTAGAAATTGAGCTGAACATACGCGCCGCCGGTCTTGCCCGGCGCAGGTAACTAAAAAGCCCATACATTTCCTTGTGGGTCATTTAGTGCAACGGCGAAAAGTATTACCACCTCTGCCCAAACTGAGCTGTAACAAATAATTCAATCTCGCAATAACATCGATAAACTGCTATTTATGAAAAAAGTCCGTTGACATGTTCTGTCAACGGACTTTTTTCGTATACACAGTAGGTTACTGCATATTATTTGCCAGCGAGTACCTTGTAGCCTTCATAACGGCTCTTAGCATCGTTCTGAGTCTTTTCAAAGAGTGCCTCTGCAGCTTCCGGGAAGGAGCGCTGGAGGTTGATGTAGCGGTTTTCGCCCATCAGGAATTCCTGGAACTTGTCGAAGTTCGGTTCCTTGGAATCGAGGCTGAACGGGTTCTTGTCCGTGCCCACGAGCTGCGGGTTGTAACGGTAGTTGACCCAATAGCCGCATTCCACGGCCAGTTTTGCTTCGAGCTGGCTGTTGCCCATGCCCTTGCGGATACCGTGGTTGATGCACGGTGCATAGGCGATAATCAGAGACGGGCCATGATAAGCTTCAGCTTCGGTGATGGCCTTCATGAGCTGGTTGTGGTCAGCACCCATAGCGACCTGTGCCACATAGACGTAGCCGTAGGACTTAGCCATCATGCCGAGATCCTTCTTCTTCGTCTTCTTACCAGCAGCGGCGAACTGGGCGATAGCTGCAGCCGGCGTGGACTTGGAAGCCTGACCGCCCGTGTTGGAATATACTTCGGTATCGAAGACGAGCACGTTGACATCTTCGCCGGAAGCCAGTACATGGTCAAGACCGCCGTAGCCGATATCGTAAGCCCAGCCGTCGCCGCCCAGAATCCACTGGGAACGCTTCACGAAGTAATCCTTGTTGTCGTAGAGCTTGCTGAGCAGTTCATCGCTGCCTTTTTCTGCTTCAAGGAGTGCCGTCAGCGCTTCAGCACGTTCACGGGAGCCTTCGCCCTCGTTCATATTGTCCACCCATTCGGTGAGTGCGGCCTGCAGATCTGCACTGCCCTTGCCTGCCTCAACAGCAGCCTTGGCATCAGCGGCCAAAGCATCACGGACGGATTTCGTGCCTAGGAACATGCCCAGACCGAATTCAGCATTGTCCTCGAACAGGGAGTTTGCCCAAGCCGGGCCATGACCCTTGTGGTTCTTGGTGTACGGCATAGCCGGAGCACTGCCGCCCCAGATAGAGGAGCAGCCCGTAGCATTGGCTACCATCATACGGTCACCGAAGAGCTGAGTCAAAAGTTTAGCGTACGGGGTTTCACCGCAGCCTGCGCAGGCACCGGAGAATTCCAAGAGCGGCTGTTCAAACTGGGAACCCAGAACCGTCGTCTTCTTCATCGGGTTCTTCTTCGGCGCAACCTTCTTGGCATCTACACCATAGTCGAAGAACTTCTGCTCGTCTTTGAGTTTGTCATCAAGCGGCTTCATATCGAGCGCCTTCACCGGGCAGACCTGTGCGCAGTTGCCACAGCCCAGGCAGTCCATGGTGGACACAGCTACCGTGAAGTGATAATCCTTGATGGCCTTCGTCTGTTTGGACGGGAAGCCTTCCGGAGCATTCTTGAGTTCTTCTTCCGTCGTGAGTACCGGACGGATAGCAGCATGCGGGCAGACATAGGAGCACTGGTTACAGCCAATGCACTTGTCCGTATTCCAAACCGGTACATTGATAGCCGTACCGCGTTTTTCGAAAGCAGCACCGCCAACCGGGAACGTACCATCTACCATGTCTTCCGTAAACTTGGAAACCGGCAGCTTGTCGCCTTCCTGACGGTTCATGACTTCCTGAATTTCGGTGATGAAGGCCGGAGCATCTTTCTTTTCCACCGCTTCGTCTGCGGCATCAGCCCAGGCAGCCGGAACTTCGACCTTGTGCAGGGCTTCGATGCCCTTGTCGATGGCACCGTTGTTCATGTTGACAACTTTTTCGCCCTTCTTGCCGTAGGACTTAACCACTGCGTCTTTGAGGTATTCCACTGCCGTTTCGAGCGGAATGATGGCCGCAATCTTGAAGAAAGCAGACTGCATAACCATGTTGAAGCGGCCGCCGAGGCCGAGTTCTTTCGCGATATCCACAGCGTTAACCGTGTAGAATTCGATTTCGTTCTTGGCGATATAGCGCTTCATGGCAGCCGGCAGATGCTTGTCGAGGTCTGCATCCGACCAAACCGTGTTGAGCAGGAACTTGCCGCCCTTCTTGAGGCCGGCCAGCAGGTCGTATTTGTAGACATAGGACTGCTGGGAGCAGGAAATGAAGTCTGCGTTGTTGATGAGGTACGGGCTCGTGATAGGCTGCTTGCCGAAACGCAGATGGCTCATCGTGATACCGCCGGACTTCTTGGAGTCATAGGCAAAGTAAGCCTGTGCATACATATCCGTCTTATCGCCGATGATCTTGATGGCGCTCTTGTTGGCACCAACCGTACCGTCAGAGCCGAGGCCCCAGAACTTGCAGGCCGTCGTGCCTTCCGGCGTCAGGTTCACATCGCTCATAACCGGAGCAAGGCTCGTATGGGTTACATCATCATCGATACCGATGGTGAAGCCGTCTTTCGGTGCGTCTTTCTTGAGTTCTTCAAAGACAGCGAAAATCTGGTCCGGCGTCGTGTCCTTGCCGCCCAGACCGAAACGGCCGCCCACGATGATGGGGCTCATTTCCGAACCATAGAAAGCGCTCTTAACATCGAGGTACAGCGGTTCGCCCAGGGAACCCGGCTCCTTCGTATGGTCAAGCACAGCAACCTTCTTGACCGTCTTCGGCATAAACTGGAAGAAGTGCTTGATGGAGAACGGACGATAGAGATGTACACTCATCAGGCCGACTTTTTCGCCCTGCTTGTTGAGGTAATCCACCGTTTCCTGCACAGCCTGGCAGACAGAACCCATGGCAATGATGATGCGATCAGCATCCTTGGCACCATAGTAGTCAAACAGGTGATGTTCACGGCCCGTAATCTTGGCCAAATCAGCCATAGCTTCTTCGACGAGTTCCGGCAGAGCTTCATAGTACTTGTTGGAGGCTTCGCGTTCCTGGAAGTATACGTCCGGATTCTGTGCGGTGCCGCGGATAACCGGATGGTCAGGATTCAGCGCACGGCGGCGGAATTCTTTCACAGCTTCCCAATCGAGGATCTTGCCCAGGTCATCATAGTCTACGACTTCGATTTTCTGGATTTCATGGGAGGTACGGAAACCATCAAAGAAGTTGATGAACGGTACACGGCCTTTGATCGCAACGAGATGTGCTACAGCAGCCAGATCCATAACTTCCTGCACGCTGGCTTCGCAGAGCATAGCGCAGCCGGTCTGGCGGGCAGCCATAACATCCTGATGGTCACCGAAGATATTCAGGGAGTTTGCGGCCAAAGCACGAGCGGATACGTGGAACACGCCCGGCAGCAGTTCGCCGGCTACCTTGTAGAGATTCGGAATCATCAGCAGGAACCCCTGAGATGCCGTATATGTAGTAGTCAGGGCACCAGCCTGCAAGGAACCATGTACGGCACCAGCGGCACCAGCCTCTGACTGCAATTCAATAACGCGGACCTTCTGACCAAAGAGGTTGGTCTTGCCTTTGGCTGCATCTTCATCCACATGTTCAGCCATCGGCGAAGACGGCGTGATGGGATAGATTGCAGCAACATCCGTAAAAGCATAGGAGATGTATGCGGCGGCCTGGTTGCCGTCCATGGTTTTCATCTTTTTGCTCATGTTTTATATTGCTCCCCTCTGAAATAGAATACTTACAAACATACAATCTATTATACACCACCAGTAAACGATTGTAAACCAAACAAACCTTTCATCGCCATACGCAAAATTTATCTCAGCATAACATTATGCGATATATTTTTTTCAAGGAAGGAAATTCACGCTCCCTGTCGAAGTAAGACGATAAATCACCATGATGTATTCTGCCGTAAGTTAATGGGAATAATTGGGAGTGTGATTCACAAATGATTAAAAACATTACCATCTATGTCATTCTCAAGCTTGAGTATGGCAAGGGCCAGGAAAATGTTTACTCCAGTATCCTCAACGTATCCTCCAGCAAGAGTACCGCCGAAACCTTCAAGGAACATTACGAAGAACAGTTCGCGGATGAAATCCAAAACGAGCATGACGGCCGCTTTGTTTCCATCCATATGCACAAAGCCCTGATTCAGCTCGATGATGAAATCATTGCCCCGGATATGTTTATCCGCTTTATCGGTGACAAGAAAATCAAAGATAAGTTCTAAATCCATAGATACAAAAATCCCCCGCTGATTTCCTCAGCGGGGGATTGCCATTTGCTATTAATGGTCGGGATGACAGGATTCGAACCTGCGGCCTCTTCGTCCCGAACGAAGCGCGCTACCAAACTGTGCCACATCCCGGCAACGAATAATAGTATAGCGTAAGTTGAAGGCAAATGCAAGTCTTTTTTTACGTTTTTTTAAAAAAACAACAAAAAAATCATAAAAAACCTGCTTTTATTTAAAGAACACGGATTTTCCGATAAATTCTCTAAGCAGCGAGTTGTTCGGTACATCATCTTCATCGGCTATATCATCGAAGTATTGCAGGATATCCAGCAGCCGCTTGGCCTCTGCCCGTTCAGGGATATCCCTGGGCACCATCTGCAAAAGAGGCTCCGCATAATGCTTCAGAATCCCTAATTCATAGATAAGGGCTGAATTGAACATCACATCGGCTTCTTCCTGATAAGGAAAGATATTTTTTTCCTCCCCTTCCCGTACATCCGGCCACTTTTTAAGTGTCTTCAATGCGCCAGAACCCCGGAACTGATAATCCCGTACCAACCGCCTCATCAGACGGGCATCTGTAGTGGAAATGCGGTTGTGGGCATCGATGTTCAACTGGGTCAGCGCACTAATATATATTTTGTACTTACGGCTATGCGGCACATATTCGCTTAACCGTTCATTGAGCCCATGAATCCCTTCTACAATAATGGGCTGTTCCCTTGTCACAGTCAGTCGTTTATTCTCGTTCCATTCCCGGCATCCCGTAATAAAATTGTATGTCGGCAGGACAACTTCTTCACAAGCCAGCAAGGCCAGCATATGCTCATTGAATAAATCGACATCCAAAGCTTCAATACATTCGTAATCGTATTCCCCATTGGGCTTGCGCGGCGTATTCTCCCGATTGACAAAGTAATCATCCAGAGAAATGGACACCGGCATAAGCTGCGCGGCCCGCAGCTGCACCCTGAGCCGCTGGGCAAAAGATGTCTTCCCCGATGAAGACGGCCCCGCAATGAGAATCAAGCGCAAGAAGCCCTTTTTCTCAGCAATATGGTCAGCAATTTGGGCAATGCGCTTTTCCTGCAATGCCTCCGATACCCGAATGAGCTCACCTATTCCACCATGACGATTGATACGATTCAAATCTGGCACGAAATTGCACTGCAGGGCATGTGCCCATTGGCGGGATTCGGAAAGAATCTGGCTGAGCTTGGGCTGTGGTATACGTTCCCGCACTGCTCCCCCCGTGTCCATATCCGGAATGCGCAACAGAATCCCGCCTGCTTCTACATCCAACGCAAATTGCGTCAAACTGCCCGTATGACCCAGCATAACGCCATAAAGATAATCATAAAACTCACCGCACTGATAGAGACTGACCTTCTCCATTTTCAAAGAAGAAATCAAATTGGCTTTTTCGATTTGGCGCGTGTTCTTGAAGATTTTTACAGCTTGTTCCCGCTCCATTTTCATCTTGATAATGGGCAAATCCTCAGCTATGAGTTCCCGCATTCGTTTTTCGATATTACAGACAATATCTTCATTTACTCCACCGCCAAAATGACGCAATTCACAGAATATCCCCTTGTTCGCACTGAACTGGGCCACTACTTCTGCAGATGGATACATTTCATGAACAGCCGTAAACAGCACAAACATCACTGTCCGGCGGTAAATGCGCCATCCCCGCCCGCTGTTCAGTTCAATGAAGGAAATATCCGCTGCATCATCGATTTCACTTTGCAAATCCCGAATTTCATTGTTTACCAAACCTGCTACAATCTCGCTGGCGTAATCCTTTTGTGCCAGCTCAGCCAGTTCTCTTAATTCGACTGTTGCCATATCCATCACCCCATCCTTACAAATTTAATAAAAAAAGACCTAAGTATTACTACTATTGTAACACTTAAGTCCTAATTTGGCTATATAATTGTTAGAAAATTTCGCTTTTACATAAACATACATACAATCTTGTAAAAGATTGCGCCCATCAAAGCCGTACAGGGAATGGTCAGCACCCAGGCCATAACCATCTGTTGTGCAACGCCCCAACGTACCGCATTGACACGCTTAGCTGTACCCACGCCCATAATCGAGCCGGACACAACATGTGTCGTGCTGACCGGCAGATGCAATAACGTTGCTCCAAAGATAACCGTGGACGAATTCAAATCTGCAGCAAAGCCGGAAATCGGCTCCAATTTGAAAATCTTACCGCCGATGGTGCGGATGATCCGCCGTCCGCCCATGGCCGTACCCAAAGCCATCGCCGTAGCACAGAGTACCTTGACATAAGTCGGTACTTCAAATTCTCCGATATAACCACCAGCCAAAAGTGCCAGCGTGATGATACCCATGGATTTCTGCGCATCGTTGGAACCATGCGAGAAAGCCATCATAGCTGCCGAGAGAATCTGCATCTTCTTGAACTTATGATTGATGGCCGACGGGCTGAAACCGCCAAAAACCCGAAACAGAATGAGCATTACAATGCAGCCTGTACAAATAGCGATAATTGGCGAACCAATGAGTGACAGGACAATTTTGCCAATTCCCCAGAAGTTCAATCCCTGTTCACCAACCGAGACCATCACCGCACCGATAATCCCGCCGACCAGCGCATGCGATGAGCTGGAAGGAACCGCAAACCACCAGGTCAGAATGTTCCAGATAATCGAACCGGCCAGCGCTGCAATCAGCACATGCTCATCGACCATTTGTGCAGAACTTACGATATCGGCACCGATGGTCTTGGCTACGCCGGTACTGTACATGGCTCCGATGAAGTTCAGCCCCGCTGCCATTATGATGGCATAGCTGGGATGAATGGCTCTGGTGGATACAGCAGTAGCAATAGCATTGGCCGTATCATGGAAACCATTAATGAAGTCAAAGAGCAGAGCCAGCACAATGACCGTAAAGATTAAAAGCTGTAACTCATGCATACTTCATTACCACTCCCCGAATCATATCCGACAGTTTTTCGCAATGATCCAGTGTGTCTTCCAGTTTTTCCAGGATATCTTTCCATTTAATGAGTTCAATGGGGTCTTTTTCTTTGTCGAAAAGGTAAGCAACTTCGTGGCGATAGACTCTGTCCCCTTCGCTTTCAAGCTGGGCAATCTTATGCGTTGCATCCAGAATCTGTGCCTGATTCTTCCGAATGTCCTTCAAGAGCGAGAACGCACGGATGATTTCTTCCGTAGCTTCAATCAAAAGCTTGGTCAGCTTGACTGCACCGCCCATGGCTTTGCCCGTACGATACATCACAATGCGCTGGAGCGTGCCCTGCAGGTAATCCACGCCATCATCAAGGCCGTTTGCCAGTGCATAGATGTCTTCACGGTCAATTGGGGTGATAAAGGTCAGGTTAAGCTTGTCGATAATTGCATCATTGATTCTATCGGCTTCGTGTTCCAAATCCATGATTTCCTTGACCTTGTCCGTGGCCTTGCTGTAATCCAGCATAACCTCGTCCATCATCAGCGCTCCTTTATAGAAATAATTGGCGCTGTCTACGAACAAATCAAAGAACTCGCTGTCCTTTTTTTTGAATTTAAACATACTGTTCTGCGTCCTCCCGAAAGAAATATCACATACACACAATTTAACTATAACATCATTTGCCCCTCGGTTCAACCGCAAATTTTCTCAAATTCGTGAAAAAAGGCTATCCCTTCTAGATAATAGTAGGAACAGCCTTTTCAGGAAAAATCCTTTTACCAGTTTTCTACAGACTGCATAGCTTTCAAAACTTTCGCTGCTACGCCGTGCATCTTTTCTTCCGATACGCAGCAGGCAGCCACGCGCACACCCATTTTGAGCGGTACTGCAAAAATCAGATCATCGTAGAGCTTGTTGCATACAGCCTGCGGGTCAGCTGCAGGAACCGCCAGGAAGAAACCGCCTTTGTAGGGCAGAGCCGGCAGATTGCAGGCCTTGGCTTCGGTCATAAAGACTTCAGCACGCTTTTTAATGGTCTGATAGTAGTTCTCCCGCTCCGTTTCGTACTGGGCCCGCAGCGTATCATCCTGCTGAATCCGCACCAGCGTGGTCATCGCTGCACGGTTGATATTGGACCAGGTAGCCCGGCTCGTGTACTTGTTGATATCCTGGAATTCGGTGATGACCTGCTCGCTGGAGGAAACCGCTACCAAAGCACCTGTGCGTTGACCATAAGCCGTGTATCCCTTGGACATGGAGAAAGCAAACATCACCAGCACATTTTCCGGCAAATTGCTGAACTTTTTCATAAAGCGGCGGGTCTCGTTCTTTTCTCCAGCAAAGTCAATGTAGGCAATATCCACCAGAATGCTCATCTTCTTGCCCTGTGCTGCATATTTCTTGGCCAGTGCCAGCACATGATCCCAATCGTCTTCCGTCAGGCTGAAACCCGTAGGATTCTGCGCAGGCGTATTGAGGATAACCAGCAGGCTGTCCTGCTGCTTGTAGAGCTCCGCCACTTTATTGGCATAGCCGGCGATATTAAAATTATTGGCTTCATCGAAGAGCGCAAAATTCGTCAATTTGCAGCCGCACTCGTTGCAGATTACATTGTATGTCCCCCAAAACCAATCCGAAGTCAGAACCTTTGTTCCCTGCTCAGCATAGTTGGCAATGGCATGGTGGATTGCACCAGTGCCGCCAGCTGTAGCACAAGCAGCTACATAACCATCCGGACGGTTATCCGCAAATACCAGTTTTTCGACTTCTTTAAGATAAGCCGGCAGACCAGCAATGGGCGCATAACGGAACAGTTCTTCTGTCGTCAGACTGCGATAGACTTTTTCTACCGTAGGCAGAACCGCCAGGCTCCCATCATCTTTCATCATCATACCAATGGTGGCATTAACCACCTTATCCTGGCCGTATTTTTCTGCCGCCTTGCTGCAGGCTGCTGCTGCTCCAAAAATCGCATCCCGTAACTTCTTATTTGCCGCATGGCTGGCTGCCATTGTCATAAACAAGCGCTCCCCTCTAACTCCATAACATTTACTAAGCATTAAGTTTGTCTCACAGGTACTATAATAACTGTTTCCGTCTGTCCTGTCTACCCACACAAGTGTATGTATACAATATTTTTATGAAATTGACTACAAAATAAAACCTTCCCCGCAGGGAAGGCTGTATTTCATTTACTTCGCCGGAAAGAACTCATTATGAATAGCGTTAACCGCTTCCTTGAGTTTTGAACCTCTTACCAGGCAGGAAATACTGATTTCCGAAGTGCTGATAATATCGATGTTGATGCCTGCATTGGACAGGGCACCGAACATACGTGCAGCCGTACCCGGATTGCCGAGCATACCTGCACCAACGATGGAAACCTTGGCCACATCTTCTTCAATCAGTACAGCTACAGCACTCAGCTTATCGGCTACGCTGTCCACAACCTTCTTCGCCTCAGAGAGGTCACCGGCAGCTACGGTAAATACCATATCGGTTACGTTCTTTTCAATATTGCGGATACTCTGGACGATCATATCCACGTCGATATTGGCATCGGCCAGTGCAGAGAAAATCTCATGAGCAATGCCCGGCGTATTGGGAATACCCAATACCGCAATCTTGGCTACCTTTTCATCATGGGCAACGCCCCGAATCACAAAATCTTTATCTTCCATCGTATAATCCTCCCTTATAAACGTACCGGTATCGGTGGTAAAAGTCGAGCGCACATGAATGGGAATGTGGAAATACTCGCCCATCTCTACGGAGCGCGGCTGCATAACGCCAGCACCTAAACGGGCCATTTCCAGCATTTCATGATAGGTTATCTCATTCATCTTCCGCGCCCCCGGCACGATACGGGGGTCAGCTGAATAAACGCCATCCACATCGGTGAAGATTTCGCAGGAATCTGCCTTCAAGGCACCGGCAATAGCCACTGCAGAAGTGTCGGAGCCACCGCGACCCAGCGTGACATAATCCCCTAAGTCATTGGCGCCCTGGAAGCCAGTGATTACAACCACTTTGCCTGCGTCCAGTTCCTGATGAACGCGTTCCGGCTTTATATCCTTAATGCGGCCCTTGGTATAGACATCATTGGTCTTAACGCCAGCCATCGGCCCGGTCAGGGAGATTGCCTCCTGCCCCAATGTCTTGAATGCCATCGCCATCAAGGAGGCAGACTGCTGCTCACCAGTAGTCAGGAGCATATCCATTTCTCGCGTATATTGGTAAGGATTTTTGTTGATTCCCTGTGCCAGCTCAATTAAATCATCCGTAGTATCGCCCATAGCCGAAACCACCAGTACGATTTTATCATCAGGCTTTTTCTCGCCCAGCACCCGCTTGGCAATATTCATGATTTTTTCCGTGGTCGCCACCGAGCTGCCACCGAATTTCTTTACAATAAGCGCCATGACTCTCCCCCTAAACTTCTTTTTACATAAGAATCCGCTCCACACAGCATGGACAGTTCTTTTTTTCGTCTTTTATGTGCTTAATCGTAACATATTATACCGTAAAAAAAACCATCTGTCTATAAATTTTCGTCAATTTATGTAAAATTGTTCATTGCTAAAAAACACATTTCCGAATTCATGTTACAAACCAGCTATTTTATATGGTTTTTTGTCGTAAAAATGATACATATTCCTTATTTTCAATTGCGAGCAATCAGTTATTGGACATAAGTCCTTTTTATGCTATATTATTAGAAGTTTATTTAGACTCATTTATTTTTAAGGAGTGTATCATCTTGCAAAACCGTACTATCGGTGTCAGTGAGCGTCTGCCACTGCTCGAAACCCTTCCCCTGTCCCTGCAGCATTTGTTTGCCATGTTTGGCTCTACTGTGCTGGTACCGATTCTCTTCCATGTGAATCCGGCTACGGTACTGCTGTTCAACGGCATCGGCACCCTGCTGTATCTGACGCTGTGCAAGGGAAAAATCCCCGCTTACTTAGGTTCCAGCTTTGCGTTCCTCTCCCCGGTATTTTTGGTACTGGGTCAGTACAGCTATGAAGCTGCGCTCGGCGGCTTTATCGCCGTTGGCCTTGTCTTCTGCCTTGTCGGCCTCATCATCAAGGCCGTGGGTACGCACTGGATTGACGTACTGTTCCCGCCTGCCTCCATGGGCGCTATCGTGGCGGTTATCGGTCTGGAACTCATGCCCACAGCTGCCGATATGGCCGGCCTTACGGGCAAAGGTGACAGCACAACGATTTTCGTATCGCTTGCTACCTTGGCTATTACCGTCTTTGCGTCTGTGGCCTGCCGTGGCTTTTTGGCGATTATCCCTATCCTGCTGGGTGTTGTAGGTGGTTATCTCATCGCCGCTGCCTGTGGTCTGGTGGACTTGGCCAGTGTGGAAGCTGCTCCCTGGTTTGCCCTGCCCACCTTCTATACGCCGGAATTCAATCTGGATGCCATTCTGATTATCCTGCCGGCAGCACTTGTGGTTATCGCTGAACATGTCGGCCATTTGATTGTAACCGGCAATATTGTGGGTGCTGACCTTGCCAAAGACCCGGGACTTGACCGTTCCATCCTCGGCAATGGTATCTCCACCATCATCTCCGGTTTCTTCGGTTCTACCCCGAACACCACCTATGGGGAAAACATCGGCGTTCTGGCCATTACCAAAGTATTCTCCACCTGGGTTATCGGCGGTGCAGCAGTCTTTGCCATCATTCTTTCCTGCTTAGGCAAGCTGGCAGCCCTTATCCAGAGCATTCCTGTCCCAGTTATGGGCGGTGTATCCCTGCTGCTGTTCGGCGTAATCGCCGCTTCCGGTATTCGCGTACTGGCAGAAAGCAATATCGACTACAACAATCCGCTGAATCTGATGCTGACCGCTATCGTGCTTGGCCTTGGTGTTTCAACCGCCAGCATTACGCTGGGCACCATTACGCTCAAGGGTATGTCGCTCGCCACAGTGATTGCCATTATCCTCTCGCTGTCCTTCCAGCTTATCGGCAAGCTGCATCAGCCTATAGCAGACGATAATCCTGATCCTACGAAAGAATGACACGCATCGAAGTAAAGCTTGACGCCCTGACCCCTATGCCGGTCAGGGCGTTTTTGAAAGCTCACCAAGGCATATCCAATACCATTTGGAAACGCATCAAAAATTCCGGCACCTTCGCCGTCAATGGCGTTATCTGCAATGCCACACAAACCAGCATCAAAACAGGTGATATCATTACCTATGATATCCTGCGTCCCACGGATATTACGCCTGAGGATTTACCGCTGGATATCCGCTATGAAGATGAATGGCTGCTGGTCATCAACAAGCCTGCAGGCCAGCTGGTGCATCCCACTACCAAGGAAAGCGGTGGCACGGTAGGCAATGCCCTGATGCATTACTTTGCTTCCAACGGCGAAGCACACGCCTTCCACCCCGTTCATCGTCTGGACAGGGACACCAGCGGCCTGCTATTGATAGCCAAGGAGCCGCAGATACAGTATCAATTGTCTCCCAAAGGCTGCAAAAACTTCAAGCGGGAATATCAAGCCATTATCGAAGGCACTTTAACACCGCCTGACGGCCTTATTGACGCCCCTATTGCCCGCGCTCTGCCCAGCATCATCCTGCGCAAGGTTTCCCCGGAGGGGCAGCCGGCGCGTACACACTATCACACCATCAAGCAGGGCAATGGCCTATCCCTTATCGAGCTGGAACTCGATACCGGACGTACCCATCAGATCCGCGTTCATATGGCGCATCTTGGGCACCCATTATTAGGCGATGATTTGTATGGCGGCAATATGGATTATATTGAGCGGCAAGCCCTGCATGCCTTTCGCCTGAGTTTCAGGCATCCCATGACCGGTGAAAACCTGATCATTACAGCCCCGACGCCAGCGGATTTCCTTCGTATTACCGCAGATTTCTAAACGATACGAGCCGATTATTATTGTTTGAAAAATTTTTCACTTGAACTATACACGAGAAGTATTTTCTATGATATAATAAATAAGGTTCAACCAAAAATTTGAACAAGATTCATTAGGGGGTAATGAAAAATGCCATTAGTTGGAACTAAAGAAATGTTCAAGAAAGCTTACGAAGGCGGCTACGCTATCGGTGCTTTCAACGTCAACAACATGGAAATCGTACAGGGTATCACGGAAGCAGCTGCTGAGCTGAACTCCCCGGTTATCCTGCAGGCATCTGCTGGTGCTCGCAAATATGCAAAGGGCCCGTATCTCCGTCACCTCGTTGAGGCTGCTCTGGAAGTTAACGACATTCCTGTTGCTCTGCACCTCGACCATGGCGCAGATTTCGAAACCTGCAAAGCTTGCATCGATGACGGTTTCACTTCCGTAATGTTCGATGGTTCTCATTATGATTTCAAAGAGAACATCAAACGTACGCAGGAAGTTGTTGCTTACGCACATGAACATGGTGTTTGCGTAGAAGCTGAGCTCGGCAAACTGGCTGGTATCGAAGATGATGTTAAGGTTGCTGCTCATGAAGCAGCTTACACGCAGCCGGAAGAAGTTGAAGAATTCGTCAAAGAAACTGGCGTAGATTCTCTGGCTATCGCTATCGGTACTTCCCATGGCGCATTCAAGTTCAAGCCGGAACAGTGCACGCGCAACGCTGACGGCGTTCTCGTACCGCCTGAACTGCGTTTCGACATTCTCGCTGAAATCGAGAAGAAGATTCCTGAGTTCCCGATCGTTCTCCATGGTGCTTCTTCCGTTATTCCGAAGTACGTTCAGATCATCAACGCTAACGGCGGCAAGCTGGACGATGCTGTTGGTATTCCTGAAGACCAGCTCCGCAAGGCTGCTAAATCCGCAGTTTGCAAGATCAACATCGACTCTGACCTGCGTCTGGCTCTTACGGCTGGTATCCGTGAGCACTTCATGGCTCATCCGGAACACTTCGACCCGCGTCAGTACGTTGCTGATGGCCGTTCCTACATCAAGGAACTCGTTGAACACAAGATAAAAGACGTTCTTGGTTCCGATGGCCGCGCTGCTGAAATCATGGAGCTCATCAACGCTAAATAATTGCTTAATCAGCATAGATAAAAAAGAGGTTCGCTCGTCGAACCTCTTTTTTATTGTCCAATGTTAACAAATATACACATATAACTCGGCCTATCCCTCTAAATGTCTTGACAATACGGACATAAGGTTGTAATATATGAATTATCCCATGGAATTATAACATTATTGTATGATATATTGCTATTATTTTTAGAGGAGTGTATACATGAGAGCTAAGATATGTGGAATAAAAGACCTGTTTACTGCTAAAA
>NZ_AUJE01000039.1 GCF_000424065.1 Selenomonas ruminantium subsp. ruminantium ATCC 12561
GTGACGATAGCTGAGTGGTTCCACCTGTTCCCATACCGAACACAGTAGTTAAGCACTCATACGCCGAAAGTACTTGTCTGGAGACGGACTGGGAGGATAGGGCGTTGCCAGTTAAGCTGAAAGCACCCTGTAGGGTGCTTTTTTCGTATATAAATTTATGCAAAGAAATAAGCCCTTTGCGCAGGGCTTATCTTTGTGTTAGTTTGTTTTATTTTAAGCAGGCCTGAATAATGAACTGGTTAGCCAGTACATTCATATTGGCTGAGTTAATCTTGCCAGCGGCTGCGAAATCTTCCCAGGCTTCGCTGTATTTTTTCTGTCCGACATGGCAAAGGCCTATGAGGTTTTGTGCATCAGCACTGCGGGCTTCGATTTGCAGGAGTTTTTGCAAGTCGGCGATGGCGCCCTCATAGTCGCGGTCACGGTAGCGGAGCAATGCGCGGTTGTACCAGGCTTGATTGGTGTTCGGCTGCAGGGTAATCAGCTGGTCGTAGGCTTTTCGTGCGGCTTTTTTGTCGCCGAGTTTTTCTGCGGTGATGGCCAGATTGAACAGAGCTTCGCCAGACTGTGGATTTAATTTCTGCGCAGCGGCAAAATCGGTTTGGGCATTTTTGAAGTCATCGCGATTATAATAGACAATACCGCGATAGATTAAATTGGCTGCTTCGTCAGGTGCCTGACTGATTTTTTTCTGGGCTGCCTGCAGGGAGGCTTCGGAGCCGTTAGGGGCCTGTGCTTCGCGCCAGAGCATGAGAATCTCCTGCCCGTAGTTTTTGCCGGGCACGGCCCAGGCACCGTTGAGTTTTGTCCAGGTCAGCACTTTGCCATGCAGGTCAGGACGGTTCGTTACTACATGCTGGTAGCGTGGGTCAACGAGTGCCTGCACCGGCGGTTTGTACTTGGTATAGGCAATCAGGTGCTGGATATGGGCGCGGACGCCTAACTGCGGTGTGTTAAAACTGTAGCCAGGTTCGTGGTTGCCAGTGGCACCCAAACCACAGAAATTATTTTGTTTGGGTGAAACATCACCGCCGTAGGCAAAGAAGCCGGTTTCTTTCAATGCCTGACAGAGTGCTACATCGGGGCGTACACCTTCAACGGCGGCTTCCTTATAGTAATAGCCGACAATTTCTTCGACCGAGCAGTTAAGCTTAGGGGCAGTATTGCGCTTTTTGATAAATGTGACCATCTGCTCCTGACTGGCTTCGGCTGTTCCTAGAATGGTGATGGTTTCCGGATTTTCCGTTACCTCCATCATGGGAATAGCAAAAGCCGGCTCACAGCGAAAATGTACAGAGGAAATCGCTCGTTTGTTGATTTCTCCGGGTATTTTTTCCGGAAAGACTGGGCGGCCTTCAATGGTACGCTGGGCAACGGGAGTATCTTTTACGGGAGCAGCACAGCCGGCAACCGGCAGTAGCAGGCAGCCAAGGGTCAACGCGGGAACGATAGTGCGAACAAGACGCATGATAATAACCTCCTTCAAACTTGTATCTCTTTATCAGTATAACACAGTTACCCGGTGTTTTAGCAAGTGAGCAGGGATATCCTTTTTTTCGGCGAAACATAATAAAAAAGGCTTGGTGAAGGGAGCGGGGCTGGTGAAGGTGGAAAATTTTTTAGCTGTATATGAACAGGCCCTGAAGTGCTATAAACAGGGAGATTGCGATACTGCCTGGCAAATGATAACGGAATTCGAACAAGAACAGGGAACACAGGTACTTCTAGGGGGATTACTAAAGGCATATATTCTGCGCACGCAAAAAAAATATGTATCCGAAATTTCCCTGCTGGAAGATTTGGTGCGGGATTTTATGGATAGTGAAGATAAAAAACGTTTGGCAGATGCTTATAGCCTTTTAGGTGCGGCCTATCGTATGCTGGGACAGAGTGAGTCGGCAGTGGCGGCTTTTGTGCGGTCTGCTCAGTTAGAGCCGAGCACAGGCAGACAATTGACGGAAATCAGCAATGCGCTGTTTGCGGCTAATGCTATTGAAGATTTGCCCGCGGCGAAGATGCAGGAGCTTTATGCGCAATATCGTCGCGATTTACAGGAAATGGCGGTACCGGCGTATCCAAAACCGGCATGGCATCATTCTAAAATCCGTGTGGGCTATTTGTCGGCGGATTTGCGTGACCATGCGGTGGGACAGTTTGTAAGGCCATTTTTTTTCCATTATAATCCTGCTGATTTTGAAGTTTTCGTCTATCAGCTCAATAAGGACAGTGATTTTGTCACGGAGGATTTGCGCAGTGCTCCTGCGCATTGGCGGAATTTGGCAGGTGCGGAATTTGCGGAGATTGCCCGAGTCATTCGCGAGGACGAAATCGATATTCTCGTGGAACTAGGGGGACATACAGCAGGCAATGCCCTGCCGGTTTTTGCCTATCGTCCTGCGGCTGTACAACTGTCGGGGATTGGTTATTTCAATAGTACGGGTATTCACGAGTGTGATGGTTTTTTATCGGATATCTATTGTGCGCCGGAAGAAAATTCGCCTTATTTTACGGAAAAATTGCTGCGTCTGTCAAACACGCATTTCTGCTATCAGCCGTATAAAACGTTTCCGCAGGTATCGCCGCCGCCCTGTCTGCAAAATGGCTATATCACCTTTGGTTCCTTCAATAACTTTGCCAAGGTCAATGATGGGATGCTGCATTTGTGGCGGGAAATTCTGCTGCGGGTGGCCAATTCCCGGTTGATTCTCAAACATCAGTTGCTGGGCACAGAGGAAGGCAGAACGTATACGCTGAATCGGCTGAAAAAATTACAGCTGCCTATAGAGCGGATTGAATTGCGTCCGTACGCGAAGGATTATTTGCAGGAGTATGCGGATATGGATATTGCGCTCGATACCGCACCTTATCCCGGAGGGCTTACCACCTGTGAGGCCCTTTATATGGGCGTGCCGGTGGTGGTACTATCTGGCAATCGTCATGGTGCCCGGTTTGGCAAGAGTTTCTTGTCCAATCTTGGCTTGGCGGAATTGGCAGCGGAAACTGCCGATCAGTATGTGAATATTGCGGTGGCTATGGCCGGAGACCAGGAATTGCTATTGGCTTTGCGGCAGAATTTACGGCGGATGATGCAGGCTTCACCATTGATGGATGCGCAGGGTTATATGCGGGATGTGGAGCATTTGTATCGCAAAATTTTGGCGGAGATAAATTAATTTGTGAGCAGGAAAAGAGTGCCTGACGTCGAATAGTCAAATTAAGATAAGAATCGCAATAGTTGGATAAGGGAATAAGAGGCGAATTTGGAGGGATAGGTATGTCGTTAAAAGGACGATTTTTGGTGATGGTTATCGGCATTGCTGTGTTGACTACCCTTTGCGTCAGTGCGGCGTTTATCGTCAACCTGAAATCTGAGTCGGAGCGGCAGGTTGCTTCGGTAAAGCAGACCATGATTACAGATGTAGAGCGGGAATTGAAGATTGAGACAGAAACCGCAATTTCTATCATTAAACAGGTCTATGACCGTCAGCAGAAAGGCGAATTGACTGAGGAAGAAGCGAAGAAACAAGCGGCTGATTTGGTGCGTGATTTGCGCTATGACGATGGCAAGGGCTATTTTTGGGTGGACACCTATGATGGCGTAAATGTCGTGCTTTTGGGCCGTGATACGGAGGGCAAATCACGTATCGGCCTTACGGACCCTTCCGGCAAGCAATTCATTAAGGAAATGATTGAAAATGGCCGCAAGGAAGGCGGCGGCTATACGGATTTGATGTTTGCTAAGCCCAATGAGACAACGCCGCTGCCCAAGCGTAATTATACCGCAACCTTTGCGCCTTATAAGTGGGTACTGGGAACTGGTGTCTGGATTGATTACATTGACAGCCGGATTGCTGAAGAACAGGCGGCTGCTGACGAAGCGTTTAAGTCCACCTTGATTAACACGATTATCATCAATATTGTGTTGCTCGCTATTTTTTCGGCATTGGGGCTTTGGGCCGCAAATTCCTTGGTCGGGCCGCTGCAGATTGTAACCGCCCGTCTGGGCGTTATGGCAACGGGCGATTTGCGGGAGGACAACTCCCTGGAGGAAGTCTTCCATCGTACCGATGAAATCGGTGAAATGAGTCGTGCCTTGCATAAGGTGCAGACGGAAGTCAGCAGCATGATGAAGCAGATTATCGAGGCGAGCCAGCAGGTGGCATCTTCCTGCCAGCAGCTGACCGACAGCTCGGAACAATCCGCAGAAGTCAGCGGCACGGTGGCTAATTCCATCGTCAATGTGGCCGGTTCCTGCAGTGAGCAGTTCACGGAAGTGGAAAATGCCAGCTCTAATATTGAAAGCCTGTCGCAGAGCATGGAGCGGTTCAAGAAAACCATTGAACATGCCGGTCAGGTAGTATCTGAAGCCAAAGGACAGGCCGACAGCGGTGAAAAAGAGGTCACTGGTGCGGTGAAACAGATGGAACTCATCGAGCAGTCTGTGAGCCAGTCGGCTCAGGTTATAGAAGAATTGGGCAAGGAATCCGATAAGATTGGCACGATTGTGGATGCGATTTCCCAGATTGCTGAGCAGACGAACCTCTTGGCGCTGAATGCGGCGATTGAAGCAGCACGGGCCGGTGAACATGGCCGTGGCTTTGCCGTAGTAGCCGATGAAGTCCGTAAGCTGGCGGAGCAGTCCAGTTCTTCGGCAGGGGAAATTTCCAGTTTGATTGGTTCCATTCAGGAAAAAGCCCGCAATGCCGTATCCGTTATGCAGGATGGCGTATCGCAGGTACAAAATGGTGTAGGTGCCGTCAATGGTGCCGGTAACAGCTTTAAGGATATTGCCGGTATGGTTGAGCAGGTTGTGGATGAAACCACAGAAATGGAACGTACGGTGGCAAGTCTGGCGAAAAATACCAGCACCATTGCCGATGCGATTAATAAGATTAGCGAGATGAGCCGCAACGTCGCCTCCGAAGCAGAATCGGTATCGGCTGCCACTGAGGAACAGACGGCTACCATGAATGAGATTGCCGGTGCCAGCCGCCGTCTGACGGAAATGGCCGAAAGCATGGAATCCTCTGTGGAGCGGTTCAAGATTTAACTGTCTTGACAGAAAAAAAAGGCAATGCTAACATAAATAGCAAGTTAATTGTGATGGTTTCGGCGGAAATGTATTCTGCCGAAGCCATCTTCGTGTATTACATTAGAAGGAGAACTATATGCAGGACTTGATTGGTCAGGATATAAAAAAAATTACGCAGGATATATTGGTCGATTATGATAAAGCGCGTCATATAGACAAGTTGGATGTATTCAACCAGCCGGATACCAAGGTGATTTACGAGTTGATTGGGGAACTCACGCGCGTTGCCTATCCCGGTTACGTTAAAGACCCACATTATCGGATTTACGATATTCGCAATAACCTGTCGATGGTCATTGAGGATATTGCCTTCCGTCTGAATAAGCAGATTGCCATAGCTCTGCGTTATGGCATGAAGCTCGATGAGGAAACGTTGGATGCGACCAAGGCCGAATCACAGCGTATCACGCTGGCTTTCTTGCGGCAGATTCCTAAGATTCGGGAGTATTTGGCGACTGATGTGGAAGCACTCTTTGATGGTGACCCTGCGGCGGAAAGTGCAGATGAAATCATCTTTGCCTATCCCGGTCTTTATGCGGTGACGGTGTTCCGCTTTGCCCATGAGCTCTATAAGCTCAATGTGCCGGTGATTCCCCGCATTATGACGGAACTGGCGCACAGCAAGACGGGGATTGATATCAATCCGGGCGCGACCATTGGCAAGTATTTTATGATTGACCATGGCACGGGTATCGTTATCGGGGAAACCACGGAAATTGGTGAACATGTGAAAATCTATCAGGGGGTTACCTTGGGGGCACTTTCCACTTCCGGCGGGCGGAAACTCTTTAATAAGAAGCGCCATCCGACCATTGAGGACAATGTGACCATTTACTCCGGGGCATCCATTTTGGGCGGTGATACGGTAATTGGCAAGGGTTCACTTATCGGCGGCAATGTGTTCCTGACCCATTCCGTGCCACCAGAAACGAGGGTCAGCGTTAAGAATCAGGAATTGCGTTACAATATGGGAAGCTGTGATCTATAACATGTTTTTCCTTCATTCCTATATTTCTGTCAATTCACACTTGCGCTTTGAAACAGGCGTGATATAATGGATAGGTATGTATTTTCCCCATAGACTCATTGTATCCCCATCAATGAGTTTTTTCGTTTTTTACTTTACTGCAAAGCAAGGAGTTTTGAAATGTCGAGAATCAAAGACGCTTTTGATGCCGTAGCTGCGGCTATCATCGCCCAGAAGGATTATCTGTCGGATATTGATGCCAAAGCCGGTGACGGCGACCATGGTTTTAATATGGCTCGCGGATTTCGGGCCGCACAGGAAATTGTCGATGAAATGGAAGATACGAGCCAGCCTGGCCCAGTGCTCAAGAAAATCGGCAAAGCACTCATTCAGAATGTGGGCGGCGCAGCCGGCCCTCTCTATGGTGCAGCTTTCGTCAAGGCCGGTGAAGCCTGCGATGAAGAAACCCGCATGAACGTCAAGAGCTTTGAAAAGCTTTTGGCAGCTGCCATTGAGGCGATTCAGGCTCGCGGTCGCGCCGAGCAGGGTGATAAGACCATCTTGGATGCTCTGATCCCCATTCACGACTGCTTCCTGCCAGAAAATGTGGAAGACAAGAATCTCTTTGAGGTTCTGCAGGAAGCCTCTAAAGCCGCTGGTGATGGCGTAAATTACACCAAGGAAATCCCCGCGAAAAAAGGCCGTGCCAGCCTCGTAGGCGAGCGCAGCATCGGCGTGGAAGATCCCGGTGCAGTCAGCACGATGCTGATGTACCGCGCTCTGTATCAGTTCTTGAAACGCTAAGCGTTTTTATTGTAAGTTTTTAGGAGGAAGTTTCATTGAGTCAGAAGGTTCGTACCCGTTTCGCACCAAGCCCCACGGGTTATATGCATATTGGCAATCTGCGCACGGCGCTTTACGGTTATCTCTACGCCAAAGCCCAGAAGGGCGATTTTATCCTGCGTATTGAGGATACCGACCGTACGCGTTATGTGGCCGATGCGGTGGATTTCATCAACCGCACGCTCGAAATGGCGCATATCGTGCCAGACGAAGGCCCGGATATCGGCGGCGACTGCGGCCCCTATGTGCAGAGTGAGCGTATGGACATCTATAAGAAGTACGCTGAAGAACTGGTGAAGACCGGTCATGCTTACTACTGCTTCTGCGACCCGGACGAAGACCATTCTGCCGGCGAGTTCGGCGGCTATGACCGTACCTGCCGTGATTTGGATGCTGCAGTAATCGAAGAGCATCTGAAAAATGGTGATGCGTACGTTATCCGTCAGAAGATGCCGCTCGATGGTTCGACCACGTTCTTTGATGTGCTGCATGGCAACATCACCATTCCGAACTCCGAATTGGAAGATCAGGTGCTCTTGAAGCGTGATGGCATGCCGACCTACAACTTTGCTAACGTAATCGATGACCATCTGATGGGCATCAGCCATATCATGCGCGGTGCTGAATTCATCACGTCCACGCCGAAGTACATCCTGCTCTATGAAGCTTATGGCTGGGAAGTGCCGACCTTTATTCATCTGGCACCGGTTATGGGCAAGAATGAAGATGGTTCTGTGTCCAAACTCTCCAAGCGTCATGGGGCAACGAGCTTTGACGATTTGGTGAAACTGGGCTATCTGCCGGAAGCCATTACGAACTATGTGGCACTCCTTGGCTGGAACCCCAAGACCACCAATCAGGAAATCTTCTCCATGGAAGAACTGATTGCGCACTTCGAGCTGGATGGACTGTCCAAGTCTCCGGCTGTGTTCGACTATGACAAACTGGGCTGGATTAACGGCGAATACTTCAAGGCCATGAGTGATGAAGAATTTGCTAAGCGTGCCCGTGAATTTGTCGGTGAACTGCCGGATTACCTCGAAAAGAACTGGCAGATGGTGGCAGCGCTCTTAAAGACACGCGTACAGCGCTTCAGCGATGTGAAAGAGGAAATCGACTTCTTGATTACGCTGCCGGAATTTGATGCTGAGCTTTACAACAACAAGCGCAACAAGGTTAATCCGGAAAAGGCCGCTGAGCTCATGCCGAAACTGGTGGAGCTCTTGGAAGGCGTAAGCGAAGCCGATTGGAACAACGACAGCCTTTACGCTAAGCTCGAAGAATACATCGCTGCCCAGGAACTCAAGAAGGGCCTTGTGATGTGGGTATTGCGTATCGGTGTAGCCGGTAAGTCCGTTACGCCGGGCGGCGCTACGGAAATCCTGTCTGTACTGGGCAAGGAAAATTCTCTGGCCCGTCTGCAAAAAAGCCTTGCCAACCTTACGGCATAGTGCTATAATAATTTGAGTCAGCAACAGTAGAGTTGCTTTTGGCGCCTTCGTCAAGCGGTTAAGACACTGGCCTCTCACGCCAGGTTCACGGGTTCGAATCCCGTAGGCGTCACCATCGGCACCTTCGTCAAGCGGTTAAGACACCGGCCTCTCACGCCGGGTTCACGGGTTCGAATCCCGTAGGTGTCACCATATGAAAATACAGGAGCTATGAATTTTCATAGCTCCTTTTTTGCGTAAATTGCAGTTTATCGATGTTATTGCGAGCTTTATTATGATTGTCACAGCTCAGTTGGGGCGGAGGTGGTAATACTTTCCGCCGTTGCACTAAATGACCCACAAGCAAATGTATGGGCTTTTTTAGTTACCTGCGCCGGGCAAGACCGGCGGCGCGTATGTTCAGCTCAATGTCTAGGAACTATCGTTTGTGGGCCAGTCCTCACTTCGTTCGGACAGTCGTTCCACGGCGAAAAGCATCACCACCTCCGCCCTAAGCGATGTCCGTATGAAACGTCATTTTCGCAGTGACAAGCGGCAAGTACATCGATGTTCTTGTGACGGGATAACGAGTTCGTGACAATTGTCTAAAGCGTAACTTTGTTGGAATGAACTGCTCCCTACCAAAAGTTTCGTCTGTATCATGTGGCTATGTTGTATTGGCAAGCACCAAGTACATCGATGTTCTTGTAACGAGAGCAACGAGTTCTCGCCGATTGCATAATCCGCAGCTTGGGGCGAACGGGGAGTGCTTTTTCTGTTAGGAGCGACTGCCTGAACGCAGTGAAGGCCGGCCCCTTTAGGAAGCAGCTAAGTAAATACGCTGAAAGCAGCGCCGTTGGCCTGCCCGGCGCAGGTAACTGGACCGCTATTTTTTTCGAGGGGGTCGTTTAGCGGGAAACAGAAAAAGTACTCCCCGTTTGCCCCCTGACAACGTATGACCTGGATACCTTTATCACGAACTTGCCGACAAACTGCAATTTATATGTGTGGAGGTTCATTTTCAGTAGGGACTGCTTAGTGCAAACAGAGGAACAGCAGGGGGAAGATTAGCAGGAGGTAGGCGGCTGTGGTGATGACGAAGGAGGATACGGTGATATCGACGTTGAGTTTGTAGATTTTGGCGGCCAGTACCGCGTTGATGGCGGTGGGGCAGAAGGTCAGGATGGTCAGGGTTCCACGCAGGATGGGGTCGTTGACGATTAGCCAGGTCAGGGCGATGAAAAGGGCCGGGGTGATGACGAAGCGCAGGAGGGTCAGGGTGCGTACGGCTTTGGCATACTGGCGCACCTTGCCGAAGTCGATAAGGAAGCCTACGGGGAGCATGGCAATCCAGGCGCCGATGTGCACGAGGCTTTGGAAGATGGTGCCCAGTTCTGCCGGGCGTTCGATGCCGTTGGCGTTGAGCAGTAAGCCGATGGCCATGCCTAAAAGGCTCAGTTGGTTGATGGAGAAGAACATTTCGCGGAAGGTGTGACTGCGGCTGGATTTGCGGACGGAAGCGGTGTGTTTGAGGTAGTAGTATTGCGCCATAGGGAAGACGACTATGCAGAGCAGCACATTTTGTGTCGTACCGATGAGCTGGGAGTAGGCGTAGCCTTGTTCGTTGTAGAGAATAAAGGCGCAGACTCCGCCTAATGTGCCCAGGTTAGCGAGCATAGCACTGGCGATGAAGGCCCCTCTGTCCAGCAGGTTTTCAATATGGCGGGCAAAGAGAAGGTAGCCGATGGCACCGGGGAGCAGCACCAGCATCATGCCGAACAAGGGCACAAGCAGCAGGTTCCATGACAAGGGCAGTACCCAGAAACTCAACAGGGACAAGCTGGTATATACGCAGATGACATTAAAGCGTATCACCTTGTTGATGATATTATCCGACACCCAGTGCCGATGGTGCATAAAATAGCCCACCACCAAAGGCATGATTAAATCCGTTACCACATAGAGAATCCGCATTGCTGTACCGTCCAAAAAATCCACTCCTGTCAAAGTCAAATGATAAAATTATCCTATCACCTTTTGTACAGGCTGTAAATGGCAGGGGGGCAGGAAAATATGGTATAATGAGAGAATGTAAACAGGGGAGGTGGAGTGTGTGGCAGAAAAAATAAAGCCGGAATTATTGCAGTTTTTGCAGCCAGGGGAGCTGCCGCTGCATATTTTGGTGGTGGAAAGTCTGGTCTATCTGCCCGAGCTGCGGCAGATGTTTCCTTGCGCCCAAATCTATGCTGTGACGGCGGATGCCGATGCTATGCTGGATTATCCGGATTTAGGTGTAGAGTTTACGGAACTGAATTATTTGGAGGCACCGCTGCCTTACCCTAAAGAGTTTTTTGATTACATCATCTCGGATTTGACCTTGGAGCAGGCCGGGCACCCGCAGGATATTGCGGCCGGTTTTTCCCGTTTTTTGAAGGAAACAGGAAGTTTTCTGACCAGTTTCCGCAATATCCGCCACTGGTCCCAAATGCTGGATTTGCTGGACGGACATTATTACAATGTAGTGGCGCGGCTCTTTGCCCGGCAGGAATTTGAACGCCTGCTTTATGCTTCCTATTATAAGATGGTCTTTATGGAAACGCAGAAGCGTCCCGCTGAGGAACAGACCCTGCAAAAGCTGTTAGCGGCAGGTTTTGATAATGAAGGGGACGATTTGAACACGGAGTTTTACCTCGTGCGGGCGGACCGTTCCATGCCGGAAATGGCACTTTTGAAATCCATGTACACCAAGGCGCAGCGGCGGCTGCTTTCGACCTATTTGCACCGGATTGAGTATGGTGTGGAGACGGAGAAAAACTGCCGGGCGTTTTGGGCTTTTTATCGGGATACGGGGCTTTTTGCCGATTATACGGCGGCATTTATCAAACAGGCGGTATTCCATCCGGTGCGTTTTTACCGGCAGCTGATGGCAGAGACGGCGGCAGAACAGGCGGAGGTCGGTTTGTTCCTTCAGAGTGCCATGCAGAACGCCACTACGGAGGAAGAAGCACAATATTTACAGGAACTTTTGCAGGAATGGCAGGGGATGCAGAATGCGTGATGAATTGTTGGACGAAACGAAGATTGCCTTTATTACCTGTGTGAATAGCGATGACTGGTACAGTGAATGCCGTCTGTATCTGGAAAGCCTGATTATACCTGAGGGCATGACGGCTGAATTTATCCCGATAAAGGATGCGCCGTCTATGTGTGCCGGTTATAATGAAGGCCAGGAAAAGAGCAATGCACGCTACAAGGTCTATCTTCATCAGGATACCTTGGTGGTCAATAAAAATCTGGTACAGGATTTACGTGGTATCTTTGCCGATACGTCTATCGGTGCTGTAGGCGTGATTGGCTGCCGCAGTCTGCCGCGCAGCGGTGTATGGTGGGACGGCCTGCGGACTTATGGCCGGGTACTGCATGCCTGTGAGCCGGAAAGTGTAGTGGATTCTCACTGCCGTGAGCCAGAAGGGGCTTATCAGGAAGTGGAAGCCGTAGATGGCTTGTTTATCGCGACGCAGCATGATATTCGCTGGCGTGAGGACATCTTCACGGGCTGGCATCTTTACGATACCTCCATGTGCAAGGAGATGCAGCGGGCGGGATATAAGGTCGTGGTGCCCAATCAGGAGCAGGATTTTTGGTGTATTCACTGTCCAAAAGAAAAGCCTTTGGCCTATGAGTACAAGGGCTATCAGAAGGCATTTATTCGGGAATATGGCAGAGAACTGAATCCTGAGGTGTGAAGACGATGGAACAGCAAGAATTTTTATGTATTGAACCGGCTTATCTTGAACAGTTCTTTTGCGATGGCAGTAAATGCGGTGGCTCTATCTGCTGCTATGGCTGGCAGCAGATTTTAGACGATGCTGCGCTGGCGCGTTATCGCGCCCTGGAAGGAGAAGACGGGGAAAAGCTGCGCAGGGGACTGGTGTATTTGCCTGAAGCGGAGAACTTTGGGTTTCTGCATAAGGATGACCACTGTGTATTTTTGCGGGCGGACGGCTTATGCGGCCTGCAAAAAAAATACGGGGCGCAGATGCTTACGGATGTATGTGCTGAATATCCCCGCAAGACCAGGCTCTTTCCGCATGATGTCGTGGAACGTGCCTTATGCGTGACCTGCCCTGTAGCGGCAGAGCTGATTCTGCAAAATGACGAGCCCTTGCAGCTGGTCAAGCGGCAGATTCAATCGGCACGCAGTAATTATTTCCTGCCGGCAGGTGATGCAGAGGCGATGGAGCAGCTAAGTTTTTTTGACTGGCAGGCAAGAGGCATGGCGATATTGCAGGATAGGAAACAAACGCTTAATCAGCGGCTGGCCATGCTCCTGCAAGAACTGGCAAAAGCGGATGAACACCTGCCCTGGGGCAGAGATACGGCAGACGTGGTTTGGGAGCCGTGGTCCGTAGCGAAACAGGCCGATTTTTTCTGCCGTTTTGTGCGGGGCATTGAGGATGATACGGCAAAGACAGCCGCGTATCTGGAGCTGGTGGAAAAGGTTAAGGTACAGGGCTTCATGGAGCAGGCAGAGGCACAGAATTTGCTGTGGGAAAAATGCGAGGGTCCCTATGGCCTGATGCTGGAAAATTATCTGGTCAATGAGTGGTTTAAGGAGCTTTATCCCTGTGCAGTTTTGGGGACCTATGCTTATAATGGGCTGTATTTTGTGGTACAATGGGAGATATGGCAATTTTTGCTGCTGCTGGAATTAACGGCGGCAGAGAAAGCGATCGATGTGCCCCGTCTTATCCGGGAAACAGCCGGCTGGTTAGCATCCCGCCTGAATCACTACACCACCGCGCAAAATGTGCTCATGGAGCTTTTGCGGGATAAATAAAGGATAAGCGGGCGGAAGTGTAGAATTAATAATAGCAATGCATAAGCATTTAGATAAATCTTGGGAGTTAGTCTGTTTATGGATCATGATACGTTAAATTGGCTTAATCTGGCGGATAAGTTTGCTAGTGAAGGTGACCCGAAGGGCATGCGGGCGTGTGCGCGGGAACTTTGGCAGCTTGATGCGGAAAGCATGGACGGGGCAGCGGTTATGGCGGAAGCGGCCCTATATACAGGGGATTATGAGGAAGCCCATGCCCTGTTGGATGAAATCCTGCGCAAGAAGCCCCAGCACCTGCGGGGCAGGCTGGCAGCGGCAGGGCTGGCTGCTGTGGAATTTCGTCTTGATGAGGAAATTCCTGAACTGAATAAGCTGGTTAATGAGCTGGAACGCAAACTTTGGGCGTTGACTCCTGATGAACCTTATTACAAGATTGTTCTTTATTTGTTGCAAAAGGCACAGGCCTGGCTGGCAGATGCTTATTATTTGGCAGCCCAGCCGGATAAATCGGCAGCGCTCATGCTGGCTTATAGCAAAAAAGCTGCTGATGATGAGGAAAAGGCAGCTGCCTACAGTAAGTTCCTGTTTATGCGCAATTATCGGGAACAGGGTGCCTTGGAAGGAAAACAGCTGGCAGAAAAATATGAGCCCATGCTGAATGTCACGCCTTATCGTCATGAACAGGTAAAGAAACTTCCCGAAAAAAAGCTGCGTATTGGCTATATTTCGCCGGATTTCCGTCAGCACGCCGTGGCTAACTTTGTAGCTCCGTTGTTAAAGAATTTTGACAGCAGCCGTTTTAGCGTATATGCCTACTCCACGGGCAAGCGTGATGAGGTGACCAAGCGATTGATGGCTTCGCCGGTTACCTGGCGTGATTTGCGGGGGCGCAGTCCCCGGACGGCGGCACGCCTGATTGCCGAAGATCATATTGATATCCTGGTGGATCTTTCGGGGCACAGCAACGATAACTGTATGCCGATTATGGCCTTGCGTCCGGCCCCTGTGCAGGTGGCGGGCATTGGCTATATGAATACTACAGGACTTTCGACCGTGGATTATTTCCTGTCTGATGAGGTGTGTCTGCCCAGTGGTGACATGGCAGAACAGGGGTTTACGGAAAAAATCCTGCGCCTGCCCCATTCCCATCTTTGCTATGTGCCGGGAGCCGTGCGGGAAATCCCGCCTGCCGGGACGGAGGCACCATGTCTTAAAAATGGTTATATCACCTTTGGGTCATTCAACAATCTGGCCAAAGTGACCGATGAAACATTGCTCCTTTGGCGGGGGATTTTGGAACAGGTGCATAGCTCTAAATTGGTGCTCAAAGGGAAGATTTGCAGCATTGATTCCGGCCGGGCAATCTTACGGGAACGGCTGAAGCGGTTGAGTTTTGATTTGGCTCGGGTGGAAATGCGCCCGTACAGTCCCGATTATTTAGAACAGTACAGGGATATTGATATTGCCTTGGATACTATGCCCTATAATGGAGGTTTGACTACCTGCGAAGCTCTGTTTATGGGCGTGCCGGTTGTGAGCCAGCGCGGCCGCCGCCATGGTTCGCGCTTTGGGGCGTCGATTCTGGTCAATGCCGGGGTAAAGGAACTGGTGGTGGAAAACGATATCAACTATGTGCGTCGGGCTGTGCAGTTAGGCAATTCACCGGAGTTAATCGGTGCGTATCATTCGGGACTGAGGGCGAATCTTTTGAAATCGCCTTTGATGGATGTGAAAAATTATATGCAGGAATTGGAACGTGGATATTGTGCAATATGGCGAAATTTTTGCACAATATAAAAAACACTTGCATTTTTGATAAAAACAATATATAATAATAAATATGGACGTTCTTTTTCTCGGCGTAATCTACGGAAACACTATAGGGGACTCAGGGATACAGGGACATCTAAATATTATTTTCTTTTTAGGTAAGGGGATTATCGTATGGCTTTTGAAGACAAAACACTGGTATGCAAAGAATGTGGGAAGGAATTTACGTTCACCGCTGGCGAACAGGAATTCTACGCTGAGAAGGGGTTTGAAAACGAACCGGCTCGCTGCCGCGATTGCCGCGACAAGCGCCGCCGTAGCCGTGATGGTGGTGAAGCCCGTCAGATGTTCAAGGTAGTTTGCGCAGAATGCGGCAAGGAAACGGAAGTTCCGTTTGAACCGAAGAACGATCGTCCGGTATACTGCCGTGACTGCTTCAACAAAAAAAGAGGCGAAGCAATGTAATGATTAACACTTGCAGTTTTTCTGTAGTGTGATATACTTACATTGTGCGTGACGAGTGGAGTTTGAGCGAAACGCTCAGACTCCATTTTTGTATCACTGTAAATTTTATTTGAGAGTGGGGATTATCTATGAACATGAAAAAAGTTTTGTCGCTTTTGGTAGCTGGCGCCTTTGCCATGTTTGCCTTTGCCGGCTGTGGCAGCGATCAGGCAGCAGCACCGGCAGGCGGTGACAAACAGGCGAAGGTCTTGAAGGTTGGTTCTTCCATCGACTTCCCGCCGTTTGAATTCCAGGATGAAGGACAGAAAGAATATCAGGGCTTTGATATGGACCTTATCCGTGCCATCGGCAAGGAAATGGGACGCGAAGTGGAAATCCAGAATCTGGGCTTTGACGGCCTGATTCCGGCACTGCAGGGCAAGAGCATTGATGTGGCTATCTCCGGCATGACCATCAATGACGAACGCAAGGCCAATGTGCGTTTTTCTGAACCGTATTATCAGTCCGGTCTGACGATGGTTGTCCGTCAGGATGAAGAAGCCATCAAGAAGTTCGCTGACCTCAAGGGCAAGAAGGTAGCTGTACAGATTGGTACGACGAGTGCTGCGGAAGTGAAGAAAATCGAAGGCGTGGAAATCAAGGAACTCAATACGCCGGCTGACTGCTTCATGGAACTCAAGGCCAAAGGCGTAGATGCTGTGGTCAATGACCGCCCGGTTAATGACTACTTCATCACGAAGAATGCCGCTCAGGGCGTAAAGACGCTGGAAGAAAAACTCACGGCTGAAGATTATGGCATTGCCATTAACAAGGACAATGAGGAACTGCAGAAGGAAATTAACGCTGCCCTCAAGAAGCTGAAAGAAAACGGCGAATACGACAAGATTTTCGCTAAATGGTTCGGCGAAAAGAAATAAGAGTGAAATTTTCGAGGCGCTGTGATGAAATGCGAAAGTATTTTATCCACAGCGCTTTTTCCATTTTACAGCATGGGGCATGCTATTTTGTGGCCTTAAGCGGGCGTAACAGGCAGGATGTTCATGGTGTTTGTCGAATTTGTAAAGAAATGGATACATATAGCATATGTCTTATGTCCTTAAGGGACAGTCAGGGCGTATGATTCCTTTATAGAGGAGGCAGAGGATATGGCAAGTGAGGTTGTGCAGAAAGAAACGAAGTTGGCTAATGGCTGGTTGGCTTGGCGTGTCGAGGGACGGATAGATATTTCTAACGCTGAGTCTGTTTATTTGAGTGGAAAAAAAATCGTTGAGCGTGAGGACAGGACTGTTCTGGATATGGAGGCTGTGTCGTATATTTCCAGCGCGGGACTCCGTATACTTTTGCGTCTGTTTAAGAAAGCCAACAGGGAAGGCAAGGAGTTTTCGGTAGCAGGGGCTGCTGGTATGGTGAAGAAGATTCTGCTCGATAGTAATATGAACTCGTATTTAACCATGCACCAATCACTCGATGAACTTTGAGTTCAGCAGACCGGGAGTGAGGGGATAAAGGGGGTGGAGGGATGTCAGTCAGCAAACGTCTGAGCTTTGGCAATGATGATTTGGAAACAACAATTGAGGATGTTCGCGAGGCTTTTGAAAAATCACCGGTTTCGGAGGATGATTGTATAAAAATATGTCTTCTGCTGGAGGAGGCACTGCTTCGTTGCCAGCAGCATTTTGGTCAGGAGTATCAATTCAGCCTTCAGATTCAAAAGTGGTTTGGGGTACCGAAAGTCATTATTCGCATCAAAGGTGAGGCCTATAATCCGCTTAGTGATGGTGATATTGACGATGATGATGATATATTGCCGGCACAAGTCTTAAAAGGACTCATGAATTACGAGCAAGCCGAGACCATTTATACTTATAGGAATGGCTACAATGAGATCAGTACCTATGCCGGAAAAGCGTGGAAACCGATAAAAATACCGGGAGGTTCGATTACCATATCGGCACTGCTGGCGGTAGTGTGTGCCGGTGCCGCTGATTTGCTGCCCACTGCATTACAGGAAGCGGTCATACATGATGTTGCAGAGCCGCTGTTAAAGACGTTAATGGGACTCATCGTTGCGGTTACGGGGCCGTTTGTCTTTATCTCCATCGTTAATGGGATTTGTCTTATGGAGGATGTCGCCACTTTTAGTAATGTGGGACTTAGAGTTATACGCCGCTTTTTTATCGTCATGCTGTGCATGTCACTGTTTGCGGCGGGCGTATGTCAGTTCTTTTTTCCTGTGGTTGTTATAAATGGGGAAAGCAACCTGGCACTGTCTGAATTGTTCCAATTATTTCTAGGCATTTTTCCTCGTAATTTTGTCGCTCCCTTTGTCGAGGGAAATATACTGCAGATAGTCTTCATTGCGATACTGACCGGTATCAGTATTTTAACCTTGACGAATATGATTCCTAACCTGAAGGTCATTGTGGGTGAGTTGAATAAGCTGGTTGTTAAGATGATGGACATTGTTTCCAAAGTTATATATGCGGCGATATTTCTGAATGTTTTCAAGTCGATTGCTGGTAACAGTATGGAAACAATTTTGGCTGTATGGCGGATTGTGGCCTCCAATTATGCATTTTGCATCGGTTTTGGGATGCTTATGCTCATGCATATTGTTTATAAGTACCGGATAAATGTGGCGGATTTTCTGCGTCAGGGGTCGAAGGTGTTTCTAATATCTTTTTCAACTGCTAGCAATACGGCAGCTATGTCGACGAATATGGAATTTGCCAAAGAGCGTTTGAAAATAGAAGGTAAATTCTGTGATTTTTGGCTGCCATTATCCCATGCCATGTTCTCGCCGTCTGCAGCTGCAGCGTTGGTGGCTGGTGTTTTTTATACGGCTTATAATGCACAGATGCCTTTATCCTTATTTTCGCTGTTTATAACCGTTATTTTGGCTTTGCAGCTTAGTATTGCGACACCTCCGGTTCCAGGCGGTATCATGGCTATTTATGCTATTATTTTTAAGCAGCTAGGTCTGCCCTTTGATTCTATTGGTATGCTGATGGTTTCCGCCGTTTTTGTGGTGAATGTATCCTCGGTTATGTCCATGTTGATCAGGGATTGTGAACTCATGGACATTGCGGGCGAGATAGGTAAACGAGGGGCGTCGTTAAAGGAGTAGTTTAGAGTATGGGCGATTACTGGCGGATTGTACGAAAAATATTGCGCAGACGGCTGAGTATCCGGGAGCGTTTACTGCTGCTCCTGTTTATCAGCAGCTTGTTGTCGGCCCTGGTGTTTGCAGGCTTGTCCTTTTATGGCGTTACCTTCGTGCAAAAAGATATAGCAGAGATGGGGGGACAGCTTTCGCAGGAGGGAGCTGCATACACACAGGAATATATAAATAAAACCAGTAAGGAGACGATAGCAGACTTAGCCAGGTCGAAAGCTAACTTTATTGACTATGAGTTGGCACATATGAAGCATGATGTGACCATTTTAGCAGATGCTTTGACTTGGATACATAAGCATCCGTCCAATTATCTGCCAGCTGCTGTTCTTGACCCGTATAATGGGAAAGTTCCGCCGGCTGCGCCCTATATTATCTATAGTCCTGAGGTGCGAAAACGTGGTATTGAAACGGTACGGCAAGAAGTTGAGCTGGCCGCCAATATAACGGGTACGATGGTGCCGATGGAAAAAAACTATGGTTATTATAGTTATTCCGCAACCTATTTTGGCAGTAAATCCGGGTTTTTAATTTGCAGCAGCGTCTTTGTTGGGGATAAGTACAGTCCGATGTCTGATGACCCGGCTTTTAGTTATGACCCTTGTGTCCGCCCGTGGTATCAAAATGCCATCAAGGCCAATGAGGTTGTATTTTCTTTGCCGTATCGCACAATTTTGACAGCGGAACATAGTGATGTTGAAGTTATAAGCTGCTCAGCACCATATTATGATGCGGAGGGAATTGCCGGTGTAGCAAGTCTTGATATGGCGACTAAGGAGTTGCGTCAATATATTCATAATACGGCCATTGGTGATAAGGGCATTAACTTTATCATGAACAATGATGGCAAGGTGATTTTTTCACCGGTACACGAGGGCGTGCTGGCCGAGACAGATAAACAGCAGGATTTACGGAAATGCGAGTCGGCGGAGTTTGCCAGGGCTGCTTATTATATGACTAATGGCGAAAGTGGTGTATTGCCTGTTGAGCTGTATGGTGAAAAATACATGCTGGCGTTTGCGCCACTCCCTACGATGAAATGGAGTCTGGGGATTCTGGTGTCACAGGACGAACTCTCATCTTCCTTGCAGGAAAGCCACAACTATTTCATGGGGCAGATGGAATCATTCAGTGATAATTTGCAGCGTGAGTCGTTTTTATTATTGCAGATGGCTGTGCTGGCTTTTTTTATCATGGTGGTTATTATGATATTTACGTCGAAGGCGCTTTCTGACCGGTTTGTAAAGCCGATAAAGCAAATGGCTGATGGCGTGCGCGAAATTGCCGGTGGCAATCTTGACAGGAAACTGGATATAACTACCGGTGATGAAATCGAACATTTAGCAACATGCTTTAATTCTATGACGGATGAGCTGAAAGCCTATATTGATAACTTGTCTAAGGCAACAGCTGAGAAGGAAAGGGTGGCTGCTGAGCTTTCGGTGGCTCGTAATATACAGCTGGGCGCATTACCGCAGGATTTTTTGACCGATTATCCGGAATTTCAAATAAATGCGGCCATGGATGCAGCAAAAGAGGTAGGCGGTGATTTTTATGATTTTTATATGACGGATGAAAACCATCTGGTGATAACGATTGCTGACGTATCCGGGAAAGGGATTCCGGCAGCCCTCTATATGATGCGTGCGAAAACCACGTTGAAGAATATGGTCTTAAGGGCGAAAAATGCTGCTGATTTTGCCGGCATTATGAAGATGGCGAATCAGGAACTTTGCCGGGAAAATGACGAAATGATGTTTGTGACGGCGTTTATGGCCAGGCTGGATTTGACAACAGGGGAACTGGTCTATGTAAATGCTGGTCATAATCCACCGCTGGTGCAGGCTGATGGCAAGTTCTGTTATTTGCAGCAGGCAAGAAAACATATGATGCTGGGCATAAACGAGGACGAAATGTACGAGGCGCATAGTTTGGTTATGCAGCGGGGGGATATGATTTTCCTGTATACGGATGGCGTGACAGAGGCCATGAATGAGGACGGGGAACTCTATTCGGAAGAGCGTTTGCAGGAAACACTGAACAGGCAGCCGCAAAAAGATGTAAGGGAAATACTGGCGCTTGTTCGTCAGGACGTCAGGACCTATGCCGGAGACGCGGAGCAATCCGATGATATAACCATGTTAGGGCTGAAATTTTGTGGCAGCCTGGATGATGCGTAGAACTTCTCAGCAAAATGTCTGCTTTGAGATACTGTTTTACAGGTTGACACTCTTAAAAATTTAGTCTATAATTATACATGATTAATGAATAATTATAAGCAAGGTGAAGAAAATGGATTTTAATGTTGACTTGGTGATACAATCCTTCCCGCTGCTCCTGTTGGGGGCGGGCATTACAATCAAGATAACGGCACTGTCGGTGGCAGTTGGTATTATCATCGGTCTGTTTATGGGCATTGCCCGTATCAGCCGGATTAAGATTTTCCGCTGGATAGCGGCCGTATACGTGGATTTTTTCCGCGGAACACCGCTCTTGATTCAGATTTTTTTGGTTTATTTTGCACTGCCCTTGATGACAGGGCAGAGAAGCGACCCCTATGTGGCAGCCATCAGCGCCTGCGGCTTGAACTCCGGTGCCTATGTCGCGGAAATCTTCCGTTCCGGCATTCAGTCCATCGACAAGGGGCAGATGGAGGCCGGGCGTTCCTTGGGCATGACCTGGGTACAGACCATGCGCTATATCGTGGTGCCGCAGGCTTTTAAGCGGGTTATTCCCCAGCTGGGCAATGAGTTTATCGCCCTCTTGAAGGATTCTTCGCTGGTATCGGTTATCGGTTTTGAGGAACTCACCCGCCGTGGTCAGCTCATTATCGCCAAAACCTATGCCTCGGTGGAAATCTGGACCTGTGTTGCGATAATCTATCTGATTATGACATTGACCATTTCCCGCTTTGTCGCATTCTTGGAGTGGAGGTTTGCAAAAGATGATCGTCATTGAAAATTTACATAAGGCCTTTGGCGAGGTTGAAGTGCTCAAAGGGGTCAATCTCCATATCAAACCGCAGGAAGTGGTCGCACTGATTGGCCCTTCCGGTTCCGGCAAGAGCACGCTTCTGCGCTGCATGAATTATCTGGAGGAACCCACCAGCGGCAAGGTCACGGTGGCAGGCACGCCGCTGGATGGCGAAGCCAATATCAATAAAGTGCGTGAAGAAGTGGGCATGGTGTTCCAGCGATTCAATCTGTTCCCGCATATGACGGCACTCGAAAACATCATGCTGGCACCGCTAAAAGTCAAGAAGGTCAGCAAGGCAGATGCTGAGAAAAAAGCCCGTGAACTTTTGGAGCGGGTTGGTCTGGCGGATAAGGCGGATAACTATCCCAGCCAGCTTTCCGGCGGACAGCAGCAGCGTGTGGCCATTGCCCGGGCACTGGCGATGGAACCTAAAGTCATGCTTTTTGACGAGCCGACTTCAGCCCTGGACCCGGAAATGGTCGGCGAGGTTTTGGACGTTATGCGTTCGCTGGCTAAAGATGGCATGACCATGGCTATCGTTACCCATGAAATGGGGTTTGCCCGCGAGGTTGCCGACCGCGTGCTCTTCATTGATGGCGGCGGCATTTTAGAACAGGGAACGCCGGCAGAAATCTTTGAACATCCTCAGCAGGAACGTACCCAGAGTTTCCTTTCCAAAGTGTTGTGAAAAAATCGTGTACATTTGTTTGTAAGTATAAGAAAACATTGACAATTCAATAAGTAACAATTATAATTGATGTTAGGCCGTTGGAAAGTGTCCGATGGCAGGTTTTAAGCAACAGGAGGAATCTCAATGGTTGGTAAAGTGAAATGGTTCAGCGCTGAAAAAGGTTACGGCTTCATTGCTCGCGAGGATGGGGACGATGTATTCGTACATTTTTCCGCTATCAATGATGAAGGCTTCAAGACTCTGAACGAGGGTCAGGAAGTTGAATTTGACATTGTGGAAGGCGCACGCGGTCCGCAGGCTTCCAATGTCAGCAAAACGGCATAATTTTTTTATACGCTAATGAAAGCCTTCCGAAAAAAAGGAAGGCTTTTTTATTTTTATTGAAAATAAAAGAAGGGTTTTTGCGCAGCTAGGCGAATATATACAGTATAAACCTCATAAGTTGCTAATTATCCGCAGGCAGAGTCCTGCGGCATCAAAGAAAGGGGATGTGTCGTATGGCAACATTCACTGTAAGAGGCAAGAACATCGAGATTACTCCTTCCCTGCGCGAGTATGTGGAAAAACGCGTAGGCAAAGTCACCAAGTATTTTGAAAATGTTGGTGATATTTCGGTCCTTCTGACCGTATCGAAGGGGCGGCACATTGTTGAGGTGACGGTTCCTGTACAGGGCGGCATCCTGCTTCGCGGCGAGGAAGCCACGATGGATATGTACACATCGATTGACCTGGTCGTGGAAAAGCTCGAACGCCAGATTCACAAACAGAAGACGAAATTAGCGCGCCGTTTCCGTGGTGGCGGTTTCAAGGCTGAGGCGCTTAAGTCTGCACCGGTTGAAACAGCAGCTGATGATGAAGAATATCAGGTGGTAAAGACCAAGAAATTCGTGGTCAAACCAATGGATGTACAGGAAGCCATCATGCAGATGAACCTTCTGAATCACAATTTCTTCGTGTTCCGCAATTCCGAAACCGAAGATGTGCAGGTGGTCTACAAGCGCACCGATGGTAACTATGGTCTGATTGAATCCGGAAATTAACCGTTTGATAGGTGTTAATCCCTTCCCCAATGCCCGCATAGCTTGCAAAAGCTATGCGGGTTTTTTGCGCATACATATTTCAAGAAAATTTCCATAAGCAAAAGGATTTCCACTTTGGGTGTAGAAATAGAAAAACAAATGACTTTGAATTGGGATGTACGATATGGAGAGAGGATGGTATTTATGGGCATCAGGCAAAAATTTTATGTTTTAGCCGGTATAGTAGGCGCCTTAATGGCGGTCATTTCTATTATTGGCTTTTTTACAGCGGACAAAAATCTGGAGCAGGCAGTCGAGCAGGAATTGACGGCTACGATGAATGATGCTGCATCGCAGATGGATGGCTGGCTGGAGCAAAAGGGTGCATCTGCACAGTATGCAGCCGATTTGATGACGGAATTCAATGGGGATGAAACGCGTACCAAGAGCATTGCTTCCCTGGCAATTGGTGCTTCTGACCCGGAGATTCTCGATTTGAACATTGGTCTGGAAGATGGCTATTTTGCCTCTTACCGCACCCAGAATAAGAGCACTGGTTCATTGGACCCGCGTACTCGTCCCTGGTATAACGATGCCAAAAAAGCGGGTAAAATGGTCTTTACTGACCCGTATGTAGATAAGAATACCAATAAACTGGTGGTATCTGCGGCAGCACCGGTTAAAAAAGATGGGCAATTTTATGGGGCAATTTGTACAGATATTGATTTGGCCGTGGTGGATGCGCAGGTGGACAAGCTGAAATACCACGGGGAAGCCGGTATGGCAGCTGTGGCCGATGACAAGACGGGCATGATTTTGGGAATTGGCACAGATGAGCAGATTGGTTCTCAATTTCAGGATTTGCCGGGAATTGGCAGCCATTTTGATGAAATGCTGAAAAAGGGCACAGGTGTCTTTATTTTTGACAGTCCGCGTGATGGCAAGATGATTTGCGGTTATGCACTGGTACCCAGCACGGGCTGGCTGTTTGCGATGAGCGTACCTTATGACTATGTATTTGCATCGGTCAGCACGTTAAAAATGGTTTATGGTGTGCTGACGCTCGTAGGGGTAATTTTGGTTTTAGGTGTTTGCTTCCAATTCTCCGGTAAAATTACGAATCCCATCGAGGCATTGGAACAGCATGCCCGCGAAATGGCCAAGGGAAATCTCTCACAGCAAAAGCTGGCGGTTACTTCCAGTGATGAAATTGGCTCGCTGACAAGTGCGTTTAATACCATGAGTGAGAATCTGCGGGATCTTATCCGTCAGATGGCTACGACTTCGGAACAGGTGGCAGCATCCTCGGAAGAACTTACTGCGAACGCTCAGCAGTCGGCAGATGCTTCTGTGCATGTGGCAGAAACGGTGGGCGATGTAGTGGCCAATGTAGCGCAGCAGCTCAGCGATATCAACAGCGCCAAGGGCAGTGTGGATGGCGTTTATCACGATATTGCAGATATGTCTGCTAAGGCCAAACAGGTTACTACGGCCTCCAATCAGACGGCGGAAGCAGCCAAGAAAGGTGCTGACTTGATGGAAGAAGCCATCAAGAAGATGGGCGCTATCGAACAGAGCGTGCTTTCGTCTTCGGAAGTGGTCAAGACTTTGGGCGAAAGTTCCCAGCAGATTGGGCAGATTGTGGAGGCCATTTCCTCCATTGCTCAGCAGACGAATCTCTTGTCCCTCAATGCAGCGATTGAAGCTGCCCGCGCTGGTGAACAGGGCCGTGGCTTTGCCGTTGTCGCCGAAGAAGTCCGCAAGCTGGCTGCTGAATCGCAGGAATCGGCAGAACAGATCAAGGAACGGATTGCCTCCATTCAGAATGAGACGGCCAGAGCCGTTGAATCCATGCAGAGCGGCACGGAGGAAGTTACGCTCGGAACCAAGGCGATTCGCGATGTCGGCGAACAGTTCGAAGACATTATGAGCAAGGTCGATGCCATCAACAACCAGATGGAAGAAATCAACAGCGCTGTAACGGAGGTTTCCATCGGCGCAGAGCAGATTGTTACGGCCGTAGATGCCATTGATAACATCAGCAACAAGACTTCTGACAGCATGCAGACCATTTCGTCGGCAACTGAGGAACAGTCAGCGTCCAATGAGGAAATCGCAGCAGCTTCGCAGGCATTGGCAACGCTGGCGACAAAGATGCAGGAGGCTGTGGGCAAGTTCCATGTCTGATGAAGGCGTGCAGGGATGCAGGAATAATGCAGGAAGGAGAAGTAGATTATGGGCTTTATAAGAAATTTAAAGGTGGCACAAAAACTGGCCATTATTGGCGTTATGGCCTTTATTGCCACAGTGGTGGTCGGCTGGGTCGGTTATACCTCCATCAAAGCGGCGCGGGCAGATATGGAAGAGCTTTATAATGAGGACACCATGAGCATTTACTATTGCTCACAGGTGCGTTATAACACCCGTTACTCACAGATTCAGGCCAGTCTGCAGCCTTATACTGTGCAGCCGGAACAACGCCAGGACAGGATGACGAAATTCAACAATGCTATAAGTGAAGCAGAAGATTTCATGAAGAAATATGAGGCATTGCATGCCAAGCATCCGAAACGGGCAGAAATGGCGGCCAAGGTACGCAAGGACTTTGATGCCTATAAGGCCAATGCCGCACAGCTTTTACAGATGAATGCCTATGAAGGTGAGGATGAGCGTGCACCGATGAATTTCTATCAGGAAAAGGTTATGCCGCTGGCTGTGGCGATGTCCGGTGATTTGGAAGCCGTTCAGAATAGAAGTTTGGAAGATGCCAAGAATGGGCTGGACAAGGGCGAAGAGGACATGAATAATGCGGTCTTCCGCATGATTGCCACGTGTGCAGTGATCATCGTGGTGCTTACGCTGGCGATTGCGTTTGTGACCAAGCAGATTGTTGACCCATTGAAGCTGGTTATCCTGGTTTGTGAAAAGCTTTCCCGCGGCGATTTCCGTACGGGCGGCAAGATTGGCACCATCGAGCGCAGTGATGAGTTTGGCCGCATGGAAGCCGCTGTCCGTGATATGCGGATCACCGTTAATAATCTGATCAAGAAGGTCATTACCTCGACGGAACAGCTGGCTGCTTCTTCGCAGGAACTTACCGCGACAGCCCATCAGTCGGCACTGGCTTCCGAGCAGGTGGCGCAGCGGGTAACGAGTTCTGCCGGCGCGGTTATCGAGCAGCAGAAGGACGTTGAAGAGGCGATGGAATCCATTGACAACACCATGCGCTCCATCGAGAACCTTAATCAGACAGCCAGTGAGGTTACGGCCAATGTCACCGAATCCCATAAGCAGGCACAGGATGGCAGCAGTGCCATCGGCCAGGCTGTCGATAAGATTGTCAGCGTAGAAGAAATCGTCAATGGTTCGACGGTGACCGTGGACAAACTGGGGCAGCGTTCGCAGGAAATCGGCCAGATTGTCGAGACGATTTCGGGGATTGCCGAGCAGACCAATCTGCTGGCACTCAACGCCGCTATCGAAGCGGCCCGTGCCGGAGAACATGGCCGCGGCTTTGCCGTCGTAGCTGATGAAGTACGGAAACTGGCGGAAGAGTCCCAGAATGCGGCCAAGCGCATTACCGGGCTTATTGCCGCCATTCAAAGCGAGACTACGGATGCAGTCAATGGTATGCAAAAGGGCAATACTGCTGTCAAGGAAGGTACAGAATCCGTCGGCCAGCTCAAGGCAGCTTTTGATAAGATTCTCGAAGCCTCGGATGCTGTGGCTGAAAAAGCGCATGGCATGAGCGGCGACCTCAAGATTGTATCCAACGATACGGAAAATGTCCGTACCCGTTCCAGCAAGATTTCTGACAACAGCCGCCGGGTAGCTGCGGATATGGAAAGTGTTTCGGCAGCCGCTGAAGAACAGTCCGCTGCTGCAGAAGAAATTGCTTCGGCAAGTGAAGCATTGGCGCAGCTGGCACATGGCCTGCAGACTGCTGTAGGTGAATTTAAGGTTTAACCCCAATACAAATATACAAAGGGAAAAGGCGGTGACCGCGATGAACCGCTCCCCGTCAAGAGGACAATAAAAAATTATAAGATTTCTTAGGCCGGTAGATTCGTCTGCCGGTCTTTTTATGCGGCTAAATACAAGGTGTGTTTCTCTATCGGTGTTAGGATTCCGAGATTACGTTGCACACGCTTGTAGTTGTAATACTGAATGTAGTTTTCAATCGAATCTATTAGATTCTGTTTGCTGGTAAATCGTTTGCCGTAGTACATCTCTCGCTTTAGGATGCCCCAGAATCCTTCCATAGGCCCGTTGTCAATGCAGTGGGCTACACGGGACATACTTTGGGTCATTCCCTGTTTTTCCAATTTGTGAT
>NZ_AUJE01000040.1 GCF_000424065.1 Selenomonas ruminantium subsp. ruminantium ATCC 12561
CAGTCTGACTGCCTTTACCGCTCAAATAATCTAGGACAGCCATCGTCTTTGTTTTTGGTGCATAAACTTTGTTGCCCTTGCCAGTATAAAATCCGTCAACACCTTCTGCTTTGTAGCGTTTAATCCACACTTGTACTGAGGCCAGGCTTACTCCTGCTGCTTTGCTAATCCTACCTTGAGTAATTTCTCCGCGCAGATAAGCTCGTACATATTCTACTTTTTCTTCTATTGCTACTTTCTGTTTGTTTGGCATAGAAAAATCCCCCTATGATGACAGTTTTATTTTTTACTGTCTCTCATAGGGGGAGCATATCAGCCATTTGGCAGCCTTTTTGGCTTTCGAAAATTGACTATACGATAATATTAGACGTATACTATCTAAATAAGGAGGATTTTGGCTACATGCATGCATCATCAGAACAGACAGAGATAATCAAAGCATCACAGAAACTTCAGCTAGGGCAGATTATGAAAATTGACGCCTGTGCCGGTTCAGGCAAGACCACAACGTTGGTGGCGGTTGCCAATGCCAATCCGCAGAAAAGATTCCTATACCTGGCTTTTAACCGCAGCATTGCCGACAAGGCAAATCAGGTATTCCCGCCTAATACCCGGGCAATGACTATGCATAGTATGGCTTACCGGCATTTCTTCCGCAGTGGAGCACGACCTACCTTATCAGCTATCAAAATAGATATGCTTCATGACTGCTTTCCGGGTAAGGAAAATTACGAGCTGTTCCTCTTGCTTAATCGCTATAAGGAATTTTTGATATCTGCTGAGCGTGAGTTTCCTGGCAGGGAAATAAAAAAGATTTTTGAGTTGGTAGCAAATGGAACACTGCCAATGCCCCACGACCATTACCTGAAACTTTTTCAGCTGCTTTCGCCAGAGGAACAGGGGTTAGGCAGAATGTATGACTGTATTCTGGTTGACGAGAGTCAGGACTGTAATCCGGTGACGCTTAGCATCATTAATCGGGCCTCCTGCAGCCGGATTTTTGTTGGTGACTCACACCAGTCAATTTATGGCTTTCGCGGGGCAATCAATGCTTTGGCACGACAGAAAGCTGATGTGACGCTGTACCTGACCAATTCATTCCGTGCCCGTCAGCCGATTTTGGACAGGGCTAATCTCTACATGAAGATGTTTATGGATATGCTGTACGACGGACAGGTGCCATACTATCCCATGAATTCCATGATTAACGAGGAGAAACTCAAAAATAAACAGACCGCCTGCATTACCCGGACAAATTCGATGCTTGTGGATTTGATTGATGAGTACCGGGAAAAGCCGGAACGGGCTTATCTGGTCAAGAACCCCGAAGATGTATTCAAGATGGCCATTGCAGTCAAAGAATTTCTCTTTGACCGGCGCAATAACTTCGTTGGTGAATTCAAGTTCCTGAATCATCTACACGGTAAGGAAGAATTAAAAGATTATGCGGATAGCACAGCAGACGTAGAGATATTGTCCGCGATGAAGATTGCAGAAAAATATGAGGACGACTTATATGATTTGCTGGATATTGCCCGCCGCATGAACCAGCCGGAAGCGCCGGTGGTGCTGACCAATGCGCATACAAGCAAGGGCCTGGAATGGCATACCGTAAAATTGATGGATGATTTCCCGGATTTAGGCTTCCGTTATCTGGGATGCCGGTTCAATCCTGTAAAGTTTAAGCCTGGCATGAGTCATTTAGAAAAGCAGGATGAGCGGTTCAAGGACTTTATTCAGGAACTTAATCTCTATTATGTCGCCATTACCAGAGCGCAGATAAAACTGGTGGATATGACCGATAATGCCGCTTATCAAAGCCGGGAGGCCATTCTTGCGCATCTCGATGAATGTGAGTCAGCGATTAGAAAGTCGCGCGACAGGCGAAAAATCCAGAAAGTCCAAGAGCATGAATATACCAGGGAGACGAAAAATACCCACAAGCACCGCCAAACCTCGGAACTTCGAATGTGGGAAACCGAGCGCGATACCGTTTTGAACCGTATGCGGAAAAATATCCAGGATTGCGCCATTTCGGCCAATAACTTCAAGGAATTCAAGGACCTGCTTGGGCTCGGCGGCATACTGCTTCAGCAAAGGAATAACGACTGGGCATATGTTGATTTCTATGGCCGAGGCATAACGGCAAAAAGATTGGGCAAGGAGTTTACCAAGGATTACATTATGAACTTTCTAAAAAACTGATAGCAGATAGTTTTCCTTTTTTGGAGCAGGGGAATACCGTGTAAAGGTTGAATTAATACAGTATAACTATCGTGGAGGTGTTTTTTATGGGGATTTTCAGCGGATTAATCGGAAATGCAGCAGAAACGGACATTGATGATGTGAAAAAAGATTATGGAAAGCTTTTAGGCAAAAATGAGCAGGTAATTCAAGCGTATAAGTGGGTTAGAGACTTGCTCATTTTCACGGATTACCGGCTTATACTGGTGGATATTCAGGGAGCGACGGGAAAAAAGGTGGATTATCATTCCATTCCCTATAAAAGCATTCGGCATTTTGCAGTAGAGTCTACTGGCCACTTCGATTTGGAGGCAGAACTCAAAATATGGGTTGCCGGCCTTGGCGCAGATCCCTTGGTGTATACTTTTAGCAAAGATGCGGATGTTTACCGGGTTCAAGCATTATTGGCAGAATGTGTAGGAAAATAGCGTTAACCTGAAAGGACGATGGTTTCATGCAGTATGCATGCATAGATATTGGCGGCACGGCAATAAAATACGCCATGATGACAGAAGAAGGCAAGATTTTAACCAAAGGACAAATTTTAACCCAAATGGCCAAAGATGGCAGTGGAGATATTCCCCGAAAAATAGCCAATATTGTATCTGAATTAGAAAGAGAATGTGGCAAGCCTGAGGGTGTAGCTGTTTGTTCGCCAGGCCTTATTGATGTAGAAAAAGGTGAAGTTATTTTTGCTGGTCCAACTTTTCCGGGGTATACTGGCATGAAGCTGCAGGAAGAAATTGAACGTCTGACCCATTTGCCCTGCGCCGTAGAAAATGACGTTAATGCTGCTGGCCTGGGAGAAAGCTGGTTGGGCGCAGGCAAAGGCACCAAAAGTTCATATTGTATCTTTGTTGGTACAGGCATTGGCGGTGCTTTAGTAATAGATGGCCACCTTATCCATGGTGCTTCAGCATCGGCAGGAGAAATCGGTTATCTGCCCTTTGCCGGTGGTAAATTTGAAAATCTGGCCAGTACGTCAGCTTTATTACGCCAAACTGGTGCTACAACAGGCGAAGAAGTTTTTCAACGCGCAGCCAATGGTGAAGAAAAAGCGTTAGCAGCATTGGAAGAAATGGCCAAAAAGATTGCCAGCGCCCTTGCTGAAATCTGCTGTATTGTCAATCCGGAAGTCCTGATTATGGGCGGTGCAATAATGGCACAACGGGAATTTTTTGAACCACGTCTTAATTGCTATTTAGCAGAATTACTGCCTGAAGCATTGCGGAAAAACACACGCATTGCATTTGCTCAGTTAGGAACAGCAGCCGGCTTTACTGGTGCGTTGCGTCATTTCCTGCAAAAGCATAATAAGGAGTGTTCGATATGATAGATGGCAAGCAAAAAGTATTAGCAATAGCGGCACATATAAGCTATTTATTTTTCGGTGTTGGTTATGTGTTAGTTCCGCTGGCTATATACCTATTTTATGATAAAAAAGATGATTTTGTTGCCGGACATGCTAAACAAGCCTTAATCGTTCAAGTCATTTTTGGCGTAATTGGCACAATTGTTGCCGTGCTTACAGCACTATTAATCGGTGTATTGCTTTGGCCTATTGTTTTTATACTTGGTGCAATATGGTTTTGCTGTTCAATATATGCTTGCTTTAAGGTTATTAATGAACAGGAATACCATTATCCATTATTAGGAAGATTTATGTGACATATGTGCATGCAATTCTAAGTAAAAATAGATGGGATACAAGTATGGAGAAAATGAATATATGCGGACACAAATACATACTATTTCTAAAGAAAATTATCCCCAAATAATCGAGTGGCTGGAAAGCAGTTTTAACAAATAGGGTTGACTCAAAAAGAGATTTATAAAGGGGAATTATTATTAGAAGAGAATTTCTACCATTTTGCCACAGCTTCTGATGATGAAAATAAATTTCTTGCTCAAGTGGAGATAAAAAAACACTTTGGTGAAGTCAGCATTCGGCTGATTGTTCCAGGAAAAGCTTACAATCCGCTCAGCGATATCCGTGAAATTCCTGAAGACGAACGAGCGCAATACAGTCTGGCTATATTAAAAGCACACAAAGATGATATCAGCTATGCACGCAAAAATGATACCAATATCGTCTCTATTCGTGTACATCGTTCCGGTAATAAACTTGCCATTTATACGCTGATTAGTCTTGTTGCTGGCATCGTGATAGGGCTGGGGGCTAAAAGTATACTTGCACCAGATATACTGGTATGGTTGGTTAACAACATATTCGACTTGATTGAAAAATTGTTCATCATGAAAAACTAGCTATTTGTGCTCAAAACCAAGGAATTAGTCTTAATAAACTCATAGAACAAGCATTACAGGCTTATCAACCAATAAAGGCTATCTAACATGCATTATAACGGCCGGCAACTTGGTTAGAATGAGTAATGGGGTAGACATAGAATAAAGTTAGGAGGGAATACTAATGTATGACACATATATACCAGACAAAGGTTTCGTGGAAACTTTCTTTCGTATCAGCAACAGGATAAACAGAAAGAGATATATTAAGCGTATGTTGGCTCTTATGGGGATTACGTTTATTCTCGCATTTCTGATAAATTTTTCTTTGCTGATTGTTGGTGCAGATATATTAGCAGAAGATACGTTAGAAGGCTCCTTGGGGTTGTTAACGCTTATACCAAGCTTGGCTTTGATGATAAGAAGACTGCATGACCTTAACAGACCTGCATGGTGGGTGATAGCAACATTTGTCCCGCTTCTTAACTTAGTGTTATGGTTATATTTACTTTTCGCTAGAGGTACTTATGGCCCTAATCAGTATGGTGCCGATCCAATAGAAGGTTGTGATTAATGGGAGCAATAACTAAACGACATCAGGGCATACGTCATCTTCATAAAGATGTAACGCATATACAGCTAACTCTTGAGTATGACAGAGAGTGGAAAAACATGCTGAAGAAATATATAGCTAATTGGCCAAAACCTATGCAAAGTAATTTTGACCTTTTGATGACTAAGAAAGACTTAAAAGATGTCTTAATAACGCCAAAACATTTCGATTTAGCAAACGAGGTTATTGACTTGACGTTAAGATGTCTTAACAGCTATAGACGGGATTATCCTGTTATTTCTTTGTGCGAATCCTGTAAGCTCGATATGTGCCGGTGTTCTAAACGGTATCTTGTGAATGAAGAAAATGAGCAGTAAGAAGTAGGAGGAGACTGCTATGATTAAGGACTTGATGGAATACGCAAAGTATAAAGAATTCATGAATGCCTATGAAGACGAACTGTTTGAGCTTTGTACAGACTATCCTGAGGAATATAAGAAACTTAAGGCACAATTGGAAAACAAGAAGTATGATGTTGGCTCAGATGAACGAATCTACTTGGCGGCGATGGAAGCAACTGAATTTAGTGCCAGAATCTATGACGAGGAGCATATTGAGCGGACACCGCTCCTCAAAAAACTTGCAGAGATAGAGAGCCAATACGATGAGGAAGATTAATAAAGGCAATGGTGAAGCATATGAAGACATTAGATAAACCGGATTCTCCTCTTTACAACAAATTGATAGATAAAATCAATGAAGAATATCGGGCTAATCCGACAGAAAGAAATATGACGATTATTATGTCAAGGGATGAGCTCGAAGAAATAGTAGACAAAGATAATTTCCAGGAGAGCTTTGAGGCTGAATGTCAAAAGCTCATGTATGTTCGTATTGAGAGCGAAACTGCAATAGCTGCTTTATGTAACAGCTTGTCATGGAACAAGAAAGAGTTAAAAATTGAAGTTGGTAAATTCGTTATACCGTATTTGCTAAAAGAATGAGAAAGCTAATGAACGAGTTTGTAAATCGAAAGGTAAAGACGACATATGAGAAAAAAATTTGTTAGATATATTGCAACCTTAACAATAACATTATTTATAGTATTAACTCCTCTATTTACAGAGGCTTCACGTCCAATCCTCATAGAAGGAGCTATGGAATGCGAAACGAATTTTCTCATAGAAAAGTTACAGAATCCACAAGAACAACGTATTGGGGGATGGCGTTTTATAAGCGGTGATTATGAAGGAATACCTGTAGTAGTGTCTGTTACATCAGTGGGGATGACAAACGCTGCTGCGGCCACGGTGTTAGGAATTGAGACCTATCACCCGTTGGCAGTTATTAACCAGGGAACAGCAGGTGGTCATGATGCTGCACTTCATAGATTTGATATAGTTTTGGGCGCCGAGACCATTGATTTGAGTGCTTGGGTTAGCAAAAGAGAAAACAAAGGTGCTGATGGACGACATATAGAACTGAGACCTACTTATTATTATGATGATGGTATAGAAAAACAAGAAGTTGAGCTAAAAGCGGATTCAGAACTTCTAAAAGTGGCTGCAGAAGAAGGTAAAAATTATCAGGCTGGTAAAGTGGTTGTTGGAAAGATTTCAAGCAGTAACAATTGGAATAGGCAAATAGATCGAATTCGCTTTTACAATGAAAAATATGGTTCTTCTTGTGAAGAAATGGAAACGCATGCAGCAGCCCATATTTGCAAAAATTACAAAGTACCATTCTTAGGAATTCGTATTCTGTCAAATACAGAGGTTTACAACGAAGATTTCGCCCCCGCTACGGGATTAGCTTGCCAACAGTATGTTCTTGAAGTAGTAAAAGCGTATGCAAAGAATAAACAAATAAAAACAGATGCATAAAAAAGATAGCTCCTGTCGAATGACAGGAGCTTTTCTGTGGATAATATTTAACGAGAATTTAACCTAACCCGCGAGAAGTCCTCCACCTCTTAGGTGGGAGATGAAGGCGGGTATGGCGAATTTACATAAGTAATTGAGCCATACAATTGCTTTTTGTCTTATTAGGTAGTATAATCAAAGACAATAGAAATCGGAAATTTTCGAAGAAAGGAGAAGACCTGCGACAATCTTATAGACTGTTGTACTACGGTCTCACGGAGTCTGAAACGTCGAAAACCAAGGCAGTAAGCTCCCAGCAGGTACAAACAAGGGATTTGTGATTATCCTCTCTTTTCCGTAACCATTCGGAATGTAACATGTGCGAAGTCAGATTAGCAGACAAATCACAACTACCGTAGGGACTATGGAAAGTTACGCCTGTGGAGAGAGTGTAAGACGGATATATTCCTTTTGGGAGTATGCCGCAGTTCTCGACGAATCAGGAAGCTCACGCCTCTATAGGCGGGAGTAGTTCACTCTTAGGGAGCTATACTGCAAAGCATAGAAGATAAAGATTATGGGTGTGGGAAGTTTGAGTAATCTATAAAATGCATGAAATTTTATAAGATAGATAGCTATAACTATCAACAAAATCGCCTACAAGACGTGAAAAAATATCACGTAAATCTATAATCGCTCATATAGACTATTAGATGCCTTAAACTGTTTTTTGCGATTTTGAGGCTTCAAACAGGTGTAAAAATCCCCCTTATGAGTAATTTTCATAAGGGGGAGAATTTTTTTAGGTTAGCTTTTTATCTATTAGTCAATTTTCGGCGCCAATTTTTCCGTATGCCGATTGGTCATTCTCTCATGCACATGGGCATATCTGGCGGTCATTTTTGGGTCGGAATGGCGGAGCTGTTCCTGAACAACGCGCAGGTCTTTGGTCTGGCTGTAGAGATTGGTGCCGCAGCTATGACGGAGGATATGGCAGGAGTAGCCGTGATGTTTGAGGTCGCAGCCACGGAGAATGCGGTTCATGATGTCGCGAATGCCGTTACGGCTGACCCGGCCGAAGTTATGGCGATGGTCGGAAATGATGGTGGGGGTGAGGGTACCATCTTTGGTAGGGCGGGGACGGGCTGCGAGATACCGTTCCAGAACAGTGAAAGTGGCATCGCAGGGGTAAACCATTCCCCCATGGCCTTTACCTCGAACGTTGATGGAGCGGTATTCCCAGTTAATATCTTCATCGCAGAGGCGGTGGACTTCGACGTTACGAAAACCTTCCACGCCCATGAGGTAGATGATTAGAATATCGCGATAGCGGATGAAATCATTGTCCTCATTAATGTGGTTGACATAGTCACACATTTTTTGAATCTGTTCGGACGAGTAAAAACGGAATTGTTCGTCCCAGCTGATTTTTTTCTCGGATTTGATATCGTCGCAGGGATTGGCCTTAATGAGGTCCATTTTGCAGGCCGTATGGAAAAAGGCCCGGACAGCAGCCAGTTTGATGGCAATGGTGTTTTCGGAATAATTCTGGCTAAAGAGGTATTCCATATAAACACGCATCTGATAGTCCTGGATATCTAAAGGATGACGTTTGTTGGCCATGCACCATTTGATAAATGCATTAATATGGATGCGGTAATCCCGCATGGTATCCTGGGTCGGTCTGCCGTTGGCAATATACCGTGGCAGAAACTGCCAGTAGTAAGCCACAAAAAAATCCGGCGTGATGGCAGCCATGTCTAAATTATTAGCAACGGATAAATTTGCTTCATTAAAATCAGTAGGAATAGTCAAGTTATTTTCAGCCATAAATACTCCTCTCCAGTTATCCACATCTAACTGTGTGTAATTTCCATTAACCACAGTTAGAAAGATTTTTGAAAAGGCAGAGGGCTTTCCCCCTACCTTTTCATCTATTGATCGGTCAATTCGTTTGATTAGTCAACCACATTTTACAGCAAAACTTTGTGGCTAAGATTTACGCGACCCTTGTCGTCAATTTCAACAACTTTGACTTCAAGCTGATCGCCAACCTGTACAACATCTTCCACATTTTCAACGCGGCGTTTAGCCAGCTGCGAAATATGGCACAGACCTTCTTTGCCAGGAAGAACTTCCACAAAGGCACCAAACTTCATCAGACGAGTTACAGTACCAGTATAAACTTCACCAACTTCAACTTCACGCACGATATCTTCGATCATCTTGCGAGCCTTGGCCATACCTTCAGCATCTGCAGAGAAAATAAAGATATTGCCGTCTTCGTGAATATCAATCTGCACACCCGTTGCATCAATGATGCCTTTGACCACTTTACCACCCGTGCCGATGACGTCACGAATCTTATCCACCTTGATGGTAATGGTTTCTACGCGCGGTGCATACGGCGACAGTTCTTCATTCGGCTTAGCAATGCATTCGAGCATCTTGTCCAGAATGAACGCACGACCGCGTTTAGCCTGCTGCAATGCCGAAGACAGGATATTGCGGTCAATACCAGCAACCTTGATATCCATCTGAATAGCCGTTACACCTTTTTCCGTACCGGCAACCTTGAAGTCCATATCGCCCAGCGCATCTTCCATGCCCTGAATATCCGTCAGGATGGTATAAGCATCTCCTTCTTTGACCAGGCCCATAGCCACGCCGGAAACCGGACGCTTGATGGGAACACCGGCCTGCATCAGAGACAGCGTGCTGCCGCAAACCGAACCCATGGAGCTGGAACCGTTGGATTCGAGGATTTCCGAAACGAGTCGAATCGTATACGGGAATTCTTCCGTAGCGGGAATTACCGGCACCAAAGCGCGTTCTGCCAAAGCGCCATGACCGATTTCACGGCGTCCGGGGCTGCGGATGGGTTTTGCTTCGCCGACAGAATAGCCGGGGAAGTTATAATGATGGATATAATGTTTTGTAGTTTCGGGGCCAAGGCCGTCGATAACCTGTTCATCACTCAAGGGGCCAAGGGTCGTAACCGTCATAACCTGCGTTTGGCCGCGGGTAAAGAGTCCGGAACCATGTGCGCGCGGCAGAAGACCTACTTCGCAGCTTACCGGACGTACTTCTTCGAGGCCGCGGCCATCCGGACGAATCTTTTCATGGGTAATCATATGACGCACGATTTCTTTTTCCAAATCATGCAGCGCCATAGCGATTTCTTTGTCCATTTCCGGGTAATCTACGAGGAAATGTTCCATCGTATCGGCGTTGATTTCAGCGATATGTGCGTCGCGGTCGAGCTTGTCCGGGTTACGGGTAGCTTCATCCAGACGGTCTTTGGCATATTCGCGGATAGCCGTTTCCAGTTCTTCCGGCACCTTGAACAGCTTGGACTCACGTTTTTCCTTGCCGCAGGCCTGCTGAATTTCTTCCTGGAACGCTACGATACGCTTGATTTCCTGATGGCCATAAAGGATGGCATCGAGGATAACGTCTTCAGGCAGTTCGTTGGCACCAGCCTCCACCATCATTACGGCATCTTTTGAGCCAGCAACGGTGAGGTTCAAGGTGCTGACTTTACGCTGTTCTTCCGTGGGATTGATGACGAATTCATCATTTACACAGCCTACGCGCACACCGGCAATCGGGCCCATAAAAGGAATATCGGAAATGCAGAGTGCTGCAGAGGCACCAATCATGGCAGCCAGTTCCGGCGCGTTATCCTGTTCTACGGACATAACCGTAGCAACAATCTGCACGTCATTGCGGTAGCCTTTCGGGAACAGCGGACGAATCGGACGGTCAATCAGACGGGCGCAAAGGATAGCGTCGCTCGACGGACGCCCCTCACGTTTGATAAAACCGCCGGGAATCTTGCCTGCAGCGTACATCTTTTCTTCATAGTCCACGGTCAGCGGGAAGAAATCCACACCTTCGCGGGGTTCAGCGGATGCGGTAGCCGTTACGAGCACCACCGTATCACCATAACGAACAAAGGCAGCGCCGTTGGCCTGTTTTGCCAGCTTGCCGGTTTCAATCGTCAGCTTGCGGCCGCCCAGTTCCATTTCAAAACTATGCATAATTCTCCTCCTACGTCAAACTCATACATCTATATAGTTCGACATCTATTGTTTTTATCCTGTCATCAGGGAAATATACAAGAAAAAAGCGGGAAATCTCCCGCTTTCTTAAGAAAATCTCGCTATTAGCCGATCGTAGCGCGGATGCCGAGCTTAGCGATGATGGAACGATAACGCTCGATGTCCTTCTTGTAGAGGTAGCTGAGGAGACGGCGGCGATGACCAACCATCTTCAGCAGGCCACGACGGGAATGATGGTCCTTCTTGTGCTCTTTCAGATGATCCGTGAGGTACTGAATACGAGCAGTCAGTACAGCAATCTGTACTTCCGGCGAACCCGTGTCACCTTCGTGAACGGCATACTTCTGCATGATTTCCTGTTTTGCTTCCTGAGTCAACATGTGAAAACTCCTCCTATATAAATATAAAATGTCCGGCAGCTAAGATGACGTCGGAGTACTTCGCCGTCCGGGCTGCGGATTGGTGTCAAACACCTTCGTTAGTATAACACAGGCCGCCCTGCCTTGTAAAGAAAATTTATCAGGATTGCACCCACAAACGCTGATATTTTTCCAACTGCCGGGCCGTGTATTTAAGCATGTTCATCGCAAAGGCTGGATTGCGCTTCAAAACCGCCTGCACACTGGACAGCGGAATCAGCAGGAATTTTGCCTGTTCCGTGAGCACCTCGACCGATACACGGGCTTTCTTTTCCTCCAGAAAAATCAGTTCATTTAGCCAGCAATTTTCCTTTTTGATGTCCAAGGCATTGTACCAACCCTCGCTGTTTTCCATACTGCGTGCGACCTTGCCCCTCACCAAAAAGACCAGCTTGGTCTTGAGCATTTCCTCTGGCAGGCTGTCCCCCTCAAAATACGATATCATATGCGAATTCTCGATAAAGAGCTGAACAACACCATTTTCACATTCCTGCAGCAAATCCAGCTGGAACAAGTAATTCTGCAGTTCACTGCGCGTATTCTTTTTCTTGTCTTTCTTCGACTGTTGTTCGACAAAAACGGCATGCTTTTCCAGCCGTTCCGCAAAAATATTGTAATTATCACTCCAATCCATCAACATTTGTTGTAAAATCAAAACATATTGATTGAACAGCTTTTCGATACTGGCTGATGAAAAACTCGTATTGTCGTAGGAAAAGGTCATTACCAACTGATTTTCTTCATGACGAAAACCAATGCCCAGCTTAATATCACGCGTATCCCAGGAATTCTGCACAACCAGACGTCCAAAAGGTTCCGCCGGCACAGTAGAATAACTGACTCCTTCCAAAAAGAAATCATGAAAGTTTAGAAAATGGTCGAAAAAAGTCTCCTGCTTGCCGATAATATCCGCTATGCCCTCTCGTCCTAGTGAAGCATAGGGCTGCGAAATCACAAACTGTTGAAATGCCTTGGTAACAATAGTCTGCATCATGGGATTGCCTTTAATTGCCAGCCGGATAGGGATTATACTTTGCGCACTGTTTTCACTGTCCTTGCCCATATCGCGCGGCACTACAATACAATAGGCAACATCATCACATTTATTGACCTGTTCCAGCAATAATCCCCATGCAGTCTGTAATATCGACATCAACATGATTTTGTTCCCTTTTGCCTTTTCACGTAATTGGGCAAAGATATTATAGGGAATATACGAAAGAAATGCCTCTTGATGACGAACATTGTCCAAGTCCTCAATATAAGGAAGTTGTGGCTGTGGCGGCAAATCAGCTAAAATCTTTTTCCAATACGCAGCAACCGGCTGTTCCATATCCGACATACGCGAGCGCAAGCCACTGACCGCCTTAGGCTGTGGCTTATAAGGTAAATCCAGAGCCTCACAAAAAATCTTCCGCACATCGAAGTTATAGAGCATAGCCTGTATCCCTGTGACCACTACGGCATATTCATCTTCACCAGTATGATATACCGAAAAGCGGATAATCGGACCATTCTTGGGGTCAAAGCTGCGCCGCATATCCGCTTCCATCAGGCTTTTTAAGATATCCTCCAATTGTTCTCCCTGTACGTTCTCCAAATTGCGATAGACCACTTCGGGCATTTCTATACGCTCCTGAAACACTACCGCTAAAATTCTGTTTCCCACATCACAAAAATTCATTCGCAGAGCTTCATCATGCCGGGAAATGAGATTCAGCGCCCGATTGAACCGCGTGGGAATAAGCTTTCCCTTTATCTTATACAGCGTCTGCAAGATAGCACCGGACAACTGATTCGTTTCCCAATGACTAAAAAATTCCTTTTCATCATCGGTGATATCCCGCAAATAAAGCAGCTGCTTCGGAGAAAAGCTGTGCAATGCATGAATCTGATTGCCATAATAACGTTCAATTATCTGCCGTTCTTCAGGAAGCAAGTCGGTAACCTGTAATTTTTTCATGGGTGCATCTCCTCCATAAGGTTCTATTTCGGCCAATACTTCATGAAAACCCTTTCATCCTGACGCTCTTCGCCGGATAAGTGCTGGTACTTTACCACCTGTGTCATCCCCGGCACAATACGATAGCCCAGCTTCTTATGGGCTTTTAAGGACGCTGTATTGATTTTTTTCGTTCTGCTAAGCAGTCCCTGTACAGGAATCCTCTTCCGCAATTCCTGCTCCATTGTGGAAAAAATTTGTTTATGCCGATAGGCCTTACCGACCCCCACTTCTTCCACGAACCAAAAATCAGCTACATTTAAGCCATTATCCTGCGCAATCTGCGCAACTTCCTGATCTTCCACCAGCGGCACAGCTGCAAAAAAACCCGCACAGCGGTATAATTCCATATCCAGGCAGAGGATAATCAACCCTTTTTCCGCGTAGCGGGCAAAAAGTTGCTCAACCTCATCCGCAGTAAATTTTTCTTCATACGGAGGTAGCGCAAAACATTCCATATAGGTCTCAAAAAGTTCAACTTTAGCGAATAACTCCGCCATTTTCTTTCCCGAATCTACGGGCAATAGTTCCAAATTGTTCATAGCATAAAACCTCGCGACAATGTATATAACTACTATACATTATTCGCGAGGTTTTTATTTTTTCCTGTCTTATTTGGACTTATAAATGTTTTTCGGCATATTCTTTGATAAAACCTTTGAACTGAGCATCAACGTCAGTCAGCTGCTTGCCCGCACTCCAGTTCAAGGTAATCTGTACAGACAAGGCAGGCGACAGCGGACGACGGACAAAATTATGCTCTGTTCCGGTAACAAAATTTGGCAGGATAGAAACGCCCATCCCATTGGCGACCAGCTGCTTGATGGTCTTCATCTGCGATGTGCAAAGGGCAATATCCGGCACAAACCCTGCCTCACCGCAACGGCGGGCAACTTCCCTGTGCTGGTAGGTATGCGGCTGCTGCATGATGAATTTTTCATCGGCAATATCGGCAAAGGCAACTTTTTCCTGCGCAGCCAACGGATGATTGGCCGGCAGGCAGACACTCATGCTGTCCTTCATCAGGAGCATCTCATTTTCCGTTGTGGGGCGCACTTCGCCAAGGACTATACCAAAATCCAAATCCCCCAAAGCCAGCCGGTTGCGTACCTCATCTGAATCACTGTACTCTTGCACATCCAGACTAATTTCCGGAAAATTTGTCTGAAACTGCGTAAAGAGGTCGGGGAAAAGGTATGCCTCCACCATCGGCGGCAGGCCAAACTGAACCTTGCCCTGGCTGCCAGCATGATAGCGGGCCATATCCTTTTTGGCTGCGCTGGCCGCGCTCATAATCTTCTGCGCGTGCAGCAGGAAAGCCTGTCCTTCCGGCGTGAGGTTGACTTTTTTCTGGCTGCGGTCAATCAGCACCAGTCCCAGCTCTGCTTCCAAAGCTTTAATGGCTTTGGTGACAGAAGGCTGGGAAACATGCAGCGTTTCTGCTGTGCGGGTAAAGTTCTTCAAGTGGCTGATGGTACAAAAATACTCCAACTGGCGAAATTCCATTATTGGCGCCCCCATACTTTATAGATATCAGTTCTATGTTGCGGCCTGCTATTTATTATTTTGCAGGCTCTATCTATTATTTCTATTTTTCTATTATACTATGCTTTTTGGTTATTATCTAGTTTTTTCTGCAGAGGGCGAAGATTTATTCGAACATCATAAAAAGTGCTGCCTGCGGCTTTGTCCGTCGTACGGGCGTAAGTCAGGCGGTTGGTATTGCCACAGCGCGTGTATTCCTGCCACCAGACGCCTTCACTGACAGCCGTTCCCGGCTTTACCGCAGAGCTGATTTTGACCACGAATTCTGCCGAGCCTTGGGTATTTTCCGCCATAACCTTATCCTCCGCCTGCAGCTGCAAACGGCTTGCATCTACGGGATTTAATTGCAGAACCATAACGCCACTGCGGGTCAGTTCCTCACGTTCATTAAAGGAACTATCGAGAATTCTAGGGTCAGGGGAATTAATCAGGATAAATTCTCCCTCGTCCTGAGCATAGTGCGGCAGGAAGTAATCTGGTAAAGCTGGTTCCATCTGTGGATTGAGAATTTCAATCTTCCCGGAAGGCGTCTGAAAGTCCAGCTTGTAATCATCCGGCATGGGAAGTTCCACAGGCTCACCAGAACGCAGTGCAGATAAGTCAACCGGCAGCGGCCAGGCTGATTTGGTGCTTTCAATTATGTGGTTGACTAAATCTACTTCTTTTTGTTGGAAAAAATCATCAGTAAGGCCCATAGCCTTAGCCAGCAGCTGCATCACCTGCCAGTTGGATTTGCTCTCCCCTACTGGCGGAATAATTTGCGGCCCACGCTGGACAACATACTGCCCATAGGAGTAGTAAATATCCTCATGTTCCAGTGAGGACGTAGCGGGCAGAACAATATCCGCATAACGGGCAGTATCCGTCATAAAACGCTCATGAACCACCGTAAACAAATCTTCCCGCATTAGCCCAGCCACGACCTTTTCCTGTTCCGGTGCAGTGCAGGCCGGATTGGACGAATATACATACAGGCTCTTGATGGCAGGCTGCAGATTTTTGTCCGTCAAAACTTCGCCCAGCTTAATCATATTGATATGCCGCACGCCGTCTTTTTCCATATCGGGACGGCGGATGATGTCCTTGTCAAAGGCATTACTACCCGCTGCCGAAGTCAGCATACCGCCACCTTTTTTCGCATAGGCCCCCACCACTGCAGGCAGGCAGGTAATCAGGCGCGACGTCATAGCCCCATTGCCATAGCGGGACTGTCCGCTGCCCAGGCGGATAAAAGGAGCTTCAGCCTTAGCAAAAGCATGCGCAAAATGCGTTATCTGTTCAGCCGGCACTCCCGTAATCTCGGCAGTTTTTTGGGGCGTATACCGTGGCAAAACATTTTTCTTCAGTTCCTGCCAGCCCTGCACATAGCGGTCAATAAAATCTTCATCGGCCAGTCCGTCCCGCTCAATAACCTGGAGCATGCCCAAAGCCAGCGCGCCATCCGTGCCAGGCTTTACACAGATAAATTCATCTGCCCATTGGGCGGTTTTGGTGGCATAGGTATCAATACAGACAACCTTTGCCCCATGCTGGCGGGCAATATCCACATCATGCTTGAAATGAATATCCGTAGCGAGCATGCTGATGCTCCAAAGCACAATATAATCGCTGTACTGTGCCTCCTGCGGTGCCGTGGGCAGGGTCTTCCCCATCAGTGCACGATAGCCATGAGCCTTGGCAGGTGCACAAATCGTCCGGTCAAGGCTGGTTGCACCGAGCGCAAAAAACAGGGCATGCCCGGCACTATACTGAATCGTGCCCATCGTTCCGGCATAGGAATAGGGCAGAATCGCCTCTGCACCATCCGTCGCAATGATTTCCTGCCAGCGGACGGCAATGGTGTCCACAGCCTCCTGCCAGCTGATGGGGATAAACCTCCCCTCTCCCTTTGCCCCTATCCTTTTTAGTGGCGTAGTCAACCGCTTTTCCGAATGGACGGTGCGCTCATAATGCGCCATCTTGGGACACAATGTTCCCCGCGTAAAGGGATGCGCCGGATCACCGGCAACTTTAAAGGCTTTGCCGTTTTCTACCGTCACCAGCAAGCCACAGCAGTCCGGACAGTCATAGGGGCAGGCTGTTTTCTTTATCTCCATACAATTGTGCTCCTTTATTCTTTAATATACTCATTATAACACAACACTCAATTGTCAGCAGAATAAAAATCCCGTCTCATTCCAATACGCAATAATCTTCACCACATCCGCCGCAAAGTAACCGCGCACATTACATCCCGATCGTGACTGCCGCGTTCCAAGGCTGCATCACCGGACAGTGTCCAGCCCGGTGAAAATTCGGTTTCACCAGTCAGCGATAAAAGCAGGTGGATCTTATCCTGCCGGCCGCGCATCTCGTAAGTTATCGGCCCGCCGCCGGCATAGCCAAAGGTCACGCGGGGATCAGCTCCGCAAAAAGCGTGCCGGAGGCCCGCCCGCATTGCATAACTGCCTTTGTTCAGATAACGCCTAAACTCCACGCCCAGCCCTGCAGCGAAATAGGTATTGGTCGCGCTGTTCACCTTTTGCCCCAATGCGCCTACGCCATTTTCTGTATAGCCGTCCTGCCATAGACGGGACAGCTGCATATTCAGATAAGGGCTTATATGCCACGCAGCGGCCTTTTGGGCCTGCAGGTCGTATTTGTATTCTCCGCCCAATTCCAACAGGCGGCTGTTGTAATCGGCTCTTGCTGTGCCGATGCCTGTTATCCCTCGGCTCAGGTCATTTTTCAGCCAGCCATGACTCAAGTATACAAAACCCTCATGGGGGCCTCCTTTATAGCCGCCATACAGCCCAAAACGCGTGTCCTTTAGTCTGGTGCCAGCTGAACCAGCCGCCAAAGAGCTGCTGCCATAGCTGACAAATCCGCCGACACGCCAGTTCTTGCCGACAGCTTTATCATAGCCCAAAGCCAGCGTTGTGCCATGATAATTGGCTCCGCCTTTTAATTCGCCCCAGTTCTTGCCCGTCTTGAACCAGATGTCATTATCCACCGGCTGGTCAATTTGTGCCTGCATATGCAGACCATCTTGTACCGTCTCCTGCTTATCTGCGGTCAATTTAGCCGCAGGAAGCGGAACTGCCACCGTCTTCCGAGCGAAAGCATCCGCCAGCCGTGATGAAAGGATATGGCTGGTCATCGTGCTCTTTTGTGCGAGGGTTATTCCCTGCACGGCATTCGGCGCAGAGATATCCTTTAATGCGCCGGCAGCTCCCTGCCCGTCCATGGAAAATAATTTCTGCAGTTCAGGCTGGCGGTATTTTTCTGTGCCCATGTTATCATACATCGTCTTTACCGCATGAAACGCATCGTTCACAGCAGCCTCCTTACTGTCTAAATTATTCATCACCTCCATCTCTGCTGTCAGCGTATTGCCGCTGACTCTGCCTTTTATGCCGAGCATGGGCGCAACAGGGACTGCTGTATTCGCATTGGCCGCATTGCCTTCAATATGTTTTGCTGTAAGAACCGTTTTGGACTCCCCGGGCATTATGTCCACAGCCGTTGCTGTTGAACCGTCAATATAGGCATTTCCCGTGACGATAATCTGCCCGCCTTCACCGCCGCCATGAGCCTGCAGCCTGCCGTTGGATACCAAATTGCCGTTAATCGTCATATTTTCATCTGCCGAGGCAGCGCCGATAGTCCCCGAATTGATTACATAGCCTGTAGTCGTATCCACAGGAAAATCCGTATGCATTTTGCTGCTCATATCATTTACGATATAGCTGCCGCCCAAAAGTGCTGCATCTTCAGCCACCTGCACGCTTACCACGTTGGCTGTGCCTCCATAAATCAGCGTACCAGACTGGACATTCATTTTCATATTGTCCTCACCAGTAATCTTGCCGTTATACTGCATATCCGTATTGAAGTTCACCTGCGTTACCAAATCCGGAATATAAACATCATAACGATAAGCATTGTTGTTATACTGAATGGCCAAAACATCTGAACCGTCGTCTTTTACGCCGTCATAACTTTTCTCACACGCCGCAGCACCAAACTGTTTCCAATCTGAAGTGATATTGCCTTGAATATTTGCCCCTTTATTGATGTTAATCTTCTCCACAAAGGCATTTTTGCTGATATAAATGGCATTTTCGCCGCCCTTAAGTGTGCCGGACAAATTATACTCCTTCACCAATGGACCATTCAGTTCATTTTTATTGGCATTGTATTCATTAGCATCGTTAATCAAGAGGTCAAGATTTTTCGCGGACAGGATTGTTCCGGGCGCAGCTTTCGGCGCTGCTTTTGGCACTGCAGAATCATCCTCCTTGTCCTCAATGTCTTGAGCCTCTCTTATATAGCGGATATACGAGCCCCGATACTCATCTACTGCTCCATTGGAACTTGACCCAAAATCAAAACGCGTCCCGGTGCCGCCTTCGCCGCTGGCCGTCACTGTCCCGTCCTGATTCACGATATGGTTACGGCCATAAGCCAGCAACAGTCCATTGCCACGTCGTCCATCGGCATGAATTTCCGTATTCTCAGGCACATTCAGCGTATTACCCGTACCATCCACACGGACGCCGACAGCGCCTGCACCAGTGGTCAAAATATTACCATTTTGGGTCACCTTATTGTCGGAGCCATAAATATGCAGGCCAATTCCCAACGGCACCACGCTGTAGACATTATCCAGATAGGCCGTACCTTCCGCATTGCGCTTGAAATACCCTTGATGATTTATGATGTCGCTGCCATTGCCATAGATAGAACGGCCAAAGTAGGCTTTGCGGTCAAAAGAATAGCCCAAATCCTGCATTGCTGCTAGTTCCACTTCCAAAAAGGATGTGTAGTTGGTATATATACGATGACTCATCATACCGGCAGTCTGAAAATGCGAGCCTTCGAAATCGTATCCATCCGAATCCTTTTCCCAGCCATTTACCGGCAAACCGGAACGGCCAAAGAATGTTGCGCCTCCTAAAGCCTCCGTCACATGTTCGCCAACAAAGTAGGCATACCCCTTCCCTGTTCCATCCGGTTTTCTGTCCACCACAAAACATTTAGCGGGGTCATCTGCCTGCTGTGGCGTTACAATAGGCATTCCTGCTTTGGCTGCATTGCCATTTTGATCGACCAAATGAAGCGTCCAGGCATTTTTATCCTTAATGCCATGGTCAATCAACACCTTTTTTTCACCTAATATTTCTGCACTCACACACGGAAAATGAATGCCTAATGCATGCCCCAGTTCATGACGAAAGGTGCCCACAAAATCAGCAGCCTGTTCATTGGTCGGCAGCAGCGAATCGGCATCCACCCACCAGCCGTTGATGGCGCCTGTACGATTTGCTCCCATATAAGAGCCTACTGTAATATCACTATAAGCATACTTTCCCTTGGGCAGATAGCCAATTTGAGCCTCTTCGTAAGTAATCGGCTTAAACACAGCTCCATCCTGCAGCTGGTCTTTTACATAAATCTGCTCAGTGATTATAGATTCTTTAGCAGGCTGCTCTCCATCCGAATTCACCGAATGGGAAGCTGCACTGGCATTGGGACTGTTATCCGTATTAACAAATATCTGCCAGGGCGTAGTATTTTTCGCTCCCTTCCCCAAAATCCCTGCCCAATATGCCGTACTGGAGTTCGTTGCTTCAATATGACTTTTGTCTAAATCATACGCAGACGCACGCACCAGCCAATTTGAGTTCAAGCCTATGCCCTCACCTGTTCTGAGATATTTCAATTCGGCAAAAGGCCGGCCATCCGAATACAAATATTCCGTGGCTAGATACGGCGATTCAGACTCCAAATTTTTTTCGAAATCAGGCAAAGAAAAATCCGCTCCAAAAGTCACCGGCATATCCAAAACGGACAGCACTGCAGCAGTCAGTGCACAAATCCTTTTTCTTGAGAAAATCCTTTTTTCATTCATCCTGTCCACCCTTTCAAACTTTCCAATGTTTTGGATTAATATATTTATTCGTTAGCAGAGAAAATATCCCTTCTAAACAGCCCTTTGTACGCCGTTATTTAAGCAAAAAAAAGACTATGAAAGGCTTGCGCCTATTCATAGTCTCTGTAAAAGTCATGAAATCAAGCTTATTACGTTACCGCTTCCAAATCCTCGTCCTTCTTCAACAAACCGCTGCCACAATGACGGGCTACCAGTACCGCCAGCGTCATCAGGGCAAGCGCCAGTACCAGCTGCAAGCCGTCTACCATCAGGGTGAAATCCCCGCTGGCGAGCTTGCCGGCGATACCGACTACGCTGAGTACCAAAGCGCTCATGGTCACCAGGAACATAAAGGTCATCGGTACATAGAGCATCCAGCCTTTGCGGCCCGTAGTTTTGAGGAAAAGTGCCAACGCAATCAAAACGAGTGCCGACAGGAGCTGATTGGCTGCGCCAAAGAGCGGCCAGATATTCATATAACCGGCAAGGCACAAAGCATAAGCCAAAGCCAGGGTCAATGCCGTGGAGGCATATTTATCCATCAGCAGTTTTACCCAGCCACTGGCCTGTTCTCCTTCACCAGGAGCAACGAGTTCCTGCAAGGACATGCGGCCGATACGTGCCACGGAATCAATCGTCGTCATAGCCAGTGCCGATACACACATGGTGATGATGCAGGCGGAAACCGCAGCGGGCAGACCAAACATCTGGAAGAAGCCGCCGATAGCACCAGCAAAAATCTGGAAAGGCGTTCCCTGCGGCAAAGAACCATTAGAAGCCGCTGCACAGGCGATAACAAGTGCTACCACACCGAGCAAAGATTCCACAAGCATTGCACCGTAACCAACAGGCAGCATATCCCGTTCGTTGGCAATAGCCTTGGAAGAAGTGCCCGAAGATACCAGGCTATGGAAACCGGATACTGCACCGCAGGCAATCGTGATAAAAAGAATCGGGAACAAGGACTGTCCCTTAACCGTAAAACCGACAAACGCCGGCATATTGATTACGGGATTGGCGACCAGAACGCCAACCACACCGCCGAAAACCATGCCTAAAAGCAGGAAGGAACTCAAGTAGTCACGCGGTTCCATTAAGAGCCACATGGGCAGAACCGATGCGATAAAGCAGTAGCCAAAGGTCACATAACGCCAGCCCGTGGCATCAAGATACAACGGGAACTGCATACCTACGGCGAACATCGCCACAACTAATACAACAGCTACAAGGAACTTGACCAATCCACTTGGCTGAACCTTGCTGATAAATACGCCAAATCCCATCGCTACGACAATGTAGAGCATGGAAATCGTGGCGGCCTGTGCGCCTGGTACATTGAGTGCCCCGCTCTTGGTAAAACCGTTAAAGGTATTCGCCAGAATATCGGCAAAAGCGGCAAGTACCAGCAGAGTAAACAACCAGCAGAACAACAGGAACAAACGGCGCCCCGTACGGCCTACATACTGTTCAATCAGCATGCCCATACTCTTGCCCTGATTCTTTACCGATGCATAGAGCGCTGTAAAATCCTGTACTGCCCCAAAGAAAATGCCGCCGACCAACAGCCAGAGCATTGCCGGTGCCCAGCCGAACATTGCAGCGATAATCGGTCCGGTCACAGGGCCGGCACCTGTAATCGAAGAAAACTGATGGGCAAATACGGTAAAGCGGGAAGCCGGTGCATAGTCTCCGCCATCTTCCAGTTCTACCGCCGGCGTCTTAGCTTTAGGGTCAATCCCCCAGGTCTTTACCAGCCATCGGCCGTAGAGAAAATACGCGGCCACAAAAGCGACCATGGCAAAGCCCACTAACATTAAACCATTCATAACATAAGACCTTCTTTCTCCAACATAAACGTATAAAAGTATTATTGCAGTTGGATATTTGTATAATGTGTATAGTATCACTCTGTAACCAATATGTCAACTTGTAAACTGTAAAATGAAAAAACTTTCCATAAAAAAATTGTGCAAAATGCTTAGTGCTAAGCATTTTGCACAATTTTACACGATAGTTTAGATATTATTTTAATTCTACAACCGTAGCCCCCGTGCCGCCTTCGTTGATATCGGCGAACTGGAAGCTTAGGACATTGCGGTGTCCTTTGAGATAGGCATGAACGCCCTTACGCAGGGCGCCCGTGCCCTTACCATGGATAATGAGTACCTGACTAAGGCCCGCAATCACCGCATCGTCAATGAACTTGCCCAACGTCATTTCCGCTTCGTCCACCATCATGCCGCGGATATCGATATCGCGGCCGATATTCTGTGTCTTCTGCAGGAAACTGGATGACTGGGAGTTCTTGCGGCTGCCTGTATTGGTACTGGGCTTTTCTTCTACCTTGTGGGCAATAAAGGTGCAGGCATTTGCCTTGAGCTTGGTGCGCAGAGCGCCTACCTGTACGGTCAAATCCTTGCCCTGAATTTCGAGGACAGTGCCCTTTTGGTCAAGTTTTTTGACATAGACTGTATCGCCCACACGGATTTTTTTGAGATCAATACGCTGGCCCACGCCCTTCTGCGCCATGATGCCGGGGTTGGCTTTGGCCGAAGCTTCGTTGATACGCGCACGGGCATCGGCAATCGCCTGCTGGCGGGCTTTGATGCCCAAATCGTCAAACTGCTCTTTTAGCTGGCTGATGACTTCTTCCGACTCCCGGCGGGTCTGACGGATAAGGGCTGCGCTCTTGTCCTTGGCCTTGCGGATGATATCGCCCTTCTTCTGGCTGAGCTCTTCCTTGGCCTTCAAGAGTTTCTCTTCGAGCTTCTTGACCCGTGCCTGACGCTCGGCGATATCGGCATTACGCTGTTCATACATCATCTTTTCATTTTCGAGCTCGTTGATGACGTGTTCAAACTGTGCATGGTCAGCCTTGACGAGCTGCTGAGCACGGAGAATCAGCGAATCAGCCAATCCTAAACGGCGGCTGATGGCAAAGGCATTGCTGGCGCCGGGAATGCCAATCAGCAGACGATAGGTGGGCCGCAGGGTTTCGATATCGAATTCCACGCAGGCATTTTCAATGCCGTCACGGGTATAGGCAAAGGTTTTCAGCTCTGAATAATGCGTGGTCGCAACAGTAGTTGCCTGCACTTCCAGCAGTTTTTCCAAAATAGACATGGCCAGGGCCGCACCTTCTTCCGGGTCAGTACCGGCGCCCAATTCATCGAGCAGCAGCAAATCTTCGCTCTCAACCTTGTCCAAAATGCTGACAATATGGGTCATATGGGCGGAGAAGGTCGAAAGACTCTGCTCGATGCTCTGTTCATCGCCGATATCCGCATAGATGTTGGCATAAAGGGCGATTTCTGAGCCTTGGTCAACCGGCAGATAAAGGCCGGACTGCGCCATCAGAACCATAAGCCCCAAGGTCTTCATGGTGACGGTTTTACCGCCGGTATTCGGGCCGGTAATCAAAAGCATGCGGTAGTTTTCGCCAATGCTGATATTGGTCGGTACAACCTTATCCTTGGCAATCAGCGGATGGCGGGCATTATTCAGCACCGTGCGGCCTTCATCATTAATCAGCGGGCGCACAGCCTTCATGGACGCCGCTAGGCGCGCCTTAGCAAAGGTAAAGTCAATGTCACCCAAAATCTCGCAGTTAGCCGCAAGCGTTTCCTTCTCCCGCTGGATTTCGCCAGAAAGCTGGCGCAGGATGCGCTGAATTTCCTGCTGTTCAGCGAGCGTAAGCTGCTTTACATCATTATTGAGTTCCACCACAGCCATCGGCTCGATAAAGAGCGTAGAACCGCTGGCCGACTGGTCATGGATGAGGCCAGGGAAATGCGCGCGGTATTCTGCCTTGATGGGGATAACATAGCGGTCATCGCGAACGGTGACAATGGCATCCTGGAACATCTTCTGATATTGGCCGTCATGGAGGATATTATTGATTTTATCCTTGATACGCCCCTGGGATGACTTCAGTTCACGGCGGATGCGCCTAAGTTCCACGCTGGCATCTTCCCGCATATTGCCATGCTCGTCAATGACGTTGTTGAGGTTGCGTTCGAGCTGCCCCAAAATCTCCAAAGAACGTGCCCATTCCTGCAAAATCGGTGCTTCAAGCTCCAAATCGCGGAAGAAATACTTGATGGTACGCATGGCATACATGGTGTTCATGATGTTCTGGAGTTCTTCCAGTTCCAAAATGGCACCCTTGCCTGCTTTTTTTAAGAGCAGGCGAATATCGCGAATGCCGCCCAATGGAGGTGCAGACATGGACAGCACCTTCACGGCTTCCGTGGTCTGCTCCTGCCACTCCAGAACCTCGGCAAAGTCTGAACTGGGCACAAGGTCATGGGCCTTTTCCTTGCCTAAAGCCGAGCCGGCATATTCAGCCAGCTTATCCGTTATCTTTTTGTATTCTAAAACCTTAAACGATTCTTGTTCCATTTATTTATTGAACTCCGTTACTGAAAACTTATAAAAAGCCATAAACCTTCCATAGAAAGTTAACTTTTATGTTCCATTCCTCATTCATCGCATCCGCTTTCACCGTCCCGAAGAACAGACTACTCAC
>NZ_AUJE01000041.1 GCF_000424065.1 Selenomonas ruminantium subsp. ruminantium ATCC 12561
GATATGCACATGGTCTTGGTCGTGATTCCATTCCTCCAACGTAATGTTGTATGATGAGCCAATGCGAACAAAAATATCTTTAGCATATTGGCTCATTCGGTCAGAGAATACCTTGCGACGATACTTCACTACCAAAACCAGATGATAATAGAGTAAGAACACTGAATGGTTATTGTTATCTAATTCCATAGTATAATAAGTCCTTTCTCTTTTACGACTGATTATACTACCCAATAAGACAAAAAGCAATTGTATGGCTCAATTACTTATGTAAATTCACCATACCCGCCTTCATCCCCCACCTAAGCGGTGGAGGACTTCTCGCGGGTTAGGTTAAATCTAAACAACCCACATATCCTCCACATCTTTCAAGTCATTATGCCGCACTTATGCTGACAGTTTCAACAGCATACCATACAACCACAAAAATCATAACGCTGCCACAATTTCAGAAACAGCCACTAATGCAGCCTCTCCACTAATGGCAATTCGCTTATTTCCTAATAATTCACAGTGAAGATATCCGCCTCTCTTGGAGGCTTGATATGCATCGATTTCCTTTTTATTCAGCATGTTGGCCCAATAAACAGCAATTTGACAGTGTGCTGAGCCACAAACCGGATCTTCCGGAATAGTAAGTTTTGGGCAAAAACTTCGTGATACACAGTCTGTTTCCTTACCTCTGGCAGTTGCATTTTGAATGCGGCCAGGAATCTTCGACAGCAATTCCTGATTCGGATTTAGCTTTCGAACCTGGTGCTCATGTTCAAATATACAAATAAGATCCAATCCCAAAACCGCTTTTACAGGTCTGACACCAAATGCCTGCTCCATATCATCTGTAACGGCGATTTCCTTCAATTCAATAGTAGGAAAATTCATTACATAGCGATTATTTTTCTTTTGTACAATCAATTCACCGCTCAATGTATGAAAACTAACTTCATTGCTATCCTGTTCATAGTAATTCAAAATCACATAAGCTGAAGCCAGCGTTGCATGGCCACAGAGTTCGACCTCAGTTCCAGGCGTAAACCATCTTAAATGATAGCCAGCATCTTCTTTTACGATAAAGGCTGTTTCAGACAGATTGTTCTCCATCGCTAGTTTCTTCATCGCTTCTTCCGTTGGCCAGGCATCCATTACGCATACAGCTGCCGGATTACCTGAGAACGGCTTATTGGTGAATGCATCAACAATGTATTGCTTCATAAGACCTCCATAATATTAAATCGTCGCAATGACTTCTACTTCGCATATTGCATTCAGGGGCAGTTCCTTGATGCCAATACACGACCTTGCAGGTTTATCCGTAAAGTATCTTTCATACACTTTGTTAAAGGCAGCAAAATCATTGATATCCGTAAGGAAACAGAGTGTCTTCACCGTATTCTCCGGTTTTGTTCCAGCTTTTTCAAGAATAGCCATCAGATTTTTCATAACCTGCTCTGCTTGTTCTTCGATGGTTTTTCCGACAAGCTGGCCGGATTTGGGGTCAAGCGCTATTTGTCCGGACGTATAAACCATCCCATTGGTTATAACAGCCTGTGAATATGGCCCTACTGCCGCAGGTGCATTTTCTGTATGTATCTTATTTGCTTTCATTAAAGTTCCTCCCTATGGTGTTTTTGTGGATATCCATGCTTTTGGTGAGCTATAGCCTTTATACTTAGACCAATATAGCATAAAACGTATCCATATTGAAGTACGCACATTTTTTATATATACTATAATAAATGATACTAAGGAGAACGATTTATGAAAGATCGAAATTTTGCCTGCACAATAGAAGCAGCTATGTGTTTTATCGGTGGAAAATATAAACCGCTTATTTTATGGCACCTAATGGATGGCACAAAACGATTTAGTGAACTACAGCGTCTTTTACCGCAAGCGACAGCCAGAATGCTGACGATACAACTTCGAGAACTTGAGAAAGACCAGCTTATCCATCGTGAAGTATATCCAGTAGTGCCACCAAAAACAGAGTATTCCCTAACGGAACTGGGAAAAACCTTGCGTCCCTTAATTACAGAATTAAGAGAATGGGGAAAATTCTATTTTGAGTATACAAATCAACAAAATCCGTGTGATTTTCCTCACGAAAATCCAGCAGTACCTTCTGTCAAAAAGGTTAGATGACCTGATATCACTCAGATTGTGTCAGCCAATACCGGCCATAATTACCGTGCAGATATGAAGAGCTTTTCTATGAGATTCATTGTGCCCTTTTTCAAATTACAATAAGATGAAATACAAAATCGTGCCATAAAAAGGTGCTGTGTGTAAATGCTTTCGCATTTTATCACACCATCTCCATTGGCTCACTTTCCGCTTCGGTCGTACATCCAAGAGAAGTTTTTGCGGAAACGATAAAATATCCCTGCGCGTCCATAATCCTCGTTCATAATCACCCCAGTGGCGACCCTACGCCGAGCAGGGAAGATATTGCAGTGACGGAAAGGCTGGTCAAGGCAGGCAAAGTCTTGGACATCCCCGTTTTAGACCACATTATCATTGGCAACAAAATATATTGCAGTTTGAAGGAAAAGGGGAACATGGAATAACTAAAAGGGGCAGGCCAAACGCCTGCCCCCCCAAAAATCGCTCAGAGCATTACAAATCATTACAAATTCATTACTGGCAAAAGACATTACAAAACATTACATCTATCATTCTCTAATCATGAAAATTCTATCTGTTATTATAGGCCACCTTTTTACTGCCGGTCAATTTGGATGAATCCGCTTTCAGGAATTGCTGCATAGCCGTCCAGGTTACAGGAAAATTATCAATGAACGCCGAATGCCAGGCTTTAGGGACAATGCAGAGGCTGGCCTTGGGGATATACTGCTCGGCCTCCACCATTGTGACCATCGGCGCATGGTCATCTTCATCCCCTGCAATAAGCAGTACCGGGCACTGAATGGTCTTGAGGAAATCTTCCCCTACTTCCATCTGACTCCAGAACTTCATATAGTTCGTGCAAAATTCCTGAAAGCGCTCCGGCTCCGGCATGATTTTTTTCTGCTGCTCGATAAACTGCGCATCAATTTTTGCTAAATCTTCGACCTTCATTTCCCCGCTGAAAAAGCCTTTTTTCAGTGTACCAGCACCGATGGCAATAACCCTATCCACGCGCTCCGGGTACATGGAAGCCACTTTATAAGCCGTGTAAGCGCCATCGCTAAAGCCCAGCAGGATTGCCGATTCATTTGTAACGGCGTTCATTACCGCCAGCATATCCTCAGCCTTTTGCTCATAAGTCAGCGGCGAGTGACCAATTTCCGAACGGCCATGACCGCGGGTAGACACCGCAATCACCTGATAGTTCTGACGCAATTTGTCAATAAGCTGCCCCATTTCATAGGGCGTGCCTACGCCACCGCCATGAAAGACGAAAACAGGCTTGCCCTGACCATAAACTTCATAATAAATCTTTGCATCGCCGGCCTGTACATAATGGCCGGCTTTTTCATTGTGGCCGTAAGGGGTAGCACTTTCATAATTTCCCGGCTGCTGCATAAAATAATGCAACGGTGCTGCCGCATTTACAGTACCGTCAGTCGCACCAAACAACATCGTCATGCCCAGCGCCACTGCCGCCAGATATTTTACGCCCTTTTTCCTGCGCATGCTTTTCCCTCCAATTTCCAAACGTCAATACCGGTAACAGGGTCAAACTGCTGACCGATAAAACCATTTTCCACCACGTCCAGAACAATTTCGCCTGTATAACTTATCCAGGCACTATGCAAATGACCACCTAAATAGGCAATCTCACCGCTGTCCGGCAACAGATACGAAAACATTCCGTGGGCATGTTCCTTTAAACGCCCGTTGACATCGGTCACCACATTACCCTGCAGGGAAATCATCTCTAGCATACCATTACACTCGTGCTGCATAAAATCCTGCTTTTCGGGGATAAAAGTCGCGACCACTACTTTATCGCAGGCACCAATTCCCTGAAACATTGCCGACTTTATAACCAATTCGCAACAGACTCTGCGAATACAGCTGAGGATTTCATCCCCTTTGTCCATACGAATATAAACACGAGAACCCATCTTCTTATAAGCTATTTACCCGGCTGCGGTATCTCTGTAATACCTCTTCGCCGTTATCGTCAAGCAAACGCTGCAACTGGGCAATCAGCGCTTTTTTATCTTCCGGCAGACGGCCATTTAGCCGAATCGGCATGGTCACATGTTCTGCTCGGAAAATCGTAGGAATATCGAGACAGCGGATAAATTCCTGCATTTCGGCAATACGCTCGGTTTCCGTTGCTTCGGCAAACTTGCCCATAGCTACATCACGGGAAAGAGGCGTATCCGGGAACAACGTCAGTTCGGAGGCATACACCATAGCCGGCTTCAGTTGATTGTACATTTTAGCAGTTTCCCGTGCATGAGAAAGTCCCCAGTCATGTCCGCCCAGGCCGCCTAAGAAGTTGGCAATCCACGGCATGCCGGCCTCGTCCATCTTTTTGCACTGCTTGATGACCAAATCAGCATGATAGCCCTTATTCATGCGGTCAAGCAGCTTATCATCGCCGCTTTCCACGCCGAAGTAGAAATAGCTGTAACCTTTTTCTGCCAGCTGTCTTACCTGCTGTACCGTCTTATTTTCAAATTATCCACACGGGCATACCCACCGATGGATTTTACCTGCGGCAGATAACGGTAAATCATATCTGCAATTTGCAGCAAATCCTCCGTCTTGCGGATGAATGGGTCAGCCCCCTGCAGATAAATACGGTCAAAGTTCCAGCCGGACTGAGCCAGTTCCTTGACGTCTTCCTCAATTTCCTCCATCGGAGACAGTATAAAGGGACTATCCTTATAAAAGGTGCAGAACTCACAGCTTGCATGGCTGCAGCCGGAAGTTATCTGCAAAAAGCCGTCTGCGGCTTCATAGGGAGGGCGATTGATACCACTGGAAAAATGCATGTTGATGAAACACTCCTTCAAATAAACTATTGCTTTATTTTCAAGGCCCAGACCTTTGCCAGTCTGGGCCCAACACGAACGATCAGAGAATCTTCCCATCCCAGCCCCATTGATTGATGGTCTGGAATTTACCTGAATCATCGGAATATATCCCTCTTTCCTTAACTTTGAACACTCTTATCTTTCATGGAAAAACTCAATGATTTCCCCAGCCTTCCCCTGTACAAAAGCTATACGCAAAGCATAGGGAAGCTCGCTGGGCACTACAATATCCGTAGGCACCATGGTTACGGCCAGCCCCTCTTTAACGCAGGCAGCCACACATTCACCCACCTTGTCCGTAGCCAAAGCAATGTGGTCAACCTGTCCTGGACGGCGCCCTGGCTCTGCATCGGCAAAGAGCTCGATGACACCATTGCCCGTATCCAGCATACTACCAGCCTGATTACCTTCGCCCCAGGTACGCAAACGTTTCATGCCTAGTACACGGCAATAAAACTCAATCACGCTATCCATTTCTGCCTTGCCGCAACAACGCAGAGCGGCATGATGAAGACCTTTAATAAGACTCATAAATTCAACCTTTCTTACGCTATAACAATATTCCTGCACAATTTTCTCGGCTTACCCTGGGGATAATCCCCCTCATGATACCCCAGTATCACAAAGGCCTTCCCCTCCATATCCTCCGGCACGCCCCATTCTTCCATAAAGGCTTTTCCCTCCGGTAGAGCAAATGTTTCCTCAGCCCGGGAAATAATGCAGGAAGCCACACCTAAAGCATGGGCTTCCAATACCATATTTTCCGCTATGCAAAAAGCATCAGCTACATTGAAGGGAAAGCCTCGCTGGCCGAAAATTACGCAAACCGTTGGTGCATCGTAAAAGCCATTCCGGATACGTTCATCATCAATTACCGAAGGCTGCTCAGCTGACACATGGCTACCAAGCAACTTGCTGCGGTCAAAGGTAGAAAAGTTCAGCCTGCCAAGTTTGGCTGTAAGTTCTGCATTGTGAATGGTTACAATCATGCTGCGCTGTCCACCTCCCGCATTAGGAGCGTAAAGCCCAGCCTCCGCAATCTTGTCCACCAGTTCACGCGGCACCTGCCTTTTCTGATACTTGCGAATGGAGCGGCGTTTTTTCATCAATTCCAATAAATCCATCTTTGCCTCAAATCTCCTTCCAGCACTGCGGATCAGCGGCATAAAAGTCCCTGTCACTGGTACTGCTGGCTACTGCTGGACAGCCCCGACACCAAGCCTTCAGTTCGCATTTGCTGCATTTCTGGAACTTGTCATAGTCCCGATAAGCCTCAAACTCATTTGTCCAAAGGTCTGCCAGTCTCTTGTCAAAAACATTACCCACCCGGCTATTCTGCACTCTTCGACAGGCATAAACATCACCTGTAGGAAGAATGGTAAGATGCCCATTGCCGCAGTTGCAGCCGCCATATATCATATCGGGTTCAGCGTCCTCAGGAATCTGTAACCTGCCCATTTCATAATCGTAAAGGGTCCACAGGTGGTCTTTGCGGTTGAAATAGGTTTCACAACCAGCTGCTTCATATTGCCGGAAGATTTTATCGCAATCTTCCAATAATTTTCGATAACGCTGTGGGCTGATGCTGTTCTCCTTTTCCTCACTGGTCGGACAATAGCGGGCAAAAGCATAAACCTTAGCTCCTGCTGCCACCACGGCATCAATGATGGCCGGAACTTCCTCTATATTTTTCCCGGAAACCGTGGTCATAATGATGGAGCGGATACCCGCTTTATTCAACATGGCCACTTTTTCCAGCGTAGTTTTGTAAGAACCAGGCTTGCGGAACCAATCATGGGTTTCCTCTATCCCGTCAATCGACAGCTGATAACGCAAACAGCCACATTCATGCAGCCGCTGGCAGACTTCATCCGTCAGATGAAAGGGATTGCCCATAATCGTAAAGGGAATCGCCTCCGCCCTGAACATGTCCAACAAGGTCCAAAATTCAGGATGCAGGATTGGGTCGCCACCTGTCAGATAGAAGTAAGGCTGACGGCCAAATTTTTCGCAAAAGTCCCGGCAGTTTGCAAGTACTGCCTCCATCTGTTTTTTTGTCATGCGGTCAGGACATTTGCCGGTATTTTCCGCAAAGATATAACAATGTTTACACCGCTGGTCGCATTCATCGGTGATATGCCATTGAAAGGAAAAATACGGTTTCATTTGACCATCCTCCATACCTCACACAAAATTCTTACTTGTCACCTGCACCACAGGCAGAACCGCAGGCAGTGGGCAGCACCTTGTCGCCAGAACCACAAGCCGAGCCGCAAGCTGCGGAAACCACTTTGTCACCGGAGCCACAAGCCGAACCACAGGCGGAGTTTGTCAAAACACCTGCTGCTTTCTGATTCCATGCTGCTAAATTCGTTAGTGCCATAATACATCTTCCTCCTAAAATAAAACTTGGGATTTCTGCTTACGGGTACATCCTAACAGGAATAATTCGCCTTGTGAAATGCTATTATCGCATTATTTATGCACAAAGCGTATCAATATGTGTTATCATAATCTTATCGGCAACATAATGAATTCGTGATGAGGTGATTGGATGAATACCCAGCAGCTTGAGTGCTTTACTACCCTGGCAAAGACGTTAAACTACGCCAAAACTGCTGAACAGCTTTCCATGTCCCAGCCAGCTGTAACGCGACAGATTCAAAGTCTGGAAACAGAGCTGAGCACCCAGCTTTTTAACCGTACCACCCGTTCCGTATCCCTGACGCAGGTGGGATTTCAGTTCCTCCCCGATGCCCAACAGATGCTCGGACTCTACTACCATTCTCTGGAATGGATTTCCACATTCCATAAGCACAAACGCACGGTGCTCCGCATTGGCTACGCTGACTCCCATGCCAACTGGTTTATCAGCAAGATTCTTTCCTGTGTACTGGCCGATAACGAGAACATTGTGCCGGAGCTTACCCTTGACCAAACCGATGCCAATCTGCACCGGCTTACCACTAGTCAGCTGGATTTGGTGTTGGGCATCAAGGATGCAAAATTTACTGCCGAGGACATTGCCTTCCAGAAACTCCATGACGATGCCTTTGTCTGTGTCATGCGTAAAAATCATCCTTTGGCACAGGCATGCAAAAAGAGACGCCGAAAAAGCGTCTCCTCTAAAGATATGTGGCCTTACCGCCAGATTATTGACATTCCTCCCTATCTTTTGAAGCATGTATTCTCCCGTGGTCATCATATCGTTCCCGTCAATGATGAGCTGGACAACATCCTCTGTGCCACCACCAGTGAAGCCTATAATTTGGCTTTGGCTGGAGCAGGCTTTACTCTTATTCCCCAGCATTTGACGTTGCCCCATAAGGAACTGATTTTTCTTCCCTGGGAAGAATCCCCCCATGCACCTATGGGCATTTACTACCGCCAGCAAGGTGGCATGGACAAGAATTCGGCAATTTACAAATTCATTACCCTGGCCAGAGAATGCACCAAGGAAGCCATGCCCTGCCATAAGCAGTGAACGGGTTTGCACAGCCAGTGAACTATTTTTTCCAGGCTTATCTTTTGCTCCTGAACATCCTTATTTTTCTCCCGAAAATGCGGATAGAATACTAAATTACCATTCTCATCCACCTTGCTCAGATGTTTAAGGAAATATCTCGCTATAGTTCCCGTAATTAGGGCAGATATCAATGTGCCTTCCCGTATGCCTTCAATTCCGCCAAGATATACCAGCGAAATCACAGCGGCCAATGACACCAGACTGACATCATTGGCTGTTTTTACCTTGCCGAATTCAATATGGAAATGACGGGATACAGCGTATACGATTCCTTCTCCGGGAAGCATCAGCACATTGGCGATTCCCTGGACAGCTACGCCAAAGGCAATCAGTGTGGTGCCGATAAGCAAAGGCAGCAGCTGCAAAATGTAATTTGTAGGAATTACCCAAGACCACGCCTCCATGAAGAAATCGATAAACCAGGAGAATATCAAGGTTACCGGTATCTGCAGGAACTGAATATGGTCAAAAGCTCTGCGCAACAATAGGTACTGGCCGAGTACCAGCAGCATGTTTATCGAAAAGGTCATCTGCCCCAGCGTAAATGGTGCGGTCAGACTTATGACATAGGGAAGGCTGGAAATAGGTGAAGTTCCCAGCATACTCTTAACCACCAGCGCTATCCCGGAAGCCTGTACAATAACAGCAACCACAAACAGAAAATAACGTAACATCACAGACATTTACTCCATCACTCCCTTACGGTTTGATAGTATAGAGCTGACATGGATAAAAGTCAAACCAGCACCATCCACGATGTTAATTATTAACATCGTAAGCCATACAGCTTCAAGTTGCATTCCCATTATTAAGAATTTTAATAGCATTATCCTATATATTTATCAAAAAACGGTATTATACATCTTCCCTCCGTCATGTCATAATATATGTAAATAGCAAATGTATTATTTCATATATGCGGATTATGGATTAAAAAGGAGCGGATTATCATGATGAATATGCTTTTCAACCTCGTCGCAAATTATAATCGTGTAATTATGGAGGAGAACTCCGACAATCTCAAGATGTTTGAAATTCGTCCTGGGGTTTACTCTAATGTTGATCCTGAAAAGCTCATGGATTATCATGTTGCTGACTTTGACCTGAATCGCTAATAACACCAGTGTAGAGATTGTTTGAAAATCTTATTTTTAACATCTGCAAGCAATTTGGCACATAACTTTTCTTTGGAGGAACAGAGCAAAGTATGATTATTAGCCAGATTCTACGCTAGCCACAGAGACTCCTCGGTGTGAATACGCCAGAGGCAATACAGAAAAGAACGGCCATATGCCCATTGAATTTGGACATATGGTCGTTCTTTGCGTTTATGGATAAATCTCGTTCAGCGACTCATGGCCGTTTATTCGGCAATCGCCTCGCACACTCCTGCCTAATGCAGCATTCTTCTGATAATCATTTTTCCTGGCACCTTCACTTGCGATATTTTGAACGTCCTTATATTTCGCCATTCCCTGAAACACGAGCACGTCTTGCCCGTTTATATGGACATCTAATTGCACGTTCAATACTCCAGCCGTACCTCAGCCGGTTTTTACAGGTCTCCCAACTCACCCTGCTCCCGAGTAAATTATACAACTCGTGCGCTGTGTATTGCTGTCCCTCATAATTATACCATATATATAATGCAAATCCTCATATTATGGACATTTTTACATATTTTATCCAACTGCGCTCTCTTCATTGACAAAACAATATGCAAGTAGCAGTATACAAATAACATAGATTACGAGTTAGTAACTTATGAGTTACTTTATTTTACATATGGATAAGGAGTACATCATGTTTTATTGTCGCGATGAAGAATTACATAAGCTTAACAAGCACTACGATAACGATGCTTTTGAATGTATTATCATATATGGGCGCAGACGCGTTGGCAAGACTGCCCTAATCAATGAGTTCTGTAAGGATAAGCCCACCATCTATTACTCAGCGCTGAAGGCTACGGCAGCCAAGAATCTGTCTGCCCTTTCCAAGGCCATTCACTTATTCAAGGAGCCGGAAGCGACCACCTTCCCGGAATACCAGACCTTTGATGATGCGCTTTCCGAAATCAGCAGGCTTGCCCAAGACCAGCGGATTATCTTTGTCATAGATGAACACCCGTACCTTGCCAAGGCTGAGGAGGCTATCTCCTCCCTGCTGCAGCATATCATCGACCATACCTGGTCAAACAGCAAGCTTTACCTGATTTTATGCGGCTCTTCTATGAGCTTCATGGAAAAACAGGTCTTAAGCGATGAAAGCCCATTATATGGCCGTAGAACCGGACAATTCAAATTAGAGCCGCTGACTTATAAGGAAACTGCAATCTTTTCTCCAAACCTTTCCCCTACACAAAATGCCCTTATCTACGGGATTACCGGTGGCGTTCCTCACTACATAAGAAAGCTCAATGTTAAGGACGATGTAGACGAAGCACTTCTTGAAAACCTCTTTGACCGCTCCAGCTACCTTTATGAGGAGCCAAAGAATCTTTTGAAGCAGGAGCTTAGGGAAACATCTCAATACAGCGATATCCTTTCGGCTATTGCTGAAGGGGCATCCAAATTAGCAGAGATTTCGTCAAAATGCAAACTGGAAACCGGAGCCTGTTCCAAATATCTGAAAACGCTGCGGGAACTTGGCATTGTCAAGCGCGAAAGACCATTAATCCATGGCAATTCGAAGCAAACCATTTATTCCATCGATGACAACTTCTTCCGCTTCTGGTATCGATTTGTCCCCAACAACACAGCCCTTATTGCTTCTGGACGCATAGGACGGGTATATGACCGAGTGATTAAGCCCTATCTTCCTGACTTCATGGGCTTTGTCTTTGAACGGATGTGCCGTGACTACTTGCTTTACTATGCCAATAATCTTCCTTTTGAAATTCTTTCCCTGGGCAGATGGTGGGGAAATAATCCCATCGAACGCAAGGAAATCGACATCGATATCGTAGGAGAAACGCTAAATGTTGAAACCGGTGAAGAGTCCTATATTATTGGTTCCTGCAAATATCGGAACAAACAAATTGGACGGGACGAACTGGAGCTTTTAAGACAATATGCTGCTGTCTTTGCAAAAGGCAAGAAATGCTACTACGTCATCTTCTCTAAGGATGGTTTCACTCAGGGATTACATGAATGCGCCGCCGCAGGCGATGTTATCCTCTTCACATTGGATGATATGATGAATGTTTAACCAAATTCCTTTTTAATTCATTACTGGCAAAAGACATTACAGATGTTAACTCAAACTTCGCAGTTGTAAAACTGCACATTAATTATTAAATCAGATTTTCTAAAATAAAATAGCATAAGCCGTCTCCGTTTTGTATAATGAAAGTGCCTAAACTATCACAACATAAACGGAGGGCTTATGCCATGAATATTGTAGCACATAATCACCAGTCTCGTGAACTCCTTTCCTCGAAAATTTCTCGTTTTCTTGAAGAATTCCATGTAGGACGGATTCTTAAAGCCTGCAATGCATAATCATGACACGCACTTCCGGCTTGTCAATGTCGGCAAGGCTTTGATATTTCTTGGCATCAGTTTTCTGGCACAAAATCGTTTTGCCGAAAGCCCCTTCGCCGTAGGCATCCGACATGGCCATAGTCTTGGCTCTTACATAATTTCGGGAGATACCGCACAGGGCTATGTCGAATTTTCCAGCCAATGTATCTGCGGTAAGCGTAGGCCAACTCGTAGGCACATATTCGATTTTCACGCCCAGAGAGTCAGCAATCAACTGCGAGAGTTCCGCATCAATCCCTTCATATACACCCGTCTTAGGATTCAGGTATGACATGGGAATGTAATCGCCAGTTGTACCGATACGGATAGTACCTCTGGCGGCAATATCCTCCAAATGCCCCGCAAAAACCGTTCCCACGGTCAGCAGCATCAGCACTGCCCAACACAGGAAAATACGCATTTTTCTGTTCATAAACACCAGTCCTTTCTCACGGATAATTTCTCACCATGATGATATTCTCTATATTACCGTTTTTTCCCTGTGAAATTTGCTAAAAAGTTCCGCAAAGCCGCAAAAGCCACACGGGGCAAGGCTTTAAGCTAACGAGAAGAAAGGGCATTTGCCCCCCATTTTGATTGACATTTCCCTCAACTCATTTTATTATACGACTAAGAAATCTTAAAGCTATGTGATTGGGGCAACGAAAATCGCCCCGCGAAGTGAGGCTGCCATGAGAAAAACAACTGCTAAAAAATTATTGGACAGCATTTTACTGTGCCTGTTCTTTGCAGAACTAGGTGGAATGTTCCTGCCGCATCCAGTGCATGAGGTGCTTGGCTGTCTGTTTATCGCCTTGATTGTTCTGCACAATATCAAGAATCATTATTTCTATACGCATTTCCTTGTCGGCACATACTCTCCCCTGCGCTTGGCGAACAATATCAGCATTATCCTTTTCGCCGTGAGCCTCATCATCCTCACCCTCTCGGGAATGGTGCTGTCCCAGTATCTGTTTCCGTGGTTCAGTTTGGCGAGTACATGGAACTGGCGCTCCCTTCATCTGGGCGCAGCCATCGGCGCATTGGTTCTGCTGTTTGTCCATCTGCTGCTTCATGCCAGACGATATATACACGGAAGAGTATTTTTCGGTCTGGCAGGAACGGCGTTCGTGCTGGCAGCAGCCGGAATTTTCGGTATGCCCTACCTTGACCGTTGGTATCATCAGGTAAATGTAGAAAAAAATGCCGTTATTGCCGGAGACAAGGTTTCGATTCCCGGACGGGTACTGACAGTCTATTTCAGCCGTGTGGGCAATACGAATTTCCCGTCCGATGTAGATGCTGTATCCGGAGCCTCCATTATGAAGGATAGACATGAAATCATCGGCAACGCCGAGATGATTGCCTATATGTTGCAGGATGCGGCGGGCGGCGATATTTTCGCCATTCAAACAGAAAAAACCTATCCCGTCGACTACGGCGAGACCACCAAGGAGGGAAAACGGGAACGGGAAAGCGGCAAAGCCCCCACATTAAAAAGACCTTTGCCGCAGATGGAAAATTACGATGTGATTTTTCTTGTCTACCCACTTTGGTGGAATACGCTGCCGATGCCCGTAGCAGGATTTCTGAAGCAATATGATTGGACAGGTAAGATACTGGTGCCTATTGTGACCCACGGAGGCGGCGGCACGGGCGAAAGCCTGGAGGCAGTCCGGAAAGCAACACAGACAAAAATCCCAGAAAACTATTTGGATATCTACAGCAGCGATATTCCGGCTGCAAGGCAGAAAATCACAGACTTCCTCAATGACAGCAGCAAGTTCTCTGCGCCATAGGAGTGGCTCTCAACTCAGGGACACCATGTCACTTCCTAATCAAGACGACAAAATGCCGGTCTGTATGAGAATCCCGAAAATATCCGGGCAGCCAACATCCGACACAAACTGCCCCTCCCTGATGCCGTAAAAGTTCATGCGGGGAAGGTCATATTGAGCCTCAACGTCCCCCGTCACCCTTATATCCATGATACGCACCCCTTCTATGAAATCGAGACTGTCGCCGTAAAGAATTTCAGGATCTTCTTCCTCTCAGGCATTATCTTTCTCCTCGTCAACAAAATCCACTACATCACCAATATTTGCTTCCAGAACCTTGCATATCTTAGAAAGCACCTCCATACTGACAGGCTCATTCCTAGACATCTTTGCAAGAGATGTCCAGCTTATTCCAGTCTGTTCTTGCAAATAGGTCTTCTTCATATCTTTATCAATTAAAAGCTTCCACAACTTCTTGTAACTGACTTTCATTGCCATTTCACCGCGAGCCACAATTGCACCCCTTTCTGAATAATCATAAGTATTAAACCCAGCTACTTACTCATTGCAAATAGTAAACTTTATCTTCATTCTTTTTTGTAAGTCATTCTTCAAGTATTCTATCGTTCCTTGATGTTCAGTATATACACCTGTTTCTCTTCTAAAGCCGTATCTTGGATTACCAGCAAATGATAGCCAATTAAAGCTAGTAACAACGGCAAATTCATTGTCCATAATTAATACTTTCTCATGTGTATTATTCAAAGCAATAAGTTTCAGTTGTCCTTTATACTCTCGATTTTCTAAGCCACGTAATTTGCCTATTATCTTTTCATCTGACTTATCATCATTTTTACTAATTCCATATCCTATTACCACTTCAACGCCACGATTGATAGCTCTCACAATTTTATCGTATATTTCATCATCTAAACCAGAATGTTTTATCCAAGGGGAAACAATTACAATCAATTTTTTTGATTCATCAAAAGCTCTAATCAATAGTGGTCTATGTTTATATGTATCGATTATCTTATCATCGTGTTTTTCGCTATTTTCTTTTTCAGCTTCTAACTCTTTAATTCGCTTCTTTAGTTCAAGTATTTCTTCATTATTATCATCCTCTTCAATATTATTCTGGGTGATTTCTTCTACCTGATTTCTTATCTTTGTTAGCGAATCGTCTATTAACTCTAGTTTGTGTTTTTGCTTTTTTGCCTCCTTAATGATATCTTGAGGTATAAGCTTACTAAACTCATCTTCAAGCCTATTTTGTTCCTCAGGAATTTTATCAATTTCAAGTATTCTTGTATCTTCATGAATACTTTTTAGAACAGCAGCCTCATATTCTTCGCTTCTAGTAGCTTTATCAAACACAAGTGGAATAATTTCACCGTCAGACTGATTATAAAAAAGAAGCACTGACACCTTTTTATACATCGCGTAACTTTTCTTTATATCCCGGATGTCTACCAATTCGCCTTCTAAACTTTTCAGTGTATTTCCTTTTAATTTTTTATATCTTGAAACAGCTTGCTTTATTTCGCTAAGATTCAGCTCTTCAATCTTAGGCATCTGATGCCGTGGTCTTAACGCTTTAATATCATATTTGCTGATATCTTTATCACTATAAAATTGTCTAGGACTATTTATCGATACATCATCTGTAAAGCTATCAACTATAACATTTTCCTCAGTATCATTTCTAACCAACAATACCATTTTTTCAAGTGCATCTAATCCCTTATCTGTAAGTTTTATTTCAGAATTACTTATAGACACGCTTATAAAATTATGTTCATGAAGTGAACCAACTGACTGCATAATGATTCTTTCATTCATTCCCATACATCTTGAAATATTTGATATTTCATTAACGCCACATCGAACAAATTTCATTACATATTCGTCAATCAGAGGCAACGCTCGCTCTTGTTCAAATGTTAATATAACATTCAAGCAAAACTGCGGAACTGCCGCTTCATAGGCTTTCACCAACTGATGATTAGGAAAACTGTTGTAATATTTTTTTATTAAATCATCGATTTGCATATTAAACCTCCACAATCAAGCAGTCATTACAATGTTCCTTTATATAGGCAATTATGGTTATAAACGGATTCTCTTTCTCTTTTATTTCATTTCTAAGTGTTACACTTTTACTATCCCCAATTACTACAAGCAATTCCCTTGCTCTCGAAAATGCAACATTCAATCTGCGAGCATCATGCAAAAATCCTAGCTCACCAGTTTTATTACTACGAACAACACTATAGAAAATAATATCCTTTTCTCGGCCTTGAAAAGCATCTACAGAATTTATTTCCACATCTAAATTCGTAAGCAGCTCTCTATACCGTGATTCGTATTGATTTCTAATACTGTTGACCTGGGCTTTGTACGCTGCAATAACGCCCACTTCTTTATGAATTTTTTGCTCAGATATTTCTTTGTTGATTACAAGTAACTCATCGAATATTATTTTAAGTTCACAGCTATTTCTATAAGTATGATTTATTTTTTGTTCTTCTCTATCATCTCTATTTGATGTAGATAACCACACGAGTGGTCTGTTCTCATATCTTTTTATCGGTAACATCTTGTCTTCTTTTTTTATCCCTGATTTTAGTGTCCCATCATAAAAGACCTTGCTTATTAAATCGCCTATAACCGGATTCATTCGATATTGAATATTCAGTGTACCTTTACACTCATCCGGCAGTCCTTGCTCAAGATAATAAAACAGGCTTGTCTCCAAATCATTTCTTGATAAATCTTTTGTCTGGTTCAATACTTTATCATCAACCACTGGTGGCAGTTGCTTATGATCGCCTATTAAAACAATTCTTTTTCCAAGACAAATCGGGACTAATGTTTCAGCCGGAGTAGACTTACCTGCTTCATCGATGATTACCCAATCGAACTCCATCGTAAATTCATGTTGAAGTGATGCGATTCCCAAGCATGTAGAGGCGACTACATTCGTATCCATCAAACTCTCTTTTTCAAAACTATTGCGTTTTACTTCCTTCTTCCACTCATTGCATAGAGAAATAATCTTTTTGTACTTTGTGCTATTATTATTCTTTTCATTTATCTTCTTTTCGATATTATTTTTTATCAATTCATAATCTTCATCATCATTCGCTTCTAGCAGCTCCATCCAATCCTTGATTTCCTCTTTTTTTCGCTCCTCGACATCTTTATTCTCTGATAAACCGGCCTTCACTCTTGCCAATTCTTCCGATAAATTTGCCACATCATCAACAAGGTTAGTAAATTTAGTGTCAAGTGCTGTTATTTCATCAACGAATTTCACTATCATTTGTTTAAATTCATTACTTGAGCTATTCTCAATTTTTTTGTTAGATATATCTGTCAGTTTTTGAACCGTTGTTTCCACAATTTCCCATTTTTCAGAGTAAAAATCCAACTCTTTTTTCTTGAGTTCAAATGCCTCATTTTCTTTTTCTATTTTATTCAAATCATCTTTAAGCTTTTCTATTTCCTCTATATATTCATACTGATTCTTCACATCATCAGATACACCAATCGTTTTTTCGATTTCATCTATAACTTGGTCACACTTTGCTATTACATCAGCAACCCAATCCTCACAAAGCGAATCTAATGTATAACCATAAACATCTTCTGCTAGATTTTCTTTTCTACCAATACGAACCACTTTGGCTGTTGGTATAGCTTCTTTAATCCTAACCAAGGCATTATCAACAGCGACATGCGACTGCGATGCTAATAAGATTTTTGCTATCGGATTGTCTTTAAGAATTTGGTAAACCATTTCTGTTATGAATGTTGTCTTACCAGTACCAGGAGGCCCCTGCAAAACGAATATTTCATTTCTAGACAATGCCTTTTGTAAGTTTTGCAATTTAGAATCATCTATTAAACTTGATAAACACTCTTCTTTTGAAAGTATATTTTCCATTTGGTTTTTCGCTATTGAAGGATCAAATATTATCTTACCTATATTAGGATTAACTATCTCTTGATATTTTATATGTTTCATTGCATCCGACTGTCTCTGAAGTGCCACTTCCGTCTGATGCAAATCGAGACTAACTTCGCCTGACGTTGCAATATCCTCGGGATTTACATTACTTTTTAAGTCCACAATCATTTTGTCATTTATGAAGCTTCTCATATATCCAACTGAAATAGACTGCGAAATTCTATTTTTTAATGTCATTTCTAAAAAAGCATCTGATTGAAATTCCACTGTATCGTCTTCGTTAACCATAAATTCTATAGCATCATCATCTCTTATTTTCATTTTATTATATCTAACTGTCAATTTTTCTTTTTCAAGGTTATCTATTTCACGTCTTAAAATATCATTCCATTTTCTCATCATTTCATTTACGTTTGCACGTGTCGTTTCTTGTGCATATTTATCTTGAATGTAGCTTCTAGCTTCACATACGAAATCAGAAACATTCACCACTTTATCACTTTCACTTGGCAATGCTGTTCTTGCCAATATATTATAAGGTACTTCATATCCTATTTCTTGATTTTTTAACAAAAATACTGGTTTGCATTTCCGTAATCCGACTATGACAAAGCCAGTATCTGACTGTTTCTTGCTATCTTTTTTACATAAGACTTCAATTGTATCTGAAAACAGCAACATTTTTTCTTCATCATTTTGCTTTTTATATATTCTAAAGTAACATACACGACTGAACTCACCATTTATAAAGTTCAGTGCTTCCGTCATATCAAAACTGTCTATATAATTTTCATTATACAAATCTTGTACTAGTCTTTTTGTTAACTTTAGATACAAAGTTTTAACTTCTACATATTTTTTTATAACCGGTTTTAGTTCCCGCCTTATTTCATGTATGCTTTTGTATCTAGTTTTGGTATCCTCCTGTAGCATTCCTTTAATTATCTTTGTTATTTCAGGTTTGATATCATGATAGCTAATTTTATTAACATCATAGTTAAGCATTTTCTTTTTAGACATCAATTCATAAAAGATAAGTCCCAAGGAATATATATCACTTTGCTCTGTAGCACTTTTTCCTTGTTTTTGCTCTGGTGCAGCATACTTAGGCGTAGAAAAATTGGCGACCGTAATATCACTATAGAATGTATCTTTTAATTTACTGATTCCAAAATCTATAATTTTCACAATTTCTTCTTCATCTACAAGCATAATATTACTTGGTTTTAAGTCTCTATGAATAACATCACAACTATGGAGATATTCGACTCCCTCTAATGCCTGATCAAAATAGCTTAATTTCTGTCCCAAAGTGTACGATGCACCATTCTTAATAACATCTGAGAATGATACATCTGACACATATTGTAAGGCGATATAGAAACATTTATGAACATCATCTTTACCATAGTCTAGAATTTTCTCAATATTGATGTGCTCTAATTTTTTTAATATCTCAACTTCTCTATTGAATATTGTTTCCTGTATATGCACTGCTTTCTCACTACCGCCAAGTTCCTTTAGGAGTTTTAAAGCAATCATCTCCCCCTCATCCATATCTAGCGCTGTCCAAACCTCAGACATATTGCTTTTAGATACAGATTTTTTTAACTTATACCGTTCACCAATCATTGTAGCAGCCATAATAATGCACTCCTATAACACAAAATTCCGATAAAACTTCCATGATAATTATATCATAGTAATTCTTTCATTACAATTAGTAAATCTACACTAATATGAAGTTTTTCTTATCCCCAAATGCAAAGAGACTGTCGCACTGAAAACTCACTTATGCGACAGCCACATTGCTATACCTAACCATCTGCACGGATAGAATTGGCGTTAGAATATAAATAGTACAAGTCAAAATGAGAAATCCTAAATGAGCCCATAACATGGTACAATGTACGTACCTAATCTTGAGGAGGATTTCAGAATGGCTAAACAACATGACAAACAGTTTAAACTTGACGCAATTCAATATTACGAAGATCATAAGGATCTTGGCTTGCGTGGCTGCGCCAATAACCTTGGCATCGGTTACAGCACTTTGACCAAGTGGCGCAAAGAACTTCGTGACTCTGGCGATATCGTTGTAAGAGGTTCCGGCAACTACGAATCCGATGAACAGAAAGAAATTGCCAGATTACGCCGTGAATTGCGCGATACGAAAGACGCACTTGACGTGTTAAAAAAAGCCATCAGCATTCTGGGAAAATAACAGAGGCCATTTATCTTCAGGTCTCTGAACAGGCAGAAATTGCAAAAGAAGAAGGACGCCCTATTTCCGTCTCCGCAGCCCCGGGTGTGAATAAAAATCTGTAAATAGGTCTTCTATGACTTTAGCATTTATGTATTTTACGGTTGTAATCTGTCAGGATACATAATGGTCAGTTCTCCTCTTACCTTACCCCAGTTACGAATTGGCATAGTCCATTTCTTGGTGGCCTCAAACGTTGCCAGATACAACGCCTTCAGCAGAGCCTGTTGGCTGGGAAAAACGCTTCGCTGACTGTTCAGACGGCGATATGAGGAATTTAAACTCTCAATAGCATTGGTCGTGTAAAATGCTGTACGGACTTCTGTTGAGAACTTGAATATCGGCGTTATTACATCCCAATTGTCAAACCAACGCTTTAGTGCCGCTGGATAATGTGGCGTCCATTTTTTGCCCACTTCCCCCAATCGCTTAACGGCAGCCTTCTCATCAGGGGCAGTATAGATGGTACGGAGGTCTTTTGCAAAATTTTTCATGTCCTTGTTGGCGACATATTTCAGCGTATTGCGCACCATATGGACAATGCAGCGCTGGTGCTCCGTTTTCGGAAATGCTGCAGAAATGGCTTCTTTCAGGCCGGCAAGCCCATCAGAACAGAGAATAAGAATATCCCTTACGCCACGGTTCTTGAGGCTGTTCAGGATGCCAAGCCAGTATTTACTGCTCTCATTTTCGCCCACTTCAATCGTAAGGACTTCCTTGCGGCCATCTTCGTTTATCCCCATTACGACATAGGCAGCCAGCTTGGTAATCATATTGTCATGTCTTACGGAAAAGTGGATGGCATCAATAAAAATAATAGGGTAGATACTGGAAAGCGGTCGGCTCTGCCATTCCTCAATCTGAGGCAGGATTTTATCGGTAACATCGGATATGAAACCCTCTGAAGCCTCGAAGCCATAAATATCTTCCAAAGTTCCAGAGATCTGTCTGGTGGTCATGCCTTTGGCATACATAGAGATAATTTTCTCGTCAATGGCGGAAATATCCTTTTGCCGCTTCTTAACTACCTGGGGCTGAAAGGAGGATTGGCGATCCTGCGGGACATCAATCTGAAAACTGCCATAACTACTGTTGACACGCTTGGTTTTGTAGCCGTTGCGGGCATTCGTGCTCACACAGTTTACGAAAAAGACAAGATTATTTCCCAGACCAAGACCCATTCCCCGCATCCCGCCCCCCACCATACTCAGCACTCAGGTTGAACATTCCCTACCAGATAATGCAAAAGATCAACTGCCTAACATGACAGATATTCAAATGCTCAACCTGCTTATGCAGAAATAATTTCTCCTATGAAAAATGGGCTGATGCAACTCTCAAAACCTACATCGGCCCATTTCCGGTCCTTATAACAACCTCATCTATTCATTAGCTCAAGCCGTTCCCTCAGGGTATCACTAAAGCCTTCCAGGTCATCCAGCGTTATGACCTTTTCATCCAGCAGCACCATGATATTAGCAAACATTTGCGAACGACTCATATCTGTAACGCACACGCCGGATTTCTTCTTGTCCTTCCTCATGCGTTTTTCCAATTTCCAGAATTTATCAGAGGCGTCAGCATCACCGGCCAAAATGGCTTCATACTCATTAATCAAATTCTCCATATATCTTTCCTGCCAGATTGGCAGCATCTTGCGAAAGAGTTTCCAATCCTTCTCCGTAATAATATTATCAGTCACATTCATCCCTCCTGCCTACTTATTCTTTAAGTTCAAACCGATATTTCTGCCCAGCTTTGGGGTATTTCTCATGATCCACTTCACTCATGAACATGTCCAACGGACGGCAGTAAATACCATATGAACCGTATAGCGCCTGGTAAACGCAATAGATTTCCCGCGTCTCCGTATGAATAACCGGACAGGCTATGATCTTGTACGCATTGTCCTTGAAATGATGCCATATCTCCTCTTCCATCGGTATTTCCCTGCGATATTTAACGTTCAGCAATTCCCGCTGCTCCTGTACTTCCTTTGTTTCTTTCAAATCCTCGTTACTCCTTCAAATTCTCTTCTTAATCGTTTCCCACGTGTCCGTAGTAAAGAAGCAGCCATCTGCCTCCTGCTCCATTTCCAAGAACCGGCTAAAAGGGATGCTGAAGGACATCTGCTCTTTGCTGATAACCTTACGGGCAGATGGATCCGTCATACCTATGTAGCAGGTCTTCTCTCCTTTTTCCTCTGCCGACAGCGGATACAGTACAGCCTGTCCGCAACCGGAAGCAAAATTGACCTGCACATTATTCTGGCTAATCCGGTCGTAATTGGCTAAAGTGGTAAGACCAGACAACTGGTCGGCATTTACCAAAAAGATAATGCACTCCGGCTTTTCATCTTCCTCCACCATATCCAAAGGCTTGAACACCAAACAGGCAGGAGCTTCTACCTTAGGAATGGTTTCCGTAAATATTTTGGCTAGCTCCGGCGTCTTCTTGTAAAACTCGCTCTGGGATATCTTATCGTTACCAGTAGACAGGAAATATTCAATCCATCCATGCTCATACCCTTGAAATCCAAGACCTGCCCGACCTCCCATGCATACCGTCGTGTCTTTTGCAGCCGCTGCAATCTTCCCCTGGGAAGCTGCTTTTATCAAAGCCACAACACAGCCCCACTTGCCTTTCTTGAAGCATATGGCCTTCTCCGGTACATTATCTGCCCTTAATACCGCAACAGGGTGATTATTCAGGCAGATATGATTTGCTATTTTGCTCTCCATTTTTCGCGTCTCCTAATCGTCGCAATCACGTTTATGGTTACAAATATGCTTCAGGGCACTATGATTATGATTTCCTTTGAATTCCTCATCCAATATCTCGCAGCACAGCTCAACACATTCATCACAGATATATACCCCCGACCCGGCGATGAGCTTTCTCACCTCATTCTGGGTTTTATTACAAAACGAACACTTTAGCGGCTCCTTAAATACGTCATCATAAACATCTTCCCACTTGTCCAGCAGTTTATTTAATTCCTCATCATCTTTGCCTTCTGTCTGTTGAATTTTAGCCAGTACCTTAATGACCTTCTTCCAGTCAACATTTTTCATGGCCTTTATGGCTTCCAACAGCTGTTCTTCTTCTTTCTTTTCCACGCTCATACATAGCTCCCCATTTTTATCTTTCAATCAGCAAACAGCGCACAAGCTCCATACCATCTTCATGGGCCAAAGTTCCATAGGAAAATCTTGCGTCTTCCGTTACTTCCCTGCCAAACCATTCCGGTGGCACAAAGGCTTTAGCCTTCTCTACTGTAGAAAATTCGACCTCAACGTAGTTGAACCCTGCTAAATGGCCACCATGCACATGCAATTCTGCAACGAGACCATCCTGAAGAGCAATATGGTAACGGCGCTTTTCAATCATTCTGGTTCCGGTATACAGTCGTGCCGCCAGATTTTCATATTCCTGCCGGGAGATATCGGTCTCCCACTCTTCCCGTACCAAGCCAGCGCCCCGCTTAACTGTCAGTATAAAATGACTGTCTCCTATTCTCCGAATACGGATTTCAGGCAGCAGTGATATATACCCCTGCTGCAGTTCTTCATAGGTATCCGGCAGTTGCGGCAGCTTTTCTACCCAAAATTGACGTTCAATCTCCATTACCGCACCTTCAAGTCCAAAGCAACCTTATCCGTTTCCCATGGGGATATCACCGTATAGGGAATCTGCCATTTCTCCAGTATCGCCACTATCTGCTCATCCTTTTCCTTGGCCTGCTCCAGATTGGTTTCCTTCCGGCCATCGATGCTTATGAACTCATCATTGCGGCGAAGCAGATAGTTATAGTTCTCATAGCGATTGAATTCCTGCATAACCAAAGTATCAAAGGCTTCGCTGGGTTCCCTGTTATAGATTATATTCAGCGGCAGTGGCGAGTCGCAAACCGCATACTCCACGCCGTATTTAGCCAGCGTCTTTGTCCGATGCGCCTGCTCAGCAAACAGATACAGCTGATCTTCTACGATTTCCGTGGCATTCTGGTACCACAGCCACTTGGCATATTCACCCACCAACTCCGTCTTATAGCCCTTGCGTTTGAGCTTGGAAAATACATCTGCGGCAATGGTGCTCTTGCCAATGCCTGCTCCGCCAAAGAAATTTAACCTAACCCGCGAGAAGTCCTCCACCTCTTAGGTGGGGGATGAAGCCGGGTTAGGCGAATTTACATAAGTAATTGAGCCATACAATTGCTTTTTGTCTTATTGGG
>NZ_AUJE01000042.1 GCF_000424065.1 Selenomonas ruminantium subsp. ruminantium ATCC 12561
CAGACCTAAGCCTAAGCGTCTTACACGATTTCCCCAAGCGTTAATTCCCGTGTGTCCCACGGTATCTGTATACTGAAAGCTTTTTATCTTTGCAGCCGCAAGGTCTTTAAATTACGGCAGGCCAGAATACATGGCCTCAACCCGCTAAGAACTGGTTGCCCCCGTAGGCCTTGGTTTTCGATTCGTCCAGTTTCTATCTTTGCAGGGCTTCTCCTTTCTTCCGTATTCTTTAGCTAAGTCTACAATTCGAGAAAGGTTAGCAGTTGTCCTGCTTCAATTACTTACGTAAATTCGCAGGACGCGGCTTATATCCCCAGAGCTAAAGCTCGGGGTTTTACGCCGCATTGGATAAAAACTGCGGAGCGATAAAGGAGATATTGATATTTATAGCGAATAGAAAAAGTTAAGATAATTTGGGATTATTATAAAATTATGTGTGTCAATGGAGGATAAATAATGAGTGAAAAAGGACGTATTGCATGGCTGGATGCAGCAAAAGGCATTGCTATTGCATCCGTGGTTGCAGCGCATTCAATTGGAGGGGAATGGTCGAATGTCTTATCCCCCATAAGGATGCCTATCTTCTTTGTGGCAGCAGGTTTCACTTTGAATCTGCAAAAATGGCAGAATCGCAAATATGACTTTTTCCGCTCACGCGTAGAGCGTCTGCTCATTCCTTATTTTTTGCTGGAACTGCTGTTCTGGCCTATTTGGTCTGTACGTGGGATGTTTCTGCCGCGTGTGGGAACAGAACTACCGCCCATCGAAGCCTTAGGCGGCATATTGGGAGGCAATTCTGTTGATCTTCCTCTTATCGCATTGTGGTTCCTTCCTTGCTTTTTCCTGGCAGAAAATATTTTCCTCTGGCTTTTCCCGGCAGATCGAGTATTGAGCATGAGGAGCGTGTTGACAGCCTTGATTCTTAGCGCTTTAGGATATAAGCTCGGCAGTGTGGAGCATCTTCCTTGGGGGTTGGATATTGCACTGTTTGCTCAGGGATTTATCCTGACCGGCAGGTGGCTCCGTGCCAAGGGGCTGGAGAACCTTTCGGGCATTTGGAGTCTGTTTTTGCCGCTTTTCCTGCTGGTGGCGCAGAGCCACGTCAATGATTATTTCAACATGGCCGCGCGCATGTATGGCAGTTATCCTTTACTTGCCTATGCCGCAGCTATCGGAGGCTCCATTCTGCTTATGCGAATCATGCAGCTTTTGGTGCATGATGCCGCATCCGACGCACACGGATGTGCTAGTGCGGACGCAGGCGCCGGACGCGCCGCTTTTGCGTCCGCCTTCCCAGCTGAGATGGGCAGGCGATCCATGGCCATTTATGTTCTGCATCCCTTCGTGCAGATTATCATCACGGATGCTTTGCTATGCACTTTCATCAATGGAGATTACGGGACAGTTTTCAACCTTTGGCAGGCGGGAATCCCCATCACTGTTTTGGGAATCCTGATTCCCGTTTATGTGTCCCGTCACTGGGCGCAAAAGCCAATTTTGCGTCATTTAGGAATATAGTTCACCACTTTACAACTTTTCTGATTGAAAAAAATATCGCGCAAATCACCCCTTTAGGGCGTGTTGAAAAAGTCTGCTTAAAAAGACTTTTTCAACACGCCCTAAAAATTCTCCTTAATTTGCCTGCAAAAATCTCAGCACATTTTCCCTAAACTTCTTGTAATATGGTCTTTCCATGACCATAGCATGACCACCACCATCAATAATTACGAGCTGAGACTTATCCCTATTGGATAGCATTGCAAATGCTTCTTTGCATAGGGCAGGGGACGCATATTGGTCTTTAGAACCGGCAATAATCAGCACAGGAACATTGATACTTTCCATAGGTATCAGCCTTACATTATCACTGACCAATAAATCCCGTCTTCCTCCGTTAGGGCTGCTGTCCCGGTCATAATGCCAAGCATTGGCAATGTAGGTATTGACCAGAAGCTCTTCTGCGATATCAAAATCGATGCTTCCATCAGCTTTTCTCTGAAAATCAGAGGCCGCACTTCCCCATGTATTGTGATGGAACGGCTCCTTAACTGCCTTTTCGCCCATGCCAACGAAAATAGGAGCATACAGCACAAGACGATGCACCAGTTCCGGGTGACGTGCAGCAAAGCGCCCGCTGGTCACAGTCCCCCAGCTCCAACCTAAAACATCCATGGAGGAAAGGTTATTTCGCGCCAAAATGCAGCGCACAGCCGCTTCTATGTCCTCTGCCGCATAATCCGAGTCCGGCATAAAACCATCCTTGACCGTCTCTGAATGGCCAAATCCTGCAATATCCAGCAGCCATACTTCATAACCATGCTTGGCAAAATATCTCGCCAAGCTGTAATCTTTATAATTGACATCGAACTCATGGGAGGAAAAAGTCACGCCATGTACGAACAGGATTGGTTTTTTCGACTGCCCATCCTGTTCTATATAGCGTTCCAAATGCAAGGCCACATGATTACGTTCTAAAGGAACTGCCTCTCTGAGGATTTCTGCCGCCTGCGCAACTGATGCATAAACCAAACTGCACAAAAAACAAATTGTCAGCAAAAACAAAAACGAGCGTTTTCCTGTCATTTTTGGCATATTCATTCTCCTTTTGTCTTGTTACTATAGAGTGTTCATGCTCCACATCATTCAAAAACATCATTTTCCAAATCACGGACTTTTTTGGCCGGTACTCCAGCCACCAATGAATTATCCGGCACATCTTTAGTAACGACAGCACCAGCCGCAATAACCACGTTATTCCCAATAGTAAGCCCCGGCATAATCGTCACATTACCGCCAATCCACACATCATTTCCAATGATGATAGGCTTTGCTATGGCACAATGCGCACGACGCTTTGCCGGGGACAACGGGTGCCCCACTGTGGCAATAAGCGTATGCGGTCCTATCATCACATTATCTCCGATTCGTACTTCTCTATTGTCGAGAATGGTCACATTATAATTGGCAAAGAAATTGTTCCCGACATGAATGTTTCCCCCATTGTCGCAATGAAAGGTGGGAAGAACCACCGGGCTTTTTCCCGCACTTCCGAAAAGTTCCCGAATTGCAGCCTCCCTTGCCGCCGTTTCTGTCATGTCTATGCCGTTGAGCTTCTGGCACCCCTTGACAGCACGGAACTTTCGTCCGCGCACTTCCGGCTCCGTGAAATCGTATTCAAGCCCCGCATCCAGTTTTTCCGCTTCTGTCACAAAAATCCCTCCTAATCCATCGATTCCAGTAAAAACTTATCAAGCAAAAGCCTTCATCTCTCCTTTCGCTCATAGAGAAGATACGGCTTGCTTTTTTCGATAAATGATTCTACATCGCGGCGCCACATGGAACGTATTTCCCGGGCGCTCTTACCGGCGCGAATGGCCTCACGGACATAGGGAATCCAAAAAGCTGAAAACAGCCTCCCAATACTCTTTTCCGGCCACTGTCATCGCATCCCCATGTCCTGCTTCTTCTACGATAAATTTGCTCTTGGGAGCAGGGCAGGCATTGTACAGCTTATCCATCATAGAAGGCGGCACCAGTTTGTCCGCCGTCCCATGGATGAACATAATCGGAACCTTGATGCCGGGAACCGCCTTTATGGGGGCAGCGTCTGACACTTTCACCCCGGTTTTAATGCCGCTTACAATGTCTACGCATGTCATAATGGGAAATTCCGGCAGGCCAAAGATAACATCCAGTTGATTTGTAAACATATCGTAGGCGCTGGTATAGCCGCAGTCCTCTATGACGGCTGCCAGTCCCGGCATTTCGTATCTGCCCGCTGCCAGCATTACCGTGGCAGCCCCCATAGATATTCCGTGCAATACAATTTCTGCATCACCATCGGATTCCTTGACTTTAGCCACCCATTTGGCAATTTCCTCGCTTTCCTTGACCCCCATGGTAATATACTGCCCTTCACTTTCCCCGGCGGCGCATAAGTCCGGCGAGAGCACGTGATAACCCTGCTTCAGATAAACCTCGGCATAATCCCGGACATAACGGTGGTCCCTGCCATAGCCATGGGCCAGTATAACCCAGCGGTGTCCCGTTTTGGCGGGCCTATAGCTTACTGCCACTACATTCCTGCCGTCCGGCATGGTCATACGCCACTCTTCCGTTGGCACCGCCGGCTCTTCCGGCATTTCCCTGCTCTTGTCAAGAATATTGACGCAGGCAGCAGGAGGCGCCAAGGGATCTGCATCGCTGCCGCGCTTCAGGGCATAATCAACAAAATAATCTCCTATGGCATAGCCTGCCGCCAAAACAGCCGCTATGAATACGATAACAACAGCTCCCCAACACTTTTTCCGATTATAGTTCATTATTAATCACCATTTTCCTATTTTTTCCAGCACTTTACAACATTTAGGCTGCAGACCATAGCTCTTTGACCAGTTGGGTAAGCGTATGTTCTGCGCATGATTTACTATCTCCATGTCCAAAACATTATATTCCTTCAATACTATTTTTACGACATAATGAAGATAATTTCCTGCTTATGTCAGAATTTTTTTATTTTTCTACATTTATATTTCATTTTACAAACTTCCCCATCTCTTTCCGTTTTCTCTATGGATATTGCTTTATAAAAAAAAGGATATGTTTGAAGAACAATAGCATGCTCAGAAAACTAATTTAACGAACAAGGGCGGCTGACATTTGACTTGTCAGCCGCCTTTGTTTAATTTTTTCCGTACTTCTGACGATATACTCTATATAACTATATTTTACTGAATAAAGTAGGAATTTTTTATATTTTGTCGAATAAAAAATATATATAACTCATTTTTTGGAACTCATCATTTTGGTTCATACTATAGATTCCGGGAGGCAGGAATATGTTCGCTATCAGGGAAAGAAAATTGACAGCTATGTTGCTGGCAGTATTGTGTATTAGTGGTGGCAGCGCTGCTATGGCAGCACCTCCGCCAATTCATGATGATGCAGGGCTGGAGATGCGCCGTCAGCGTGAGGAGGCTGAGCGTGAGCGTTTGCGTCAGCAGATGGAGGAAGACCGGAAGAAGCAGGACGAGAAGGTTCAGGGCAATACAGAAATGCCTGCCAGTACAGGGGAAGATGAAGTAAAGTTTGTCCTGAATAAAGTCACCATAGATGAATCGGCAATCATCAAGGCCGACAGATTCAACGAGATTACGGAACCTTATCTGGGCAAAGAAGTATCCCTGGCCGACCTCACCAATATCGTAGAAAAGATCAATGCCATCTACGCAGCTGAGGGCTATGCCACCTGCAAAGCATACCTGCCCCAGCAGACCATTGAAAATGGTCATGTGCATATCGCCCTGATTGAGGGCAAGACTGGGGAAGTCTCCATTTCCGGTAACAAGCATACGAAGGAGAGCTATATCCGGAACCGCCTGCCCCTGCGCAGTGGCACGGTACAGAACTTCAATGAGCTGAACAAAAAGCTCTTCCGTTTCAACGCCACCAACGATGCCAGGCTGGGCATCACAGTGAAGGCGGGGAAGGTGCCCGGTACAACGGATTATGAAATCGTGCTGCAGGAACCGAAAAACGATGTCTTCACCCTGTCAGTGGATAACAGTGGCGGCAGCAACAATGGGGAATGGCGTGAGGGATTTTACTATACGAATCGCAGCCTGTCAGGCAGACGGGACAGCCTGTCCGCCAGCTATACCCGTGCCAAGGGACTGAATTCAGTAGGTTTTAATTATGCGACTCCCGTTGGCAGGCAGGGGGCAAAACTGCTTTTCGATTACAGCACTTCCACTAACGAATTAATTGAAAGCTCTATGCGTCAGTTGAAAAGTAATGGTCATGGCTGGTATTTAGGTGCTGCCTATCTACAGCCACTAATCTTGAATCAAACTACCCGTACGGAAGCGAAGATTGGCATCTACCGGCAAAATTCCCAGACGGATATGCAGGATGGTGCCATTCCTTGGCTGGACAGCCAGGCCAACAATCTCTACCTGTCCTTTGCCATGACGAGCTATGGGAAAACCAGTGCCTTCTACCATCAGCATTACTATGGCATAGGCCATGCAAAGGCATACCAAGCCAATAACGGAACTTATGCCACGAATGATTATTCTCTCTATCGGTTGAACAGCCTGTACCAGAAAGGCTGGCAGAATGGCCATATGTTTACCGGACGCCTTAATCTGCAATGGAGCGGGGTGGACGGCCTGCCCTCGGCGGAACAGTTTTTTCTGGGAGGTCTGAACAGTGTGCGGGGGTATAAACGGGATATGGTCAGCGGCGACAATGGTATGACCTTCAGCGCAGAATACGCCATCCCGCTGAATCGCAAACGGACGGTCTCTGTCTATGGTTTTTTTGATTATGGAACCATCCTTGGCGACACCGCCTACGAAGACCATGTTTTGAAAAGTATGGGTTTAGGCCTTAGGGCCAATATCAAGCAGACGGTTTATATGGATCTTTCCATCGGATTCCCGCTGGAAAAGGATTTGAATGGCAGCCAGGTATCCAAGACAAGGGTTCACTTTGGCATGAATGCGCAATTTTAACGGATTGGAGCTGGATTGAAAGGAGCGAAATACCGTGAATAAGACATATAAAATTATCTGGAGCCATGTACGGAAATGCTATGTGGTGGTTTCCGAATATGCCAAGAGCCACGGTAAAAACAATACAAAAAGTGTCCTTGCACGAGTAACGCCGATCCTCTTCGGGGGGACGTTGCTAGCATCAACTGCCATGCCGTCATGGGCTGCGGCGCAGAATATTGAAAAAGTCAATGGGGAAAAGTTCAATAATCAGGTAAACCAAATCTATGCCGATAAGCTGGTGAATTCAACTGCCGTCAATGCCTTCAAAAACTTTGAGCTGGATGCTGGCCGGATTGCGAATATGCATATGGGCACCGCAGCGAACCCCAATGCGGCCGGGAGTCTGGTGAACTTTGTCAATAATCAGGCCAGTATCAGCGGCACGGTCAATGCGGTGAAGAACGGCGGCATTGGGGGCAATCTTTATTTTCTCTCTCCCAATGGTGTGGTTGTGAGTTCTTCTGGTATCATCAACGCAGGCAGCGTTCACCTGCTGGCTCCCTCCCAGTCAGAATACAATGCCATGGTGGGCAGCTCCGGTGTTAATGACACGGGCTTCTCCCAGCGCTGGAGCAAGATTCAGGACGGCAGCATCCCCCTTAATGCCGATGCCACCATTGCCGTCAGCGGCAAAATAAGCGCCGTGGACGGCATCGGCATCCATGCCGGCAGCGTCAATATCAAGACGGGGGCTGCGCTTACGAGTAGTGATGCGTTGGACTTTGCCAATCTGGTTAATGTTTCCGGGGCAAGTGCCGGTCTGGACGGGAATCTCAAATTGCAAAAAGCAAATAAAAGCGGCAAAATTGTGCTGGCCGCAAAGGCTGACAGCGGTACCACCAGCGACTGGACAAATATAAAACTCACGCCTGCTGTCACCGTGGCAGAGGGGGCGGCGGTCAGTGCAGCGGGGGATGTGTCTATTACTGCTGAGGCCAAGAATGAAGAAGCATTCGTGATTGGGACGGTTAAGGCCACGGTGAACGCCAACGGCGCGATTACCGGCAACAACGTCAAAATCGCCTCCAAGGCAGAAGATGTCTTTGTGACCAATGGCGGCGATCATATTGCTTCCCTGCAGAATATGTTTACCGGCAGCGGCAGTTACGACCTGTTAGGTGCCGCCGCTGATGTGCTCAGAACCCTCAGCGTGGACACGGTGGCAGCTGTCCATGATGTAAAGGCTGAGACCAATATCGGCAAAAATGCGGTTATCAAGGCCACAGGTGCCGATCCCACGGACGGAAAGGCCCTCTCCATCACGGCGGACAGCACCCTTACCGCCGGGATGGCTACCAGCCCCGACGGGATCGTGGGGGACATCCTGAATATTGTCAACGACCGCAAGATACATAGCAAGCTGCGCACAGGTGCCCAGAGCACTTCTGTGGCGGTGGGCAAGCTGGATAATGCGGCTATCGTGAACGTGGAAGGAACGCTGGAAACCACTCAGGGCGGCGTAAAGGCAGCTGCCACCGCCAATGCCTCTCCCACCATCAGCGCAGTAGACTCGCTGACTAAGACAGAAAATTCTGCCCTTATGCTCGGAGTCGGTGTACTCACAGGCACGAACACCAGCGAGACGAATCTGAAAAACAGTGCCAAACTGCGAAATATCAAAGGGGAATTTGCGGCATCGGCTAATGCCACGGAAAAAATATCCCTGAAAGCGGGCGTCAAATCCTCTAATGACAACGCCATGGCCGGGACGGCTGTGGCGGTGATGGACAATGATTCCTCGGCCAGGCTTTCCGTAGATACGGGGATCAAGGCAGGTGCAGTGAAACTTTCCTCAGACAACACCATCACGGCCAACAAGCTCACGGCGTCCAATTCCATCGGCGCATCCACGGTAAGCGGCGAGAACGTGGAGCAGAGTCTCCTTACCAGCAGCAGCAAGTACATCGGCAACCTCAAAAACTCCTTGGTGGACGGCATCTTCAGCAAGCTGGGAGGCGGCAAAACCGAGACTGCCAGCCCTCTCTTCGAGGAAGCTTCCCAACTCTTTAACGCCGGAGCCAGTGTGGCGGTGGCCAGCCAGACCAATACGGCCAGAACCATCCTGACGAAAAATGCCAATATAGAAGCGACAGGCGATGTGAAGGTCACCAGCGGCCTGAAAGCAGAAAACACCCATATGTATGCCTCCGGCTCCACGGGCAACGCTCTCCAGAAGAAAATTGATGAGAACAACAAGGAAAGCGTACAGAAGGTGAAGATTCAGGCCTCGGTGCTGGTGGCAGATATTGACAGCGAGGCGCAGGTGGAGATTGAGGACGGCACGGAGGCAAACCATGCCAGGATCAGCGGCGGCAATGTGACCCTTGCCTCAACTAGCGACTTCACCCATGCCCTGGATAATCTGCTGGACGATTTCGATACCATTGAGAAAGGAATCAAGGATCTGCAAGACACGGGTCTTTCCGAGGACTGGGCAGCACTGGCCATGGCGGTGAACAATTACCGTACGGATGTGGGAACTGTAGGTGATATTGCACCTGCCGCCATGAAGGTGCTGACGACGCTGAAGAAGTACCCGGCTGCCTTCACTTCCATCGGCCCCAAGCTTACGGCCTTTTTGAAGGTGGAAAACTATGCCAATTTCGCTGTTTCCTCCGCTACAGAGGGCGGCAGCGACAAAAATCCTTCCTATAATCCCAGCCGCGATCTGTCCAAGGACAACGCTAAGCTGGCTATCGCAGGTGCAGTGGATGTGGCTGTCACCGCTGACAGCGCCAAGGTGGCTTTGGGCAAATATGCCGCCATCAGGAGCACGGGAGCTGCGTCTATCACTGCCAATCTTGACCATCCCGATTCTTCCCTAAATGGCAATCTGGGCCTGCAGACGGGGGATCAGAATGCCATCGGCGGCGTAGTATCTGTCTTTAACGCTGAACGCCATGGGGAAATCACCGTGGCAGAAGGGGCAGACCTTGAGGGGAGCACTCTGTCCCTGAATGCCATCAGCAATACCAATCATGTGGATCTGGCAACGGGCGCCAGCATAGGCGGCGATACCGGCGTCAAGGGCATGGTGACCTATGTGGCAGGGGACAATACGGCAAAAGTGGATATCGCGGACAATACGAAGCTCGCCTCTGCCGGAGCCATGTCTGTCACCGCCGACAACACGGCTGCCCTCACCAATATCGCCGGTTCCTTCGGCTTTGGAGCTGCCACCGGGGTAGGGGCCTCTGTGGCCGTGAACGATATGGAAGTGGACAGCATTGTAAAGGTGGGCAAGGCCACCATAAATGCAGGCAGTCTGAAGGCCGACTCCCAGCTGGATGGCACCATCAATTCCGTGGCTGTAGCCGGTGGCATCGCCGCAGCCTCGGACGATGATGAGGCCGGTGGCATCGCCAAGCTCACGGCCAAACTGATGAACACGAAAAACAAAGTGGCCAACGTCTGGCGCAGCGCCAATGACAAAATCAATAAGATTGTGCCGGAAACCGTAAGAAAGGCTGCTGACATCAAAGAGAACAAGAAACTCAAGACCGATAACGTGGCCAAGAACCCCACGGCTAACAAGAAACTGCCCGAGATCAGCATCGCCGGGGCAGGCAGCGTGGCCCTGAACCTTTTGGACAGAACCACCCATACCATTATTGATGGGGCAAATATCAGCCTGAACGGAAGTGACAGGAAAGCTGCCTTGTCGGCCAAGGATTCTGGCTTTACCGGGGCCTGGGCCGGTGCGGCGGGAATTACATTCAACACGCGAAAGCTGGGCGGCGACAACGAGAACAGCACGAACGTAGGTGTCGCAGGTTCCGTTGGCTGGACGGCGCTGGACACGGATACCGTTTCCGCCATCCGCAACAGCAAGATCATCGGTGCCTCTGCCATCACCAATGAGGCAGAGCGCAGCGGGGCTATGGTTTCGGCAGGCCTGGGCATGGCTCTGGCCACCTCCGGGGATGCCAAGGGCGGCTCCAGCTATACAGGGGCGGCCTCTGTCTCTGTGGCCGATATCGACAACATCCTGAAGGCAGAGCTTGCCAATAACACGGTTACGAATAGTGGCAGTGTCACGAACACGGTGACGGATTCTGATACGTTGGTAACTGGTGGCGTAAACGCTTCCATTGCTGCCGGCAAGTCCAAGAGTGCCGCCGTAGGGGGCAGCGTGGTATATAACCGCATAGATAATCAAATGGATGCCCTGATCACCGGGGGCAGCTATGCCCTGACGGGGGATCTTACCAACAAAATAAGTACCGGCATTACCGAAGTCGGGGGAGCCGTGGGCCTGGCTCTTGCCACCTCCTCCGGCAGCGGGGGGAAGTCCTATGGCTTTGAAGGGGCTGTGGCCTATAATGGTCTTACCAATACAGCCAATGCTATCTTGGATGGTGCTGCCATCACGGCCAGAAATGTGACCGTGGATGCCCGGGATACCAAGGACCTTTCCAAGCAATATGATACCTACATCAATGAGCGTGGCCTCGATGCCACGGGCAAAACCTATGCGGAAGCCATCGAAGATGCTCTCGACGATGAAGGCAAGGCCAATATCTCCTCAGAAGGTGGCAACATCATCGTGGGGGCAGCCCTGTCTGCGGCTGCATCTCTGGGCGAAAGCGGCTCGGCTGCAGTGGATGCGGCTCTTTCCATCAGCGAGGTGGATAATGATTTCACGGCCGCTATCAAAAATGGCAGTAAAATCACGGGCAGTGGTCTCTTAAATGTCAAGGCGGACAGCAAGACGCTGGCCATCGGCGCAGCTGCCGGGGGTGGCGGCACTTCTGATGGTTTCGGCGGCGCCGGTTCCTTCAGCTGGCAGACAGACAACAATGATGTGACGGCAGAAATCAGCGGCTCTGAGGTCAAGGGCGTGAGCGGCAGCATTGTCAATGCCAATACCGCCGCCAAGGATATCAATGTGGCGGGCCAGGTGGCCGTGGGCAATGTAGCGGTGGGCCTGGCGGGTGCCTACAACCGTTTGGAAAACACTACCGGCGCCTATGTAAAGAATTCCCAGTTTGCAGATGATACCGCCAAGACCATTGCCATCGGTGCCCGGAATGAAGGCCGGGTTTATGCCGTGACTGCAGGTGTGGCCGCTTCCCGGGAAAAACTGGCGGCTAATGGTGCCGTAGCCGTGAACAGCGGTGCGGATAATATCAAGGCCGAACTTTCCAACGGTACGGTGAAGAATGCCACCAGTATTTCCGTAGCCTCCGAAGATGATACGAAGAAACTGGCGGTAGCCGGCGGCTTTACCCTGTCCCAGGGGACGGCCATTGGCGGTGCTGTGGCTTATAATGCCATTGGCGATACTGATCGTCAGATAAACAGCGCTATAATCAATGGCACCACCATTGACCATAATACCTCCAAGATAAATGTCACGGCTGCCGATACATCCGGCCTGACCACCATTGGTTTTGGCGTGGGTCTGGCTAATGGTTCGCCGGCTGTGAACGGTGCGGCAGCGGTAGGGCTGAAGTCTGCCGATGTGACCGCTGAAGTGGCCGGCACGAATATCAAGAACTCCACCGGCAATCTCAATGTGAAAGCCAGCACCACTGACGATTTCAGCACCAATGCCGCCGTGGCCGCCGTGGGCGAGTCCGCCGCTATTGGTGTGGGCGTGGGCGTCACCCGTGACGAAACCCATACTACGGCCAGATTCTCCGGCGGCAGCTTCACCGGCAATGGTTTTGACCTGGGTTCTGTCAGCCATGCGGACATCACCACCGTGGGCGTTGGTGGCGGCGTAAATTACGGCAGCGGTCTGGGCATGGCTGGTTCGGCAACCATAAACCTTATCGACACGGAGACGAAGGCTCTCGTGCAGAACGGCGCCAATATCAGCGCCAAATCCCCGGCAATTACTGCCATCAGCGATGAGAAGATTGCCAATTATGTAGGCGCACTTTCCATATCGTCTCAGGGCGCAGCCATCGGGGCTTCTGTCAGTGTCAATGAGATCGACAGCGAAACGGAAGCCGCTGTTGAGGGTGCGGCGACGAAGGTCAGCTCCACCGGTTCCGCTACCCATGAAGTAAACGATACCGTAAAGGACAGCGATATCCTGAATGATTTCGTGGACAAGGATGCCTTTGCCTCCGCAAAGAGCCTGAAGGATGCCAGAACGGCGGCGAAATATGACGGGCTGCTTGTGGACGCCTCGGGGACGCATACGATGAAGTCGTTCCTGGTGAACGCAGGCGGCACGGGTACCGGCGCGGCAGTTAACGGTACGGTGAACGTGAACACGATTGGCGGCTCCACCAAGGCTCGCATCACGGATGCCAAGGTGAACAATGCTTCTGCCAATAAGAGCAATGTGAATGTCATCGCCCATGACTATGCCAACAGTGCAGGGCTGGTAGGCACGGCCAATCTGGCCATTGAAGGCGCAGCAGTGGGCCTGGGTTCCGATACGAACAAGGTCACGCGTACAACGGAGGCCGCCATCGTCGGCCCATCGTCAAAATACGATATGTATGCAAACAATGTGACCATCGAGGCAAAATCCCGGCAGGGCATCTCGTCGCTTGCGGCGGGCGGCTCCATCGCGGCAGAGGGGGCGGGCGTCTCCGCCGCCACCGGCGTGACGCTGCTTGACGGCGCGACGAATGCGTTCCTTAAAAACGTGAACATCCGGAACGCCCACGATATTATCGTGTCGGCGGACCATCTCTCGCGGGCCCACGTCTTTGGTGTGGTGTTCGGGGGCGCGGGCATCGGCGCGGGCGTCGGCATCGCCGTCGGCTACGTCGATGACAGGAGCGTCACCGAGGCGACCGCCGGGAACATCGGCGTGAGCTTCGACGGGAACAAGAAATACAACTTTGACGTTAAGGCGAAGAATAAACTGAAACTCGCCTACACGGAAACCGGCATCGGCGGCGCGGGGCTTGGCGCGGGCGTCGCTGGCTCCATCGGCGTCTCGGAGTCGAACAGCACGACGGAAGCGAATCTTGTGAACAGCACGGTGGGCGCTACGTCGGCCCGTGCGAAGAGCGCAAGCGTCGCCGCTGAAAACGAGATGACCCTCACCCAAAGGGCGGGCGTGGGCTCCGCCGGGGCTGCGGGCGTCGGCGTGGGCGTCTCGGTGAACAAGCTGGACAGCGCCACGAACGTAAACATCGAGAACAGCAAGGTCTACGCGAACGGGATCGCCGCGACGGCGAGTGACAGCAAGGATGTGGACCAGATGGCGGCCAACGCCGGGGTCGGGGGCGCGGCCATCGGCCTGAACGTGATGGTCACCAACGTGGGCAAGGACATCCTGGCAAGCTACGACGCGGGTCAAGGCAATACGATGAACCTGGAGGACGTCTTCTCCGACGTGAACGGCGCCATGAAGGCGGGGAACCTTTCTGAACAGGAAAGCCACGGCGTGGCGGGAAACGGCGGCAACGCGCTCACGAATACGAGGAGTGCCGTCACCCGCGCCGCGAAGGCGCAAAGCTCCGCTTCGGGTATTAATGTGACGGGCAGTACCCTGGATTCGGCGGGGAATGTGGCCCTTGAGGCAGATGCCAAGACCAATGCCGAGATGAAGAGCGTAGCTGCCACGGCAGGGGGAAGTGCGGCCGTCAGCGGCACGGTGGCTATGCTGGATGTGGCAGGCAACTCCGTAGGAGAAGTCCGCAATTCCACCATAACGGCTAATGCCGGTGATATCACCATTGACACTCATCAGGGCGGCCTTTCCACTCTGGAAGTCAAGCAGGGAGCCCTCAGCGGCACATTGTCCCTCTCGGGCGCCTATGGCAAGGTCAGCAAGAGCGGCCTTACGGATCTGCAGCTTTCCGGCAATACCATGAATGCTAAAAATCTTTCCATTGGTGCCAGTGATGAAAGCCGGGCCAAAATTGACGCCTTGGGCGCATCCGGGGCCATCGCCGGTTCCGTGAATGTCCTGATTGGCGAGGTGGAAAACAAGGGCAAGGTATCCGTGGCCCTGCAGGGCGGCAACACCCTGAAAACCTCGGATAAACTGCTGGTGGCCTCTTCCCGCGGGCCGGAAAAGGATGGCCAGAAAACCGCTGAGGTAACCACCCAGGCTGTTTCCGCTGCTATTGGTGTAGCCGGTACGGGCATCTCTGCCACGGCTCATGACGCCAGCGAGACAGCTGTCACCCTGAATACAGTCAAGAACAAGAATGCCAACAGCCTGAGTGCAGGCACCATCGGTATTACTGCTCTGAACTCCCCCAATGTAAAAACGGAGACCAAGTCTGCCGCCGCGTCCCTGTTGGTCAGCGGTGACGTAACGGTGGCAGATTCCTCTGCCGGGACGAAGTCTGCCCCGATTAAGAGCACCGTGGATATCGGCGATGGCACCAGCCTTTTGGCCGATGAGACGGAAATCCTCGCCCAGAACGAAATCGGTCTTACCACCGACATGAAGGGACTGGGCATCTCCGGCTATGTGGCGGCCCAGGTCAATACCGGCCGGGCAGATGCTTATGGTAATTCTCAGATTAACCTTGGTAAAGTAAATGTTCAGGAACGTGGCATTCTGATGGCCATGAGCAATACCAATGTGACCAAGGATATCAAGGCGGCTGGTGTCAGCGCCGCCGGACTGGTGGCTTCCGGCACTAACGTAGCCAAAAGCGACAGTGTGCTGAACTCTGCCATCAATGCCAATGGCACCAATGACAAACAGCTGCAAATCGCCCTGCTTCTGAGCACGGCCTCCGAGGACAATACGGCCAGAGCTGACGGGGACGGCGGCGCAGCAGTGGATATCTCCCCTTATGCCGCCAAGCTGGAAAACAGCCTGACCACCAATACCAGGACCAATGTCAGTGGTAACTGGAATACTTCCCTCTTTACCGCAGGGGCAGAACTTACGGATAAGCATGATTTCACCACTGATGCCATCCGTGCCGCTATTGCCGGTGGCAGCGGCGTGGGTATCACCAATACGGCGACGCACACCACGGCCATCAATGTGAATAATGCCAATATCAAGAGCAATTTCACTCAGGGCTACAATGCCGACAACAATATTGACTACAAGGATACCCAGAAGGCCGGCAGCTATGGCGGCGTCACGGGCAGCGACTCTGCCGTGAAGAATACCATCAATGCCACTGCCGATGTGAACATCACCGGCGGCACCCTCAAAGGGGTGGATGTATCCTCTCTGCGGGCCCAGGCCAAGACCGACAGCAAGATTGTAAGCAAGAACAATGTGGAAGGGGCAGGTGTTGTCCAGATCCTGGTGGGAAGCAGTGACAGCGATACCTCCTTTACCGACCGGGTTACGGTGAAGGATGCCAGCCTTTCCACGGAAAGTGGCGATATCTCCCTGGCTGCCACCAGCGATATTGACCATGACCTGGAAGCAGAATCCGTAGATGAAGGCGGCGCCTCCGGCGTTACCACGGTAAAGAACACGAACAAGCTCACCCGTCGGGACAAGGTGAACCTCGAAGGCATCACAAGGATTGACAGCGGCCATGACCTGATGCTGCTTGCCGGGGCAGACCAGAACAAGACGCCATCCAACCTGCGTCTTCTGACCTATGCCAATGCCCATAATGCCACCTTTATCCCCGCTGAGACTTCGCCTACGATCAATGAGACGTTGACTCTTGACCGGGGCGTGACGGTGGGAAGTAGTGCCAGGACTACCTCTGTCCGCCATACCTATCTCAGGGCGGATGAGGGGACGGCCTACATCGAGGAATCGGCCCGTCAGTTCAAGATTTGGGGGGACGGCGAGACCGGCACCCGGCGGCTCACTTCCACCGCCCTTGGCGATAGCGACGTTTCTCAGAATAAGACCGCCAAGGTGGAGGTGAAAGCGGCGGTCATGTCCAATACGGTCAAGGCCGGTATCCATAATGCATTGAATATCGACATCATTGGCGACTTTAAGCGTACCGGCACCGATGAAAACGCCACCATCGACGCCAGCGGCGTGAAGGTGACATCGAGGAATGACTGGTTCGATGTTGAAAACGCCGTGAAGTCCGTCACGGTCAAAAATCCCTACATTGACCGCTTTAACGAACTGCAACACGCCAAGGTCGAATACAACCCCAATAGCGCTGAGTACAAGAACCTGGAGCGCGCCGAGGAAAGCCTTTTCCGTACCATGGAAGAAGCGGGCTTCATCTACAAGGATGCCGACGGGAACACCGCCATCCTCACCGAGGTACCCCTGCCGGCGATTGAGCTTGCCAATATCAGCGTCTCCGGCGGCAATATCTATATCGATGCGGCGACCGTTGAGGGAGAAGATAATATGTTGGCGAAGGGCTCACCGTATATAGCTTTAGCTAACAAGGGCAATGCGACGTTGCTTCTTAATGACATTAAAATCGAGGACGGAGGCGGACGCATCTACCACAACGATAACCTCATACGAGACGAAGCCGGCGATTCGCACATAACGATCAACTCTGAGGGCGTCGCAGACAAAGACGGCGTTTCGCAGCCCGATATATTTATGAAGGGGAACATCGAAAACCTCTCCGGCGCTGTCAACATCACCAACAAATACGGGGATATCGAGATCACCGGCTCCGTAAACGGGCGTACTGTCAACATTAAATCGGAAAACGGGGCGATAAACCTCAATAATCCCGAAGGGTTTATCAATGTCGGCGGCGACCCCCTCTTGAAGTATCAGTTCGACCAAAAGACGGCGGAAAAGATCCAGCGGAAAATCTCGGATTTGGCCGCCCGGGGACAGACAACGCTGATATTCAAGACTTACGATGAGTATAAGAAATGGCTCAAAAACGTTGTGGGCCTCTCCGATGCGGAGATGAAATACGCCGTAGACGAGAAGGCGGGCTATGTCGCGGGGGGAGATATCAGCATCACCGCCAAGGACGTAAATATCAACGGGCTGATCCAGAGCGGCTACACCAGCTATGCCAACACCGTCACGGCGGCGGATTTGGCGAAGATCGCAGCCCCTTCGGCGGGGACGAAGCTGGCCGACGCTGACGTGATTGGGAACGAGAAATACCTGGTGGGAAAGAGCGGGACAGTCTGGAATAGCTCCACGAAGATGTTTGACTATTATCTGCCGCTCTATTACAATCCCGTCACGCAGCACCTCTTGACAGGCGATATCGACGTGCGCGGCGGGCGCGTGAACATCGCCGGGAACATCTACAGCACCGGGAACGGGCGCATCGTGGCGGCCGACGGCCCTGCGGACATCTCCCTCAATGCCAGCGGCGCAGGCGCTGACCTCTATGTGGGGCGCATTGCGAACAACGACCGGAAGGGCTATATCCAAATTAACGGCTCTTCCGAGACAGAACCGGAGTTCAGACCCTCAGGGGGGCGCACGATCCTCAGTTGGACGGGCGGCACCAGCGGCCAGACCGTCAAGGATTATTCTTACAAGAAATATTACGCCTCGCTCTTTGGCATCACCAAGCTCTGGAGCACCGGCTCCACCCAGTCAATCATCGACAGTATCGGCTCGGATTACTACAGCATTACCCCGACTATCCGTGCCTCCGCCAACGGCATGATGGAAAAGGGCGTGGTATTTGATCTGGCGGGAAACTACAATACCTTGTTCGACAGCAGTAAGTCTGACATTTATAATTTCGGCACCGACATAGGCAAGGCACTGGTCTATGACAGAAACTATCCAAACGACACCGGGCAGGGCCTGGTGATAAAGAGCAATGTCTATAATACCGGGGGCAAGCAGCTCGGCAAGGTCAACGCTTCCAGCATGACCTATACGAACTGGTTGCATACGAAAGGCTATGTCACCTACAGTTGGACGGAGACGCAGGGAAATACCACCTCCAGCTCCACCTATGTGAATGCGTCCAGCCCGATAAGCATTGCCTTCCCCAAGGCGAAGAAGGGCGGCGCCATCGACATCACGGGAGGAAAGAGCGTTTACTTCACCGGCAACGTGGAGAGCACATCGCAGCTGCGCAAAGGAGAAACTGACAAGACCTCCGTAAACGTCAGTGCGACGGGCGAAGTAAAGACGCTGGGCAGTGCCAGAATCCTTACGGACAGTCTCAACGCCAGCGGCAAGTCCATCGACCTCGCCCACGGCGCTATAAGCGAGGCGGCTACGGTCAGCCTTACAGCAAAGGGCGGGAATATCGCCTTTGCCTCCGACAAGGGCGACCTTAAGATTAAAAACGTCGTCATCAACAATGTGCCGGACAACGGAAAAATCAATCTTACCGCTGACGGCAGTATCGTAAACGCTGCGGCGTCCTCTCTTATATCTGCCCCGGCCATCACCCTTACCAGTGTGAATGGCGGTATTGGCACTACGGCCAGTCCCCTGCAGGTTAAGGCAGGAAGCACGGTCACTTCGTCGAATCTCAAGAACTCCAGCCTCACCGTCACGGCCAGAAACGATATCAACATGGTGCAGACCGAGGGAGATATGCGTCTGGCTAGGATTGAGAGCAAGGAAGGTGATGTATCACTTGAAGCGAAAAAAGGCAGCATCGTGGATGCCAATGGCGGCGTAGACACCATCGACTCCTCGGCAGAAGACAGGATTGCCCGTTGGAAAGAACTGGGCATGATTTCCGATGCTGATGGCGATGACAGCCGTACGGCTGCAGCAAAAGCCTCCAAGGAAAGGAAGCTGTCCGCCATCGAAGGCCGTTTCAAACAGCTGGCGTCTACTGAAAAGAATGGTGCCCTTACGCTGAATGCTTCACGGGTTACGGCTTACAAATCTGCCGCTGCCGCTTATGCCAAGGATGCGGGTATTGTCAAGGCCAAACAGGAATACATCTCCGCCATGCAGGCAGCTGCCACCGATGCAGCCAGAGATGCAGCCCGGGCGAGACTCCAGGCGGCCAAGGATGCCTACTTTAAGGGCAAGGGCTTCTCAGCCGATGAGCAGAAAGCCATTGCCGATTACGGCGACCTTTCTGTCAGCGAGAACTACGGCTGGAGCAAGAATGAACTGCTCTACGCCATTCAGGATGGTATCGTCAACGCAAAGCCCGGCACCATTGATATCGTGAACAACCCCAATGTCATCGGCAAAAACATTATCCTGACGGCAAAAAATGGTGGTATCGGCTATGATGAGGCGGCAGTCTACATCAGGAATGTTGACCTTACCAAGGCGGCCAACATGAAGCTGCTGGCCAGCGCCAAGGCTGGCGACCTCACCTGGGATGCGAACGGCGTCACCATCAGGCGGCAGGTACCCGTCACCCTCAAAATAAGGGACGGCGGCACCGTACAGCTTACGGGCAAGACTAATGTCTATGTCAGCGCCACAGAAGATTCCGCCCTGAACATCAAGGGAGGAATCGACACCGATGGAGACATTCGCCTCTCCGCAGGCAAGGGCGTAACCATTGCCGATGGCACACAGCTTCGTGGCAAGAACCTCACCATCTTCTCCGGCACAGGCAATATCGGCGCCAAGGATAAATTCCTGGAGATTATGCTCAACGGCTGGCTCATGGCCAACAGCAGCAACTCCATCTATGTCCACCAGAATGGCAAGATGCCCCTGACGTTGCTCTCAGTAGCTGCAGGCATGGATGCATATCTGCATGCTGACAACGGCATCCGCATGTACAACGGCTATGGCATGGATATGGGCTATATCCGGGCAGGCCGCATGATAGATCTCTATGCGAAGCATGGTGACATCGCAGGCATACGGGTGTTGGCGACCGACGCCATCGTGAACGCAAATGCGCCGGAAGGCAAGGTCAGTCTCGTTAATATTGGTGGAGAGTTAAAGGTTGGTGTAGTTGTTGATGCCAATACTGCGGCTGAAAAGAAAAAGGCAATGGAAGCCATGCAGAAGGCAGCAGAAAAACAGTCAGAGGCGTATAAGACAGATGTTGATGTTATTTGGGCTGAAGCCTGCAAAGGACTTACAGATACATCTAAAGTAGGATATTGGTTTTATCAGTATCTGGTTGGGAAATATGAAGGCGGCTACAACGATAGGAGGCTCAGCACGAATAGAAACAAAATCAACAGTATAATGGCTGAGTTATTGGCCGACAAAGGCTATACCACAGAGGAGATAAATTGCCTGAGGCAATATGTCGAGCTTATACTGTTGGAGAAACCAGCGCCTGGAACGACCACCATTAAGAATAAGCCAGATGCCCAAACTATTGCAGCGAAAAAAGCTAAACTGGATAAACAGCTTGAATCCCTCGCAATGACGAGATTCGAGGCAGAAATGCAGGCACATACCTGACGGAAGGCTATTTCATGAAAGGCGAACCCAGACTATAATCGTAACACCAAACCACAGGCAAAGGAGGCTGTGAGCCAAGTCCCTCCCCGGACATCCCTCACAGCCCCTGATAAGCAAACTCGGCAGGCGCACCCCGCCTGCCTTTTCTTTGCCCATTTTTATTTATTCGTCACCTCTCATCATCCATGTAGCAAAGTCTCCTTTCCTTGTAGCATAACCACAGTATTATTATATCACGGAACCCCAATGATCCCCGCGTAAGCGGGGCGATTTTGGAAAAGGCCACCAGCTGCCGCGCTTGGCGCGGTGGCTGGTGGCTTTCCTCATTACTTCATCATGGCGTGAACTTCGTCCATGAGTTCCTGCCGTGTATTGTATATATAATCAATGATGTTGTGAACTTCGTCCAGCTTCAAGCCTCTTTCCTCGCCTTCATCCGTGAAGCCAGTAAAAAGGAGGTTGTTGCAAAGTATGGTTTTGATACAGGAAGTGAAAGGCTTTGCCGGCAGGACACCGAAGTATGCCTTCCTCGTCAATCTTGAAATTTACGGTGCGAAAAGGGGCATTCAAAGGCGGTTATCTGACTTGGTTTTAGTCAGATGACATTGTAGACGTCGTTACTTATGACCTCGAGGACTTGATTGATGACATTTTCTGACTGGCAAAATTCAAAAAATAAACACGAGTGGGAAGTCCTTTTTCTTTATATTATTCCACTCATAAACAGAACCTACGATATCGCCAACAATTGCACCTAACATTGCGACCACTCCTTTCCTTGATAATTCTATTCTAGCAAAAGCATCGGTTAGCGTGGTCGCTTATCATGCGACAATTTCAGCAGCCTAGAAGAGGTTGTTGGAAAGCAAACAGAGTTTCATTGATTGTGAAGATATCGTACTCCTTCCGTTGGATGAAATACTCAACAATTATATCAGCCTTGCTACTGCGTGATAGAGCATAACCTGCCCTTCCAATAAAATCCTTTGTTTCATCCAAGTTCAACTCCAGCGCTACTGCAAAAGCTAATGCTGTAGCCTTGCTTGGCTTGTAGGCAGGATTGTTACGGATTTTCGAGAATAGTTTGCGGTCAACATTGGCTCGCTTATAAACTTCCGGGTCTTTTTTTCCCTTGCTATCGATGAGTCTAAGTAGTGCCTCGGAGAAGGTATCGTCAACCTCATCTAGCAAATCTTCCAGCGAACGTTCTTTTGATTTACCTATCCACTGAGGGATATTGAGAAATGAATCTTCTTCTGCCGCTTCAAAAATCGTACGCCTTTCCCGCATATCCCCGCGGTATTCCTCATCCAGCAACTCTTCGATGTATCTTTCATCAATGAAACTCTGCACCTTCTCGAACAGGCTGCTGGAAATTTTGAATGCCTTATGTTCAAACACCACCAGATATATATCCATATCATGGTCAACCAGGAAATCCCGGATTGCTTGAGTTGCCACGGTTATGGCAATCTCTGATGGGCAGCCGAATACACCTGCCGAGATAAGGGGGAATGCCACTGATGAGCAATGATTCTCTGCTGCCAGCTTCAGGGAGTTTGCATAGCAAGCAGCTAACTTTTCCCTTTCACCATGTTCCCCATCCTGCCATACCGGCCCCACTGTATGGATGACAAATCTGGCATGGAGATTATAGGCGGGACTAATTTCTGCTTTGCCTGTAGTAATATCACCGATTTTCTTCCGTGCCGCCAGTAACTCTGCCCCAGCGGCCTTGTGTATTGCTCTATCAACGCCACCTCCCACTATTGGGCGAGTATTAGCAGTATTAACTATAGCATCCACCTGCATTTTCGTTATATCATTACGGACAATTTCTAATGACATGATTTACATCACTCCCTTGAATTTAATCTACCAAAACCAGTTTCAAGGTAACGATTAAACTGCTACTTGCAATACTTTTCCTTTTCGCTCCCTCTCCTTAAACTCCTGCCTTCTTTACTATGTTTGCTTCCTTTGTAATCTCTCCTTGACACTCCCCATGCGTAAACGCAGGGGATTCTTGGTTCGCTGAACACTGCGGTTTGACCGTAGCCAGACTGACTTACACGTTCTCCCCAAGCGTGAATTCCCGTGTGCCCCACGGTACTGATTTATATTAGGCAACCTGTTTTTGTTC
>NZ_AUJE01000043.1 GCF_000424065.1 Selenomonas ruminantium subsp. ruminantium ATCC 12561
GTGAAGCCTGTCCCGAGATGAAGTATCTCATGGAGTAATCCAGTAAGATTCCTTGAAGAAGACAAGGTAGATAGGTTGGGAGTGGAAGTGCCGTAAGGCATGCAGCGGACCAATACTAATAAATCGAGGGCTTATCTTTCAGAGCTAAAATGTTCGACATAGAAATTTCTTCTGTATAGTTTTGAATGTGCATAACATTCAAAAGAATATCTGGTGACGATAGCTGAGTGGTTCCACCTGTTCCCATACCGAACACAGTAGTTAAGCACTCATACGCCGAAAGTACTTGTCTGGAGACGGACTGGGAGGATAGGGCGTTGCCAGTTAAGTGATAAGCACCCTGAGGGGTGCTTTTTTCGTATATATATTTATCCAATTTAAAGTAGGAAATTGGCAGGAATTTTTCTCTCGAAGTGGAATTATCTATGATGAAGCAAGAAAATGGATTAGGATAATGATGTTAGGGAGAAATATTTATGGGATTAAAACAGAAGTTTATGGCCTTATCTGGTCTGATGGGATTGCTCTTGGCAATCGTATCCATCGTGGGCTATTTTATGGCCAGCTCGGCGTTGCGGGAAAGCGTGGACAGTGAACTGCGGACTACGATTTCCAGTGAGGCCAATGAGCTGAATGGGTGGCTACAGGAGAAAAAAGCTTTCGGTGTAGCAACCACCAACCATATGACCAGTCTGAATGGCAATATGGAAATCATGCAGACAAAGGAAACTCTGGGCACGACGATTTCCGATAAGGAAATCCTGGAGATGACCGCCGGAACTGAGGATGGCTGGTTCTTCGGTTTCAATTCCGGTGATAACACGGGCAAGAAAGACCCGCGGGAGCGCCCTTGGTACAAAGACGCCAAGGCAAAGGATAAGCCGGTCTTTACGGATGCCTATATTGATACGAACACCAATAAACTGGTCGTATCCGTCGCTGCGCCGATTAAAGCCAATGGGCAGTTTGTCGGGGCGACCTGCTTGGATATCGCACTGGATGTGCTTACCGAACAGACCAATCACATGAAGTATCATGGTGAAGGCGCAGGCATTATCGCCGAGGCAAACGGCAATATTCTGGCAACCTCTGGTGCCGGTGAACCGATGAAGAATTTTAAGGAAATTGATGGTCTGGGCAGTCATTTCGATGAAATGCTCAAGAATAAAGAAGGTTATTTTGAAGTAACCATTGATGGGCAGGACAAGCTGTTTGCCTATACGACGGTGCCGGAAACCGGCTGGCTTATGGGTATCTCGGTTCCGAGTGATTTTGTATTTGCTTCCCTTACACATTTGAAAATCGTGTTTGCGGTTCTGACGGTAGTCGGACTTCTGCTGGCAGCATTTATCTGCCTGACTTTTGCTAATCGGATCACCACGCCGATAGAAGGCTTGGAGTCGCATGCTACGCAGCTGGCTAATGGCAATCTGGCAATCAAGAACCTGCCAGTAACGTCCAGTGATGAAATTGGCTCGCTGACGAATGCCTTTAACACCATGAGCGGCAATTTGCGCAATTTGATTTCCAAGATGGCGGCAACCAGTGAGCAGGTGGCCGCTTCCTCGGAAGAACTTACGGCCAATGCCCAGCAGTCGGCGGAAGCATCGGTGCATGTGGCTGAAACTGTGGGCCAGGTTTCCATGAATATGGAAGATCAGCTGCAGAACATCGATAATGCCAAATCCAATGTTGATAATGTTTATGATGATGTTACCGCTATGGCAGAAAAAGCCCGTATGGTTACGGAAACATCGGGACGTACTGCCGAAGCTGCACAGCAGGGCGCGTCTCTGATGGAAAATGCGGTGAAACGCATGGGGAATATCGAAAAGAGTGTGCTGGCTTCAGCAGATGTGGTACAGAAATTGGGCGAAAACAGCAGTCAGATTGGGCAGATTGTCGAGGCAATTTCTTCAATTGCCGAACAGACAAATCTTTTGTCCCTCAATGCGGCTATTGAAGCGGCCAGAGCCGGTGAACATGGCCGGGGGTTTGCCGTCGTAGCTGAAGAGGTACGGAAACTGGCCGCAGAGTCGCAAGATTCTGCAGAGCAGATAAAAGAACGGATTATGTCTATTCAGACAGACACTTATGAGGCGGTTAAGGCAATGAACGCCGGGACCGATGAGGTGAAGCGTGGAACCGCTGCTATCCGCGAAGTAGGTGAGCAGTTTGAAGGTATCCTTTCAATGGTCAACGGAATCAAGACACAGATGGACGAGATAAACACTTCAGTAGAAGTCGTGGCTGCCGGGGCAGGCAATATTGTCACCGCAGTGGATTCTATTGATTCCATCAGCCGCAAGACCTCAGAAAATACGCAGACGATTTCTGCAGCTACTCAGGAGCAGTCGGCTTCGAATGAAGAAATAGCGGCAGCTTCTCAGGCTTTGGCTAATATGGCTTCTGATATGCAGACAGCAATTGGAAAGTTCAAATTGTAAAATAAAAAATAACCGTTGCTTCCGAAAGGAAGCGGCGGTTATTTTTTTCAGCGCATTTTATTTAGGATTGTACTCTGTTATCGTCAGTTCCGGGTGTTCATTCAGGTTAATCATTTCCCCGGAGGACATGCTGACAATCGGGTGAGCCGCGAAATCGTTGGGATAAGCGGCAATAAATCCCTTATCACCATTATTCAATGAGATTTTTGAACCAAGGAATGCATCTTTTATATGGGTGAGTACTGGTACACAGACTTCCGGATCTAATGATACATACATATTTTCAGTCAGGTGAGCAATGGCGGCAAAGGGCGTTTGCTTAACGTAGCCTTGCCGTTCGGCGGTGATATTGTCATAGATATCCGCAATCATAACGATGCGGGCAAATTCATGGATACTCTCTCCTGTATTGCCGAAGGGGAAACCCGTGCCGTCCATACGCTCATGATGCTGCATGGCGGCCAGCTTTATACCATCCGATATTCCTTCTATATTGCTCAGGATATGTTGTCCGTCTACCGTATGCTGGATATAGGCTTCATAATCTTCTCCCTGCAGGTTGTTGATGTTTTTATCCAACAGCCTTTGGGGAAATTTGCTTTTGCCAATATCATGCAGAAAGCCGGCTAAAATCAGTTCCCGCGTTTTTGCACGGTTAAAGCGCAGCCACTTGGCGATGACACCCGTCAAGATAGAAACGCGCAGGGAATGATTGTATATATCGCTGGAGCGATGGTTGAGCTCATAGAGATAATCAATGGTACCACTGTTACGGGCCAAGGGGGCAATGGTTTCCTTTACCATGTCCTGTGTTTCGGACATGGGAACGTTGCCGGATTTGCTCGTCTGTTCAAAAATCGTTTTCGCTTCCTGTACGACACTGTCATATTCTTTGACAAAGGCATTGCCACGGTTAAAGATACTCGATGCATTTTGATAATTTCTGCTTAATTCGTATTCATCTTTGATGTAGACAACGGGAATATTCAAAAAGGTCAGGCGCGTGAGATGTGCCTTTGTCAGTAACGTATCTTCAGACAAAACCACGACCATGTCATCATTAACGATGGTGCGGGCGAGAATCATGCCCGGTTTCAAATCTTCTACCGAAACAGCTCGCAAAGTAAACCCCTCCTTGCGTGGAAAGTTAGTCCACGATTCGATATATGTTTATTATTCGCTTTTTACAGGCGAATACCTTTATTTATTTTTCTTTGCTAGAAATTGAAGTCCAAGTCTTGACAGAGTTTACAAATTTACAGTATAATGAATCATGTATTAGTTCTTTAATGTGTTAAAGTAATTGTGAGAGGGGATTTTGAATATGAAATGGCAAAAACTTTTTGCGCTGGGATTAGCAGCGGTAATGACGATGGCCGTAACGGCTGGTTGTGGCAGCAGTACTGCGGATAAAGCAGGTGACGCAGGCAAGAAAATCGTAGTGGGGCTCGATGATAACTTCCCACCGATGGGGTTCAAAAATGAAAGCAATGAAATCGTAGGCTTTGATATTGACCTGGCCAAGGAGGCCAGCAAGCGTCTGGGCCGTGAGGTAGAGTTCAAGGCCATTGACTGGTCCAGTAAGGAAGCTGAACTCAAGAGTGGCCGTGTAGATATTCTTTGGAATGGTCTGGATATCACCGAGAAACGCAAGGAAAACATGCTGTTCTCTGACCCGTACATGGATAACCGTCAGATTATTTTCGTGAAGAAAGGCAGAAGTGACATCAAAGATGAAGCTTCCATGGCCGGCAAGGTTATTGGCACGCAGAGTGCCAGCTCTGCTGAAGAATACATGGATGGCAGTGCCTTCTTCAAGGAAAAAGTGAAGGAAGTCAAAAAGTATTCGGACTTTGTTTCTGCATTCATGGATTTGGAAAATGGCCGTGTTGATGCTGTAGTCGGCGATGAAATCACGGGCCGCTACTATATGAGCAAGCATCCGGACGCACTGGAGGCTGTGGATGTGGCTATCGGGGAAGTCGGTACCTTCGGTATCGGTTTTGCCAAGGAGAACCAGCAGCTGCGTGATGAAGTACAGAAGGTACTGAATGAAATGAAAGCAGATGGTACGATGGGCAAGATTTCCGAAAAATGGTTCGGTAAGGACATCACTAAAAAATAATATACCTGCAATAGAAAAACCGCTGCTAAGCTGAAATGTTTAGCAGCGGTTTTTTGGCGGTTCAGTCGTGGAAGATAAAGGAAAATTTGCGCCCGGGACTGATGTATTCGATGAGATTACATTCTTTGTCATCAATCTGGGCAGCTACGTTTACCCCATCATCTGCTGCCTGGGCTGTACGACAGATTTCGACCTCGCCGGTGTAGGGCAGATTGTTGTCATTATCAATGGTAATGGCACCTAAGGGGCGCTGACGGGGCACTGCCTGAGGCACGATATGCAGACCGCTTTTTTGAAGCAAGGCTTGGCCTTCCATGGCGCGGACGGCATTTTGGGCAACATCTTGACGCGAGGTAAAAACGTGTGCCAAATGCTGGCGCTCGACCGGGTTATCGGTCTGCCATTGGGCGCGAATGGTTACCGCCTGGTCCGATAAGCTCGCCAGGGCGGATAATTCTTCACTATCCGGCAGATTCCCTATAAATACCGTATCAATGCCCAGCGCCACTAAATGGCGGGCAGCAAGGGACGTATCTTCGTCACGATGATTTTCCAGCGTGGTATAGCCAGAAGCGCGCAAACTGTGTTTGCGGTTTTTTCCGGGCACGAAAGCACCTACCCGAATGCCGGCTTTATGCAGAAGCAGGGTCTTTTGCAGCAAAAAATCTTCACTAAGCCCCGTGCCACGCCTGGGATAAAAACTGTGCAGAGCCTCAATTTGCCGAAAATTGGCTTTGTATTCAATCAGGGCTGCCAATAGTTTATGCGTGACGGTAGATGCATTGAGGACAATGCGGATGCCCTGCCGGTTTTGCGATAGGGGGGCAATTTCTTCCGGGGAAAAGCCTTCGGCGAGCCGCAATTTTTTTATGCCCCACATACGGAACAGCGAGGGGCTTAACTCCCGCAGTTCAAGTCGTTCCATCGCATAGGGGGTGACATTGGCAATGACTTCCAGATTATGCTGCCGGGCAGTCTGCAGGATTACAGACAACTCCCTCTTGATGTCTCCTAAGTCACAATCGTATTCAGGCAGGGAAATAAAGAGCCGCTTCAGATTGCTGGCGGCAGCTGCTTCGATAATGGCGGTGCTTTCGTCCCAAGGGATGCCCTGTCCGGGATATAAGGAAATACCATTCTCCATAACTCGTTCCTTCCTTGTTCGTTCGATTCCATTACCTAAATATTCGGTTTTGGGGGCGAAGAATCCTTTTGTTAATTCTGTTAAAAATTTTTCACGGAAAAGAAGGTTTTTGGCCGTGTGTGTGGAATTAAAAAAGAGCAAGACATAATACATGATATAATGAAGGCCTTAACCTTGCAGGGTAATTATTAAGATGGGGGAGGATTATAAATGGCAGAGGATATCAAGAACAGGGAAGAAATCAATGCGCGCTTGTCTTCAGCAATCGAAGAAATCGCAACTTCAACCCAGACCGTTTACGAGGCAGTTGAACAGGTGGCTAAGAGTGCCAGTGCGCTGGCCAAGGCAGGTCAGGAGTCGGTAGAGCAGGCAAAACTTCTGCAGGAAAAGAATGCAGATACCATCAAGGTCATTGACTTCATCACCAACATTGCTGGTCAGACCAATCTGTTGGGCCTGAATGCCGCAATCGAAGCAGCCCGCGCTGGTGAACAGGGCCGTGGCTTTGCCGTCGTAGCAGAAGAAGTGCGTAAACTTGCCGAACAGTCCCGCGAAGCAACGGAAAAGATTCAGTCCACGCTGAATGAAATGAACAAGGCGGTTGAGGGCATTTCCAAGACCATCGAAACCACCGGTTCCATCAGTGAGGAACAGGCCGCTTCCACGGAAGAAATCACGGCGAACCTGTCCCGCGTAACCAAAGCTGCAGAAGACTTGAAGAAGTTTGTCGAAGCCTTGAACTAAAGAGGAAAATAGCCTTTCGTTGCGAAAGGTTATTTTTTTATCAATTTTTGTGAAAAGCTATTGACAACAGACGGTTTTATCCGTATAATTATGTCCTGTAAGTGACACAGTCACATGGCCCGGTAGTTTAGTTGGTTAGAATGCCGCCCTGTCACGGCGGAGGTCAGGGGTTCAAGTCCCCTTCGGGTCGCCATTTTGCCTTTGTAGCTCAGTTGGTAGAGCAGGGGACTGAAAATCCCCGTGTCAGTGGTTCGATTCCGCTCGAAGGCACCATTTGCAAAAAACAAATCCTTGTCATGGCATTGGCTTTGACAAGGATTTTTTCGTATGGCGAAGGCTAAGGAACTGTTCATAAATAAATTTTAGATTTGACGGTAATTTTATTTATTGCCAGTTCCTAACGCGCGCGGAAGTCGATATAGAGAACTTCTGCTACAGAAAAGAGCATCAATCCTTTTTTGGTAAAGAATGAAAAAGAATCAATTCCTTGAAATTGAAAGGAACTCAAATCATTGCTCTGCAGGAATTTTTGCCCATCTTTGTCTATGTAGCGAATGGTTAAAATATCGTCAACATTTACAGAAGAACCATTCTTCCAATGCACAATTGCTCTCATGATATCACCTCTAACATCATATTCGACAAAAAGAGGGTGTTTCCTGCTCGTGAATCAGCAAAGTTGTGTTATACGGAATGAAATTGTGTAAAATTAGGAGTGTAGTGATGGAAGCATTTTGGGCAGCATTTTTATTGATTTTTTTTGCGGAAATGGGCGATAAAACCCAGTTTCTCGTGATGGCGCTGGCAGGCCGGTATACCAGCCGGGCAGTCCTCATTGGCATGACTTTGGGAATCCTGGTCGTGCATGGGCTGGCGGTGGCTGTAGGCGCGACTATTGGCAGCCTTATCCCAGCCGAGAAAATGACCATCGCCGCCTCCGTGCTCTTTATTTGCTTCGGTCTTTGGTCGTTGAAAGGCGAAAGCGAGGAGGAAGAAGAGTGCAAGGCCAGCCGCTTCGGCCCCGTGATGACCGTGGCCATGACCTTTATCATCGGCGAAATGGGCGATAAAACCCAGCTCGCCGCCGTGGCACTTGCCTCCGAGATGGGCAGCTGGCTGTGGGTCTTTGCGGGGGCTGTAGCCGGAATGATCATTGCTGACGGTATGGGGCTCGTGGCCGGCAACTACCTGCAAAAGAAAATATCGCCCCCGACCATGCAAAAAGTGTCGGCAGCGATATTTATCGTGTTTGGGGTGGCAGGGCTGGTGCAGTGTTTGCTGCTTGGATGATGCTAAATAGACCTGCGAATCCCGCAGGTCTATTATTTTTAATAAATTCTATCCAGCTCATACCCGTTATCATGCAGGGCTTTGGTAATGCGCTGGATGTGTTCTTCGTTGTTGGTCTCGCAGGTGACTTCGAGTATTACCTTCTTGAAGCTGTCGGTCACTTTGGACTGGTTGTGGTTGAGTTCGATGACGTTGGCGTTTTCTTCGGCGAGGATGCGGGCGACGTTTAGGAGCTGGCCGGGTTTATCCGGCAGGAGTACGCCAAAGCAGAAGACGCGGCCGCGGGCGATTTTTGCCTTTTCAATCAGGGCGGAAATCGTGGAGATGTCGATATTGCCGCCGCTGACGATGGCGGCTACTTTTTTGCCCTTGAAGGGGAGTTTGGAGAGGGCGGCAAGGGAGAGCACGCCTGCGCCTTCGGCGATGAGTTTGTGTTTTTCAATGAGCGATAACAAAGCGCCCATGATTTCCATTTCGGAAACGGTGATGATGTCGTCGAGGTATTTTTTGCAGAATTCATAGGTGAGCGTGCCCGCAGTCTTTACGGCACAGCCGTCGGCTACGGTGTCGGCGGATTTTAAGGTGGTGATTTTACCTTTAGCGAAGGCGGCCTTCATGCAGGCCGCGTTTTCGGGTTCTACGCCGATAACCTTGATGTCGGGATTGACGAGTTTGGTCGCCAGGGCCACGCCGGAGGCAAAGCCGCCGCCGCCAATGGGCACGAGAATGGCGTCAATGTCCTTGCAGGCGTCGATGATTTCGAGCGCCGTGGTGCCCTGTCCTAAGAGCACCTGCAAATCGTTGAAGGGGTGGATATAGACATAGCCATGCTGTTTTTGGAGTTCCAAACTGTAGGCGTAAGCATCGTCAAAGCCGTCACCGTGGAGCACGACTTCAGCGCCTAGTGCTTTGGTGCCTTCGACTTTGAGAATTGGGGTGGTAGCAGGCATACAGATAACGGCCTTGACGCCGAGTTTTTGGGCGGCGAACGCTACGCCCTGGGCATGGTTGCCGGCTGAGGAGGTAATTACGCCTTTAGCCCGTTCTTCGGAGGTGAGTTGGCTGATTTTATTGTACGCGCCGCGCAGCTTGAAGGCACCGGTATGCTGGAGGTTTTCGGGCTTCAGGTAGACTTTGTTGCCGGACAGTTCCGAGAAAAAGTCGCTTTCAATAAGGCGGGTTTTGCGGACAATGCCTTCTAAGTTGCGGGCGGCCTGATAAACGCCGGCGATGGTGGTCTGTTCGACGATTTCGGTATTATTGGGCTGGCTGTTTTTTTCTTTAGACATAATAGAACCTCCTAAACTTTAATTGTTTACATAAAGTTTATTTTTACGGTGAATTATTAACAAAAATGTTCTATTTAGTGTAGCATTATCCGTGAGAAAATGTCAATGTATTTTCTGAGCTTTGAGGGAGGATTTTATAAGCGGGGGCGCGAAATACTAAGTAGATGATCTTTACGGGGAGGTTGATGAGATGAAGTTATCCCGTATTTTGGTGCCGGTGGATGCGTCCGATACTTCACGGCGTGCCTTGCTGTTTGCGGCTAATCTGGCTCAGGAGATGCAAGCAAAGCTGGATATTTTGCATGTGACGTATTTTACAAGTGAGACAGATGCGCAGGAGGAAAGCTGGCTGCCGGATGAAATTGCCGGCCATGTGCGCAGTGATGAAGCGGCGACAAAGAGCATGGTTGAAGACTGCAGACTGGAGAATGTGGCTTATGCGTATCATTGCCGTACGGGTATACCGGTTGAGGAAATCCTGCAGTTTGCGGAGGAAAGCCTGCCGGATTTAATCGTGACTGGTGGCCGCGGGCTTGGTGTTGTGGAAGGCTTTTTCGCAGGCAGTGTCAGTCAGGAGTTAGTGGAACGGGCACAGACAGCTGTGATGGTGGTTAAATAACATTAGAGGGGGTAATCTTTATGATGAAAAATATTCTTGTGCCGGTAGATGGCTCGGAAGGTTCAGACCGCGCAGTGGCAGAGGCTATTGCCATGGCCGAGGTCTGTGAGGCAAAGCTCAACTTCCTCTATGTGGCCAATATCAATCAGCTGGCAATTAATGCCTGCTTGTCCGATGCGATTTTGGAGGCCGTGACCAAGGCGGGCAATGTCATTTTGGATAGGGCCATGGAAATGGTGCCTTCGGGAATTGAGAAGGAAGCATTTTCGGAAACCGGGTCGCCGGCCGTGGTGATTCTGGATTTTGCTTCGTCCAATGATATTGATTTAATCATTATGGGCAGCCGGGGGCTTGGCATTGTCAAAGGCGTGCTGTTGGGGAGCGTCAGCCAGTATATCGTGGAACAGGCGAAATGTCCGGTGCTTGTAGTTAAGTAGTTCGGGGGTTTGTGGCTGGCGGGGCGGCTGAGGGCTGTTCACGCTCTGCTATGATGATTCGCTAAAAATTATTTTTGTCATAATAAAAACGCAAAGCACTTAAACTCACTGCGTTCAAACAAAAGTGCTTTGCGTTTTTTTAGGTGGTGGACAAAAATAATTTTCTTAACGCGAATCATCCTACGCGTCGCTTAGAACAGCCCTCAGCCGCCCAGCCAGAAGACCATGCCAACCTAGTGTAGTATCTGATTGACAATTGCATTTTGTGTATTACCAATCCGAGTTTTATCGTTCTTTTAGTGAGATATCGCTAAAAGTGTAATTATCCGTTGGACGGTACACGAGTATTCCTCGCTGAAAATGAGGTAATAAGTATGGTAATTAAGCGTGATGTCAGTCCGTTTTCCAAGCCCCATGGCGAGGATATTCTAATGCAGCTTGATAAGGTGAGGCGGAAAGCGACAACTAGCCGCCAGCGGCCGTGCTTGCCTAAGCGAAGCGTCAGGCGAGCGAGCGTAAAGAAAAATCTCCTTTGCCTACCTTAATATCATGTCTAAAAGTCTACTGTTTGAGCGCAGCGAGTTTTGACTTTTAGGCATGCTTAATTAAAAGGCAAAGGAGATTTTTTAGCGAGCCGCCGAGCAGAGCGTGGCAAGCATGGCCGCTGGCGGCGTACTACGAACGAACGACCTCATTAGATGTCCAAAAGGCGAATCTTCCCCGTTTTGCGATAGGCCTTCATATCGATGATGCGTTGGTTGGCGGAGCCGCGAAAGTTCAGGGTCAGGTCGCGTTGTTTTTCGTCGTAGCGTCCGTCTACGAGGACGTCGATTTCCTGCAGCAGGGCGTCGATGGCGGGATTTTTTTTGGCGTTGAGTTCTTCCAGTGTGTAGCCGGTATAACTCCAAACATCAAGCCCGCGGGCATGGGCCTCGCGGGCTAGTTTTGTCAGGGGGGAGGGCTGGAGAAAGGGTTCTCCGCCGCTGAAGGTTATGCCATCGAGCAGGGGATTATTATCGATAAGATTGATGATTTCTGCTGTATCGGCATCCCTGCCGCCTGTGGCAGGGTGGGTGTTGGGGTTATGGCAGCCGGGGCAGTTATGGGGACAGCCCTGGGTAAAGACGGTTATACGAAAGCCTTCGCCGTCGACAATGGAATCCTCAACGATACCGGCAATGCGTATTTTCATATCAATGCATGACCGTGTGCTTTACGCGGTCATGTTCCTCGGCGCGCTTGGCATCGTTCCAGCGGTCAATGGTGCCGACGAGATAGCCCGTAATGCGGCGGATGCGCTCGAATTTCTGCGGCTGGAGCACATAATCCAGATGAATCTGTCCGTCAGCGGCGGGGGTCAAAGTCAGCTCGTTGACCTTTTCCTTGGTCTGGTCTTCTACATAACCGATATACTGTGCGATTTCGGCTTCCGTAATGTCGCTGAGACCATCAACGGTTACTACTACATCATTTACCATCATGATAATCACCTATCCTTTAGTATTTATAAGACCCATTGGGGTGTGTTCAAAGCAAACCACAATAAGTGGTGAATGTAAGGAAATTATACAATATGTATGGTGGTTCGTCAATATGGAATACTATATGTAGTTGTTTATGCACGGGGTTATCCACAAGGAAAAAGGTGGGGAGGCCTGTGATACAGGCAGAAAAAAAGTTATCCACAAATTGCCTGAAGGGGAATTTGTGAATAACTTGGAAAGGTAGAGGCTCTTTTCTTTGGCACAAAGGAAAGAACGAAAAGAAATAGCGAACTTCCTTGGGCGGCGGGGAGTAGTGAGTAGTTAGTTTGGCTGTTTTATAATTGTCCGAATCGGGAAGGGGATTTCGATGCCTTCCTGACGGAAGCGGGCCGTCAGGGCTTTGATGAATTCGTGCTTGAGGCGGAACTGGTCATCAAAGCGGGCGGAGTGCAGGAGCACGTTGAAGTCGATGCTGCTTTCGCCGAAGTTGTAGAAACGCACAGCCGGCTGGCGGTTGTCATCAATTATTTCGCCGAGGGACTCCAGCACATGATGGGCAACTTCGAGAGTTACATCTTCGACCTTTTGCAAATCGCTGTCATAGGCCACGCCCACGGGGATTTTGATGATGATATCGTGGCGGGGCATGCTGTAGTTGGTGATGATGGAGGAGGCGATTTTCTGGTTCGGAATGACGACCATATTGCCTTCGCCCACCGGAACGATGGTGGTGAAACGCCAGGTGATGTCGGTGACGCGGCCTTCCTCGCCGGAACTTAGATGAATATAGTCACCCAAGCGCAGCTGCTTGGAGAGAATCAGGTGCAGGCCGGAGAAGATATTGGCGAGCGTTTCCTGCAGGGCAAGTGCCACGGCCATACCACCGACACCCAAAGCGGTGAGGATGGGGGCAATGGAAATGCCGTAGTATTGGAGTACGACGAGTACGCCCATAGCATAGATGATGCCATTGATGATAGCCGTTAAGAGCGTGGTCTTAGGCATGGTCTGCTGGGAACGTTCGATTTGCATATCGATAACGCCGCTGACCGTGCGGGCAATAACCCGGGTGATGGTGAAGATGATCACGGTAAAGAGAATGTAGGAAAAAATCTTTACCAGAGGTTCAATGATGTCGATGGTGTTGACAATCCAGTAAAGGCCGACGACCAAACAGAAGGAAATCGGTACGCCCTGCAGGGCATTGATTAAGATGCCCTGCCAGGAGGTTTCGTCTGTATTGATGCGGTTTATGACACGCTTTTTAATCATACGGTTGAGCATGATGCCCACCGTGAGTGCCGCTGTCAGAATGCATAGGGGCACAATGAGCATTTCCAAAAGGTGCGTCCAGTCAATCCATTTTATCCAGTCCATATTGAGCAAAGTAATTCCTCCCTTGCGATATTTGCTTGAAATAAAAAATCTCTCTCATTATACTATAAGTAAAAAATAATAGTAAGGGGAATTTTATGGCTGAAATTTTAATTGTCGGACCACGCCTGCGGCTGCGCCGGGCGGTGGAGACGGATTTGGATTTTATCATGGATTTGGAATATGCGGAGGATAATCTGCCGTTTATCGTGCCGTTTGACCGGGATTTTCATACGAGTGTCATCACCAAGGGCGAGGCTTCCATGGATGTGATTGTGGAGGAAGTAGAGTCGGGGGAACCCGTAGGCTATTTTCTCGTGGCAGGCTTAAAGACGGACGCCAAGGAAATGGAATGGACGCATGTGATTATCGCCAAAAAGGGCATGGGCTATGGGCATGAGGCCATGCAGCTTATCAAGAAATGGTGTTTTGCGGTGAAAAAATTCCATCGGGCCTGGCTGGATTGCAAGGACTATAATGAGCGGGCGCTGCACCTGTATGAGTCGGAAGGCATGGTGCGCGAAGGCTTGATTCGCGAAACCATCATTACCAATGGAAAGTATGAGAACCTTGTGATATTAGGGATACTTGACCGGGAGTACGAAGCGCGGTTAGCGGCTGGGAAGGAACTGGCCTGACAGAGGATTATATCTATATGTTAAGACGCCCAATGGCTGATAATACTTTTCCTTCGTTATAGACAGGCTTGTCAAAAGCTGCGGAAAAGCATTATCAGCCATCGGGCTTAGTGCATTGTATATTGACGTAGCGAGTTAATATACAATGCAAAGGCAGACCGCTATTTGTTGCAAGCGGTAGGATTATGCGCATTTAGGGCGAGAACAAGAGGAGAACAGGGGATACCTTTCGGCAGCGTTTGACAAGCCTGTCTAAGCGGACGAAAGGTATCCCCTGTTCTCCGTCTTGAACCTCGAATCAGAGTAAGGTAATCCCTGAATAATTTTATACGATAATGAGGGCATATGGAGTCATGTGTCCTTTTATTGTGCGATAAATTGCGATACAATAAGAGCAACGAAAGGGAATGAAGAGAAAAATTCCCGTTGGTTTCATGATTAGGAGGCTATACAATGAACGCACAGGAAATTTTGTCCAAGGTTGACCATACACTGCTTAAGCAGACGGCTACGTGGGAAGATATAAAAGTAATCTGTGAGGAAGCTGTAAAGTATCATACGGCTACGGTTATGATTCCGTCCTGTTTTATCACGAAAATCCGGGAAAACTACGGTGGTAAGTTGAAGATTGCCACGGTTGTTGGTTTCCCGAACGGCAACTGCAACACGGCTGCTAAGATTGCTGAGACGGCACAGGCGCTGGCTGATGGTGCGGAAGAAATCGATATGGTCATCAACATTGGCATGCTCAAGGCAGGGGAAACGGAATATGTTACCGAAGAAATCCGTGCGTTGAAGCGTCTGTGCGGTGAGCGTGTGCTGAAGGTCATTGTAGAAACCTGCTTCCTGACGGAAGAGGAAAAAATCGCGGCCTGCAAGTGTGTGACGGAAGCTGGTGCTGATTTCATCAAGACGTCTACGGGCTTTGGCTCCAAGGGAGCAACGCTTGAAGATATCAAGCTCTTCAAGGAACACATCGGTGAAGGCGTACAGATGAAGGCTGCTGGCGGCATTCATACCCGCGAGGAAATGGTCGGCTTTATCGAAGCCGGTTGCACGCGTCTGGGTGCAAGTGCTGCGGTGAAAGTGCTGAAGGACGAGGTGGATAAATAATGGGTAAGTTCAAAAGAGCGTTTGTTATTGTTTTGGACAGCTATGGCATCGGTCAGGAACCGGATGCCGCCGACTTTGGTGATGGCGTTTGCAACACCTTGAAATCTATTGTGGGTTCGGATAAGTACGATACACCGAACATGAAAAAGCTGGGCTTGTTCAATATTGACGGCGTAGGCTGCGGCCAGCCGGTGGAAAAGCCGCTAGGCTCTTTTGCCCGCCTGCGTGAGCTTTCCCGCGGCAAGGATACCACCACGGGGCATTGGGAAATCGCCGGTATCGTGTCCGAGCGTCCTATGCCGACATACCCCGATGGTTTCCCTGCTGACCTGATTGAGAAGCTGGAAAAAGCGTTTGGCAAGAAGATTCTCTGCAACAAGCCCTATTCCGGTACGGCGGTTATCCACGATTATGGTCAGGAACAGGAAAAGACTGGCGGCCTTATCGTTTACACTTCCGCTGACAGCGTGTTCCAGATTGCCGCCAATGAAGCGGATGTGCCTGTAGATGAACTCTATGGCTACTGCAAGACGGCTCGTGAAATCCTGCAGGGTGAACATGGTGTAGGCCGCGTTATTGCCCGCCCCTATGTTGGTGAATATCCCAATTACACCCGCACTTCCCGCCGTCATGACTTCTCGCTTGACCCCACAGGGGATACGATGATGGACGCTTTGCGCCGCAAAGGACTGGACACCATTGGTGTAGGCAAGATTTCCGATATCTTTGCCGGCCGTAATGTCAGCCGCTCCTTGGGCATCAACAAGGACAACGTAGACGGCATGGAAAAGACCTTAAAGGTGATGGATGAGGACTTTGAGGGGCTGTGCTTTGTCAATCTCGTAGATTTTGATATGCAGTATGGTCATCGCCGTGATATCGATGGTTATGCTGAGGCTGCTACGGTGTTTGACAAGCAGCTCGGCGAGTTCATGGCCAAGATGCGTGATGACGATGTGCTGATGATTACCGCTGACCATGGCTGCGATCCGGGAGCTCCGGGTACCGACCATACGCGTGAATATATCCCTCTGCTTATCTATGGCAAGCATGTCAAGGAAGGCGTTAACTTAGGTACTTATCCTACTTTTGCTATGATTGGCGCTACCATTTCCGATATGTTTGATTGTGACCTGAAAACGAAGGGCGAGAGTCTGCTCCCGCGCTTTATCAAAGATTAATTTTACATCTATGGAAAAGAGGTTTTTCTACTATGAGAATGTATGACCTGATTACCAAAAAGAAACATGGCGAAGTACTGACGGATGCAGAAATCCAATACATGATTGATGGCTATGTGAAAGGTGAGATTCCTGATTATCAGATGTCTTCCATGCTGATGGCTATCTGGTTCAAGGGCATGAATGACCATGAAATCACCCAGCTCACGATGGTAATGGCTAAATCCGGCGATATGATTGACCTGTCCGCTATTGCCGGCAAAAAGGTTGATAAACATTCTACCGGCGGTGTAGGCGATAAGACGACCTTGATTGTTGGACCAATTGTGGCAGCCTGCGGCGGCAAGGTAGCCAAGATGAGCGGCCGCGGCCTTGGCCATACCGGCGGCACGGTAGATAAGCTGGAATCCATTCCGGGCTATAAGACGGCACTTGACCGCAAGGAGTTCTTCGATACGGTGAATAAATGCGGCATCAGCCTTATCGGTCAGTCCGGCAACCTTGCTCCGGCAGACAAGAAACTTTATGCACTCCGCGATGTAACGGCTACGGTTGACTGCATTCCTCTGATTGCGTCTTCCATCATGAGCAAGAAACTGGCTGCAGGCAGCGACTGCATCCTGCTCGATGTAAAGACCGGCAGCGGTGCCTTCATGAAGACGCTGGATGATTCCATCAAACTGGCACAGACCATGGTGGCTATCGGTGAAGGTGCAGGCCGCCGCACGGTTGCTTTGATTACGGATATGGATACGCCGCTGGGCCTGGGCATCGGCAACAGCCTCGAAGTTATCGAGTCCATGGACGTACTGAAGGGCAAAGGTCCGAAGGATCTGACGGAAGTTTCCCTGCAGCTGGCCGCCAATATGCTCTATTTGGTGGGCAAAGGCACGCCGGAAGAATGCCGCAAGATGGCTGAAAAAGCTATTGAAGATGGTTCTGCTTTTGAAACCTTCTGCACGATGGTTAAGGAACAGGGCGGCGATGACAGCGTGCTGCGCGATTACAGCAAGTTTGCACAGGCTCCCTTCAAAGGCGAAATCAAGGCCGAAAAAGATGGTTTCATCACCAAGATGAACGCAGAAGCTATCGGCGAAATGTCTGTAGTCCTCGGGGCTGGCCGTGAAACCAAGGAAAGCGATATCGATTTCTCTGCTGGTCTGATTCTCCATAAGAAATATGGTGATGAAGTAAAGAAGGGCGATGTACTCGTTACCCTCTACACGTCGAAGGAAGAAGCTCTGAAGGGTGCTGAGGATATGTACCGTGAAGCGGTAGTCATCGGCAGCAGCGCTCCGGAAAAGAAGCCTTTGGTATATGCCCGCGTAGAAAAAGATAAAGTAGAAAAATACTAAGCATTTACAGACGGCTGCCCCTGCCCATGGAAAGGGGTAGTCGTTTTACAGAGAATTATCAAATAATTATGTATTGAAGGAGAGTTTTTACAGTGGAGGATAAAGAATTAATCGCTGCGGCGAAAAAATACCGGGAATTTTCCTATAGTCCTTATTCCAAATTCAAAGTTGGTGCGGCGGTTCTGACGAAAAAAGGGAATGTATACGGCGGCTGCAATGTGGAAAATTCCAGTTTTCCTGTTACGAACTGTGCAGAGCGCACCGCTATTTTCAAGGCGGTTTCTGAAGGGGAACAGGAGTTCGAGGCCATTGCCCTTATTGCCGATACCCCGGGGCCTTGCTCACCATGCGGAGCCTGCCGCCAGGTGATGGTGGAGTTTAAGATTCCCAAAATCATCATGGCCAATCTGAAAGGCGATGTAAAGGTAGTTACCCTTGAAGAACTTATGCCTTATGCCTTTACGGAATTTTAACTTATTGACAAGTACATATGATTTGTGCGACAATAGGACACATGTCCTACAATCTATAAATCATCAAAGGGGAATTTATAATGTTACTAGTTGTAAACTTAATAGGTGTTGCCGTATTTTTAGGCATCGGAATCCTGCTATCCAAAAAGCGTAATGCTATTCAGTGGCGCTGCGTAGGAGCGCTTTTGGCACTTAACGTATTTTTGGCCTGGTTTCTGACATCCTTCTCCATTGGCCGCGAGATTATTGTGGCAGCTGCTGCCGGCTTTAACTGGCTGATCAGCGTGGCTTATGAAGGTATTGCGTTTGCTTTCCCGGATTGGGTACATGTTCCGCAGATGAACTTCTTTACTTCTGCATTGCTGCCAATCCTTTTGGTTGTACCGATGTTTGATATCCTGACTTATATCGGCGTACTGCCCTTTGTCATCAAATGGGTAGGCAAGGCGTTGGCTTTCCTGACGCATGCACCGAAGTTTGAATCGTTCTTTGCCATTGAAATGATGTTCCTGGGGAACACGGAAGCATTGGCTGTATCCAGCCTGCAGCTGAAGCGCATGAAAGCTGACCGCTGCCTGACGCTGGCCATGATGTCCATGAGCTGCATTACAGCTGCAATGGTTGGTATTTACACCAAGATGATGCCTGGTGAATTCATTATCACGGCTATTCCTCTGAACGTTATCAACGCGCTTATCGTTACGAACATTCTTCATCCGGTAAAAATTTCCGAAGAAGAAGATACCGTTGCTCGTGTAAATGATGATGGTGCAGAACGTGAGCCGTTCTTCTCCTTCCTTGGTAACTCCATTCTGGGCGCAGGCCGTCTGGTACTCATCATCTGCGCTAACGTTATCGCGTTCGTCGCGTTGGCAAAACTCATCGATATGCTTCTGGTGTTGATTCATCCGGCAGTTACCTTGGAAAATATTCTCGGCTGTGTCATGTTCCCCTTTGCCTGGTTGATGGGTCTGGAGAGTGGGGAAGCTTTCCAGCTGGCACAGTACATGGGTACGAAACTGGTAACCAATGAGTTCGTGGTTATGCTCAGCGTACAGGATATCATGAGCCAGTTCAGCGTGCACATGCAGGGCGTGCTCACCGTATTTGTCACCTCCTTTGCTAACTTCTCCACTTTGGGTATGATTATTGGCTGCTTCAAAGGTTTGGTGGACGATGACAAGAATGAGCTCATTTCCCGCAATGTAGGATATATGCTCCTGTCCGGTATTCTAGTTTCCCTGCTGTCCGCAGGTATTGCCGGTCTGTTCATTTGGTAAATCATAAAGGCCTTCCTTCGGGAAGGCTTTTTTATGTCTGTAAATATTTTTCTAGTCAAGGACGGGCGGGCGCGTTATAATGAGAATGATTGCTTTCAAGGATAACGAGGTGGTTGAATGATTAAACTGATCATGTCGGATATGGATGGTACATTATTGGACGAAAATGGCCGCCTGCCAAAAGGGTTTGCGGATATTGCCCGGCAGCTAAAGGAAAAGGGTGTGATTTTTGCGCCTTGCTCGGGCCGGCAGTATTATTCCCTGCTCGATACATTCAAAGGCTATGAAGATGAATTCTTATTTCTGGCGGAAAACGGGACGATGGTACGGTATCATGGCAAAGAACTTTTTTCCAGCACTATGCAGCGTCCGTTGGGGCTGAAAGCTTTGCAGGCCACGGCGGCATTGCCGGGGATTTACGAAGTGTTCTGTGGCAAAAAAGATGCCTATGTCTGTAAAAATCGCATGACAGATGAATTTGCGGCAGAGCTGAACAAGTATTATACGCACTCGGCTGTGGTGGACAGCTGGGAGGATGTAGACGATGAAATGATAAAGGCATCTTTCTTTGATGCTACCGGGAAGGCAGGCGAACGCATTATGCCTGCTTTGCAGAAATTTGCCGGGCCGTTCCAGATTGCCTTGTCCAGCGATTACTGGGTTGATGTGATGAATTTTGACATCAATAAGGGCATTGCCATTCAGCAGGTGCAGAAAAAGCTGCACATTGCGCCTATGGAATGTGCAGCCTTTGGTGACTTTATGAACGATGCCGAGATGATGAGTTCTGTTTATTACAGCTTTGCTATGGCCAATGCCCACCCCAAAATAAAAGAACTGGCCCGCTATCAGACGGCCAGCAACAGGGAATACGGTGTTTTGCAGGGAATACAGAAGCTGATTGATGACGGTTTATGCGGGTGAGGTGAGAATATGCGGGCAGATTATCATATGCATTTTGAAAAAGGCTCCTATGATGAGGAGTGGGTGGAAGGCTTTTTCCATCAGGCAAAGCTTTTAGGGCTGGAAGAAATCGGCATTTCGGAACACTCCCATACCTTCCCGGAATTTGAGAGCCTCTACTACGATGATCTGATTTTGGACGACAGTTTTATTGGACAGTTTCAGAAAAAATGGCTCAAGACGAATAAGTTCAAATATACTTTAGATGAATACTTTGCCTTTATGGCCAAGCTTAAGAAGAAGCATAAGGTCAAGACCGGCATAGAGGTGTGCAATTTCCAGAATCAGGATGCTGTGCGGGATATCCTGAAAGACTATAAGTTTGATTATGTGATTGGTTCAGTGCACTTCTTGAATGGCTGGGCGTATGATTCGGCAGAAATCATGGCGCAATGGGATAAGGAAGATTTGGCTGATGTGTATGAGGCGTACACGCAGGAGGTCGAAAAACTGGCGGCGTCCGGTCTCTATGACGTTTTGGGCCATCCCTACAATATCCGTTTGTTCCACTATATTCCTGAATTTGATGCCACGCCGTATCTGATTCGCGCAGTGGCGGCATTAAAAAAGGCCAATATGGTGGTGGATGTCAATACGGGGACGTTCTACCGCTATCCCATTGCGGAGATTACGCCCTACTATAAGTTTATGCGCGTAGCTTCGCGGGAGGGGCTGCCGATTGTCATCACCTCAGATGCGCATAAACCAGAGGATTGTGGTGCTTACCACGATGAGGCAGTGAACTATGCCCGCTCTTATGGCTATGAACAAACGATAAGATTTACCCAGCGGCAGCGTGAAGTCGTGCCATTGGAATGAAGTAATTTAGCAGCCTTCCCTTTGGGGAAGGCTGTATTCATGTCGTAAATAGTCAGATAATAAAATATCTTAAAAACATATTGACAAGAGCGGAGGGAAGGAGTAAAATTAAGGTGCATCAGTAATTGAAGCTTATATGTAAAACTGAAAAGTATCTGAAAATTTTTCCATATTTTCATCAAAAAGCCCTTAAGTATTTTCAGAAAATATCGATATACTTTGTAGAAGGAGCTCAAGAAGCAAGTTACAGGGGATTGTACTTGCAGTGACAAGCTGATGGGAATGCCGTGGATGGTTATTCCATCGCAAATCAGTGAAGTCACGAGTTTTTGATACAAGGAGAGATAAATCATGAAAGTACAAATTTGTTCGCAATGGATGGAAGAAGTTTTTATCCCTGTTCGCGTCAAACAGTTCACCAAGGCTGCGAAACTCTTAGGTTACAGTGACTTTAAGTCTTATGCAGGCGGAAATGACATGGACGACCTGGTTCAGATGGGCCGCAAGTCTGTTGAACGGCAGGTAGTAGCTGAATGGCTCGATGGCCGTGGTATTGCTGGTGAGACTGCCGGGGTCGCATGATGGAAATATGGAAAAAGGGCACTACCCGCTAAGGTGGGAAGTGCCCACTATTTTTTTGTCTTTAACCTAACCCGCGAGAAGTCCTCCACCTCTTAGGTGGGGGATGAAGGCGGGTATGGCGAATTTACATAAGTAATTGAGCCATACAATTGCTTTTTGTCTTATTGGGGAGTATAATCAGTCATAAAAGAGAAAGGACTTATTATACTATGGAATTAGATAACAATAACCATTCAGTGTTCTTACTCTATTATCATCTGGTTTTGGTAGTGAAGTATCGTCGCAAGGTATTCTCTGACCGAATGAGCCAATATGCTAAAGATATTTTTGTTCGCATTGGCTCATCATACAACATTACGTTGGAGAAATGGAATCACGACCAAGACCATGTGCATATC
>NZ_AUJE01000044.1 GCF_000424065.1 Selenomonas ruminantium subsp. ruminantium ATCC 12561
CCTTTTGCCAGACTTATCCAGATGATTGAGTACAAAGCAAGAGAACGAGGCATAGCGGTCATCCTGACGGAAGAAAGCTATACGAGCGGTACATCATTCCTGGATAAAGAAGCCCCGGTAAAGGAAAACTATGACAAGACTCGCAGGATACATCGCGGACTGTTCCGTGCAAACAATGGCAGACTCATAAATGCTGATGTCAATGGAGCTTTCCAGATAATGAGAAAAGTATTCCCGAATGTTTCGGCAGACGGGATAGAGGGCGTAGTGCTGCGTCCGGTTGTAGTAGTTGCTGCGTAGACCGCTTGCTTGGTGCGGACTTATCCGATACTCAGCTTGTCGAGAGCAGTTAATGAACAATAAAATTTGTAAAAATCTTTAACAATATTTGTTAAGATTGCTTATAAATACAGCATAATAACCACGTAATTCTAAGAGAAGTTAAGGAGATAATATTTTTGCGTAATTTACTAATTGGCTCGCTGCTATTGTCGCTGGCCGGCAGTATTTGGGGCGCTATGTTTATTGCAGTCCGCCTGACCGTAGGCGTGATTACGCCTGTGGCTTTGGTTTGGCTGCGGTACGGTGTGGCGCTGGTCCCGCTAGTGCTTATCATGTTGTATCAAAAAACTTCCTGGAAAATTGAGCGCAAGGACTGGAAACTCCTGCTTATTTCTGCGTTGACCGGTCAAACGCTCTCCATTGTCACGCAGGAATCGGGAACCATGCTGACCTCAGCGCAGATGGGTTCGGTGATAACGGCGGCTACACCGGCATTTATGGTGGTGTTCGGCTGCCTGATTCTGCATGAGCGGTTTAATTTCAGCCGCCTGTTGTCTGTAGTTTTGGCAACGGCGGGTGTGCTGCTAATCGTCGTTGACCCGGAGAATCTGCAAACCGGCAGTCTTTTGGGCGGTGTCTATTTGTTTGTCGCAGCTATCACCTGGGCGTTGATGTCAATACTCTTGAAACTGCTCAGCCGCTATTCGGTGTTTACGCTGACTTTTTATAGCGTACTCATCGCGTTTTGGGTGCTGAGCCCCTATGGAATATGGTGGCTGATTAACGAAGCAAATTATGAGGCTTTGGCCATGCCGCAGATATGGGGTTCGGTACTTTATGTGGGGATGATTTCCACCACGGCAGGATTTGTTCTTTGGAGCAAGGGGCTGACGTATATGGATGCATCCATTGGCGGCTTGTTTATGTTCTTTCAGCCGATCGTTGGCACAATCTTAGGCTGGTTATTACTCGGTGAAGCCATGACCGACTTTTTTTTGCCCGGTTTTGCGCTTATTGCCGTCGGTGTAGTGCTGGCTATGAGGGGAGGCAATACAACTGCTGCGGAAAAACTGCAAAGAAGCCGCAAAGAGGATGTACCAAGGTGTTTTCAGTAAATTTTATCAACTGTTTTAGATAGCTTGTTTATCTTCATCAGCGGGGGGAACAAGATTGCTGTAATATTCGATTTTGCCGCTTTGCACGTCGTCGTAGAACTGTTGTTTCCAGTCAATATAGGCAATGGCTTCCTGTACGGAGGCCAGTTTTTCTTTGAGTTCCTTCTGCTTTTTGGCCAGCATGATTTTGCGCTCGGGGATGGAGTCTTTGCCGGCCATACACATCTTCAGGTACTCTTTCATCTCCACGATGGTCATATCACAGTTTTTTAGACAGATAAGGCTCTTTATCCAGGCCAGGTCGTGCTCATCAAAGATGCGGCGGTTATTTTTGTCTCGTTTGACATAGGGGATGAGACCCTGATTGCAGTAGAACTTTAAGGTTTCATAGGCCAGACCTGTTTCCTCGCAGACCTGTTTCATCGTATACATAAGTATGACTCCTTTCCTTATTGACCGGTCAATTGACTGGTCAATTTTTTTTCAAAAATGTAAAAAAGGTGCTTGACCGGTAGCAACTACCGAATGATATGCTTTGAGTGTAGCATAAAAAGCAAGGACATACAAGTCATTTATACGGAGGTAAAGTTATGAAATATCGTACATTGGGCAAGGATATGCAGGTTTCGGCAGTAGGGCTTGGCTGTATGGGGATGAGTCATGGTTATGGTTCGCCTGCGGATAAGAAAGAAATGGGAAAGCTTCTGGCCAAAGCCGTGGATATGGGCTATACCTTCTTTGATACGGCTGAGGTATATGGTACGCCGGAAAATCCGCATATCAATGAAGAATTGCTGGGCGAGATGCTGAAGCCTTATCGCGATAAGGTGGTTATCGGCACGAAGTTTGGCGTGCATTTTGATTTGACGGCATCTACGGTCAATAAGCCTGTGGTTCCCGATGCCCGTCCGGAAGTTATCCGCAAATCCGTGGAGGATTCCCTGCGGCGGCTGCAGACAGATCATATTGACATTTATTACCAGCATCGGCAGGACCCGAATGTACCTGTTGAGGAAGTGGCCGGCGTCATGCAGGATTTGATTAAAGAAGGCAAAATCCTGCGCTGGGGGCTTTCGGAGGCCAAGGAGGATACTATCCGCCGTGCGCATGCGATATGTCCTTTGACTGCGGTGCAGAATCGTTATTCCATGATGGCACGTCACTATGAGCCGCTGTTTCCTGTGCTGGAAGAACTGGGCATTGGCCTTGTGGCGTTTTCGCCTATGGCTAACGGCCTGCTGACGGGGGCTTATCAGGGGCAGACTTTTACGGATAAGACGGATTATCGCAGCATCATGCCACAGTTCAGCGCCGAGGCCACGGCACAAAATGCCGATTTATTCCAGTTGCTGCATGATACGGCAGAACGGAAAAATGCTACACCGGCGCAGATTTCTCTGGCGTGGATGATTGAGAAAAAGCCCTGGATTGTGCCCATTCCCGGTACGCGCAAACTGAACCGTTTGCAGGAAAACGCCGGGGCTGCGGATATTGAGCTGTTGCAGGAGGAAGTTGCTGCATTGGATGCGGCGCTTGACCATATGGAGATGTCCGCAGTTTTTGGCGGTTCACAGATAAAAGCACGTTGATTTTGGGAGGTATGAAATGCGTAAGAAAATGGTAATCAAGACGTTGGCGGCAGTTATAGCGGGAGGTTTTATCACGATGGGCTTTAATGGTGATGTGGCAGAGGCAGCAACAGTAAATACACAGGTTTCGGCGCAGGCGCAAAACATCAATCCCTATGGTCTTGTGTATAGAGGCGCAATTACGCAAAACGTAAAGGGCAAGGTGAATATCCGGCCTGTGGAGTATGAGGTAGAGGGCATCCGGGTAGCAGCCAATCTTTATCTGCCGGCGGATTATGATGAAACAAGCAGCAAGACCTATGCTGCGGTAACGGTTGCCCATCCCAATGGCGGCAGCAAGGAACAGGTAGCAGGGCTCTATGCCCAGCGTCTGGCAGAACTCGGTTATATTGCCGTGGCTGCCGATGCTCGCTATCAGGGAGCCAGCGGCGGTGAGCCGCGTCTCCGTGATTATCCTTCCAACCGCATTGAGGATATCAGCGGCATGGTAGATTACCTGTCCACGCTCAAGAAGGTGGATAAGTCCCGTATCGGTTCGCTGGGAATCTGCGGCGGTGGCGGCTATACGCTGGCAGCGGCGCAGACGGATAAGCGTATAAAAGCGGTAGCAACGCTGTCGATGTTCAACTCCGGGCGTGTACGCCGCAATGGTTTTCAGGATGCTGATGTGCAGGGAATTCAGAAGCGTCTCCAAAGAGCGGCAGAGGCCAGGGAAAAGGAACTGACAGGCGAAATCGTCTATGAAGGTTTCCTGCCTCCCAATTCCACTGACGAACAGCTGCGTGCCAAAATGGCCGAGCTTCCCGAAAATACACTTTATCGGGATGGTATCGAGTACTATGGCCTTTCCCATCGTCATCCGAATGCCACGGGCAGCTACACCACGGAATCCTTTATGAAACTCATGGCCTTTGACGTGGAAGACCGGATGGATCTTATCAATCAGCCGCTTTTGATGATTGCCGGGGAAAAGGCTGATACCTTATACATGACGAAGGATGCCTTTGCTAAGGCCAGCGGCACAAATAATAAAGAAGTATATCTGATTGAAGGAGCAAGCCATATCCGTACTTACTGGGTACCGGAATATGTAGACAAAGCAGTGAAAAAGCTGGATGCTTTCTTCAAGAAAAATCTTTGAGGCAATAACGACGCTCATGGATGAGCTAGTGCTGGCGTTAGGCGCAGGATGCGCCGTTTTTGCGCCAGCCATGGCTCCCCTAGCCATGATTGCATAAATAATCCCCATTTTTATCTTCCTAAATAGGCAAAGCGAAAGTGATATGCTTTCGCTTTTGTCATAGGAAGATCTTATTTTCTGTGTATTGTATGTTAGGAGTTTTAACGATGAGCAAGAAAGTTTTGATTTTATCCGGCAGTCCCCGCAAGGGAGGCAATTCAGATTTTTTATGTGATGCTTTTATGAAAGGCGCGCAAGAGGCTGGTCACGATGTTGAGAAGATTTTCATCAATGACAAGAAAATCAGCTATTGTCGCGCTTGCTATGTTTGTCGGCATACTCATAAGTGCTTCCAAAAGGATGATATGACGGAAATCCTGGACAAGATGATTGAGGCCGATGTGCTGGTATTGGCCTCTCCGGTGTATTTCTACGCGATTGCTGGTCAGGTAAAGACCATGCTGGATCGCACGTTGCCCCGCTGGACGGAGCTGAAGAACAAGGAATTTTATTATATCCTGACAGCGGCAGAGGACAGTGAAGCCATCATGCAGCGCTCGCTCGAATGTTTCCGTGGTTTTGCCGATTGTTTTGCCGGTATTGAGGAAAAGGGCGTGATTTTGGCCCATGGGGTTTACGAAAAGGGAGAAACCATAAATTCGCCCTATGAGAAGCAGTCCTATGAAATGGGGAAAAGCGTGTAATATTATGTTTTTTAGATAGGCAAACGAAAAGCCCTTGATGGTTGGATTTTCCAATACCTCAAGGGCTTTTCGTTTAATAGACTTTTACGCGGCCTTCCAGGCCAATCAGCATCTCAGTGGTATCCGGTTCATTATGGTAGAAAAACAGGCTCTTGTTGCGGTCTAGAGCGGCGATAGCATTCATATCGGCTTCGTCAAGCGTGAAGTCTAATATATCAAGATTTTCCTGCATCCGTTCCTTATGTGTGGATTTGGGAATGATGACGACATCGCTTTGCAGGAGATAGCGCAGGGCAATCTGTGCGGCTGTCTTGCGATGTTTGGCACCGATTTCGTGCAGCAACGGCGTTTGGAAAAAGTTATTGCGGCCTTCCGCAAATGGTGCCCAGGATTCGTGGACAACATTGTATTTTTCCATGTATTTATGAGCTTCCTGCTGCTGCCAAAAGATATGTGTTTCCAACTGATCGACCATTGGCGGAATTTCGGCATGCTTAAGTAAATCGATCAGGCGGTCAGCATAGAAGTTAGCTACACCGATGGCCTTTAATTTGCCTGCTTTATAGGCTTCTTCCATGGCACGCCATACGCCATAGTAATCGTTATATGGCTGGTGAATCAGCAGCAGATCGATGTAATCCGTGTCCAGTTTTTGCAAAGAGGCATCGATGGCCTTCTTGCCCTGCTCGTAGCCGCCAATGGAAATCCAGGTTTTCGTGGTGATAAATATTTCCTCGCGGGGAATGCCGCTCTTTTTGATGGCTGCACCAACCTCCCGCTCGTTTTCGTATCCTTGCGCTGTGTCAATGGCCCGGTAGCCGACATCCAGCGCGTCGAGAACGCAGCGCTCACATTCTGCCGGTGTAACCTGATAGATACCATAACCAATTTTCGGCATTTTTATGCCATTGCTTAACGTAACAAATTCCATAATGTTTCCTCCCTCGTAATGAGTTGATTTATCTGAGTCTTAGATTAGCAGACGGTAGCAACTACCGGTCAAGAACTTTTTCAAAAATTTTATTTTCCTATTGACCGGTAGCGACTACCGCCTGCTATACTTTAAAAAACGAAATGAGAGGAAGGAAGATAAAATTGGTCTTACAGCAAATGTTGATCTTTTTTGGCTTGATGCTTTTGGGCATTGAGGCCAAAAGGCAGGGACTAATGAGCAATGAGAATCAGAAACAACTGTCTTTTTTGGCGGTTGCATTATGCGCACTGGCTACACCTTCCGGCAATATGCTGGCTATGCTGGCGGCCATATATAACAAGGATTCCTTCCTGTTGGCCACAGAAGGCATTGCGCTTACCACGGCAGCGGCAGTGGTTACTATGCCGCTAGTGGCGTTTCTGGTGGGAATTGGTTGATGTTGAGAGAAGAAAGGATGGATGGACGTGAAAAAAGTATTTACGTTCTTATGTGCTGCTCTTTTTGCGCTTACTGCCGGTGCTTGTGGCTCAGCAGAAACGGCAGTTCAGGATAATCGGACTGCTGCTGATACTCCTGCTGCTCAGACGCAGGCAGAGCCAGCGCAGGGAAAACGCGTGTTAGTCGCGTATTTTTCCCGGGCAGATGAAAATACCGGCGTCGGCTATATTGAAAAAGGCAACACGCGTATATTAGCAGAAATGGCTGCGGATATAACCAAGGGGGATTTGTTTGAAATAAAGACGGTTAAATCTTATCCCAAGGAATATCGCCCAGCAACTGAAGTTGCCAAGCAGGAAAAGGAGAACAATGCGCGTCCAGAAATCAATGGCCCACTGCCGGATATGAGTAAATATGATGTCATCTTTTTGGGCTATCCAATTTGGTGGGGCGATTTGCCCATGGGGGTATATACTTTCCTTGAAAGAGAAAATCTCGCCGGTAAGACGATAATTCCCTTCTGTACCCATGAAGGCAGCGGCTTAGGAAATACGGAACGCTTCATAGCAGAAAGCACCAAAGCAAAAGTATTGCCAGGTTTGGAAATGCGTGGCCGTAAAGCACAGAATTCCCAAACAGAGGCAAAAGCAGAAATGGAAGAATGGATCAAAAAATCTCTTGCTGATGTAAAATAAAGGAAGAGAGAACTGGTATGAGACATTTTCAATTATTATGGTTGTCCGGTCTTGTACTGCTGCTTTTCTTATCTGGACTTGTTTATCTTTTGGGAGGCAGATTTTGCAGTGATTTCAAAACAGAAATGACACAGGCAAACGCAGAAGGTGTGTTAGTAGTGAATAAGGAACCCTTTTCCTTGGAGTCGGAAGTTTCGTCCGTCATAAATGATTCTGCTTTTGCAGGATTTGGCAGACTGATTTTTCCTGTTGACAGGACATTGCCTCCGCATACGCCCCTGCATGATGCAGGAAAAGCTTATATTTGGTATAGCTATATCAAACCAGAGCGTACTGTTAGCATCGTCAATGAATTAAAAGCAAGAACCTTAGCTGGTGAGCAGGTCTTTTATGATATCTATAGTCCGGCAGAAAAAGCCAAAGATCCAGATAAGAACGATACCGGCATATTTTTCTTCCGTGGCAGTCCACAAGGTAAAACGGCGATTATTAGTGCTGGAGGAGGGTTCGTTTATGTTGGTGCCATGCATGATAGTTTTCCTCATGCACAGGAATTAGCTAAACGTGGTTATAATGCTTTTGCCATTATCTATCGCCCAGGGGCAAGGGAGGCTTGTGAAGATTTGGCTCGTGCTATTGCGTTTATTCATAAGCATGCGGATGAGCTGAATGTAGATGTGCGTGATTATTCCCTATGGGGAGGTTCAGCAGGCGCCCGCATGGCTGCCTGGGTGGGGACTTATGGAACGAAAGCTTTTGGTGAAAAAGAGTATCCCAAACCAGCAACGGTAATCATGCAATATACAGGGCTATCGGAAGTAACTGGCGCTGAACCGCCAACGTATAGCTGCGTTGGAACAGCAGACAGCATTGCCTCCTATCACACGATGGAGCAGTATACTGCGCGAATTCAAGCGAATGGAACAGCGGCTGAAATAGAAGTCTTTCCCGGATTGTCACATGGTTTTGGCCTGGGTGAAGGTACGGTGGCAGATGGTTGGTTAGAGCATGCAGTGAGTTTTTGGCAGCAACAGATGAAAAACGAACTGGAATGACAGATGTTTATGAGGAGATGTGCAGAATGAAAATTTTATTTGTAAACGGCAGTCCCAATAAAAATGGGAATACGGCAAAAATAGCAGGAGCCTTGCTCAAGAAACAAAAATTTGAAACATTGAATCTGATAGATTACAGAATCAATGCGTATGGGCAGACACTGGAAGGTGACGAGTTAGATCATGTCATTGCACAAATTGAAAAAGCGGATGTGGTTGTTATCGGTTCGCCACTTTATTGGCATAACATTTGCGGCTCGGTGCGAAATATGCTGGATAGATTTTATGGCAAAGTTCCAAAAGGAGGCTTGTCCGGAAAGAAAATGTATTTTATCTTTCAGGGGGCTGCACCGGAGAAATGGATGTTGGAGGCTGGTGAGTATACTATGCAACGCTTTGCCGGATTATATGGCTTGAAGTACATGGGGATGGTCGTGAACCGCAATGAGGCAGAAAAGCTTTCGGAAAGGATTTAGTGCGTGTTAATTGCCTTTCCTATCGTCATCCGAATGCCACGGGCAGCTATACCACGGAATCGTTCATGAAACTCATGGCCTTTGACGTAGAGGACAGGATGGATCTTATAAATCAGCCGCTTTTGATGATTGCCGGGGAAAAGGCAGATACCCTCTATATGACAGAGGCTGCCTTTGCCCAGGCCAGCGGCACGCAAGACAAGGAAATTTATCAGATATATGCTTTAGCTTTTGTTATTGGGAAGATAATAATTTTTTCTATTGACCGGTAGCGACTACCGCCTGCTATACTTTAGAAAAAGAAATGAGAGGAAGGAAGATAAAATTGGTCTTACAGCAAATGTTGATCTTCTTGGGCTTGATGCTTTTGGGCATCGAGGCCAAAAGGCAGGGGCTAATGAGCAATGAAAATCAGAAACAACTGTCCTCGCTGGTTATCAATATTGCCTATCCGGCATTGATTCTCTCCGGAGTAGTGGGGAGTGGAACACGGCTGCAGGGCGAAGAGCTGGCGCATGCGTTCTTTGTTGCCCTGGTGGTGATTCTTATAGTGGTGGTCTTTGGCAAGCTGACACCGTATCTTTTGGGGTACGAGAAAAAATATCATGGCATCATCAATGTCATGGTGGTTTTCACCAATGTAGGTTTCATGGGGCTGCCCATGATTCAAGGAATGTATGGTGCTGATGCGGTAATCCGCATGACGGCCTTTATCATTCCGTTCAATATATTATTTTATTCCTATGCGATTCAGACCATGCAGGCCGCAGGTACACGCAAAAAACAATTCAAATTGCATGAACTATGCAATACCGGCATGGCAGCCTGTGTGGCAGCCGTGGTGATTTATCTGCTGGACTGGCATCTTCCGTATGCTTTGGAACGTATCGTACAGATGACAGGCGGGCTTACGGCACCTTTAGCCATGATGCTGATTGGCGCAGCTCTGCCGGATGTTCCTTGGAAAAAGGCGCTTACTAATCGGCCATTGTTAGGTTTTGTCCTTTGGAAGATGCTGATTTTTCCCACGCTGGCGCTATGGGGGCTTAGCCACTTTGTCAGCAGCCCCGTACTTTTGGCGGTTGCATTATGCGCGCTGGCTACACCTTCCGGCAATATGCTGGCTATGCTGGCGGCCATATATAACAAGGATTCCTTCCTGCTGGCCACAGAAGGCATTGCTCTTACCACGGCAGCGGCAGTGGTTACTATGCCGTTAGTGGCGTTTTTGGTGGGAATTGGTTGAGAGTTGAAACGTGAGGGGGACATCGTTATGAATGTTAAAAAGAAGTTATTGTGTAGCATTATGTCAGCAGTATTTATTACATCTTTAAGTACAGATCTGACATTTGCCAGTCCGATAACCATAGCAGAACAAGGCTCTTTTACGGTGGGCGGCAGTTATAAACAACATGCAGGAAAATTCTCGCAAGATAATTTCCTATCGGAGGAAGGCCAGCGTGCTTATGGTGATTTTGCTTATGTAGAATATCAAAAGCCCGTCAAGGCTAAAAAGCTGCCCTTGATTTTCCAGCATGGTGGAGCACAGTCTAAACGAACGTGGGAATCTACCCCTGATGGACGTGAAGGTTTTAATACGATGTTTCTTAGGGCAGGTTATGCTGTATATTTGGTTGATCAGCCACGCAGTGGAGAAGCAAACCTCTCAACTGAGGCAGTAACTCCTGATACGCCATGGGCAGGTAATCCGATGTACGGGGATAAAACATTGTACATTCTTTCGCGTGTGGGGCATTACGATGAAAAGGGGGAGCCGGTTCCTAACGCCCAATTTCCCCAAGGTGAAGATAATTATCAAGCATTTCAACAGAGTTGGACAATAGGTTCTGGGCCGCTGGATAACGAACTCAATGCAGATGTGCTTGCTGAATTGGTCAGGCAGCAGAAGGACGGCGCAATATTGGTTACTCATTCTATGGGAGGAACAATTGGCTGGCGTACAGCAATTCGTACGGACAAAGTAAAAGGCATTATTGCTTATGAACCGGGAGGCACGCCCTTTATCTTCCCGGAAACAGAAATGCCCAATATAATTGATGCAAGATTCAAGGCGCTATCAGCTTCGGCTATGGGAGTTCCCATGGAAGATTTCATGAAACTTACCCGAATCCCCATTGTTCTTTATTATGGGGATTACATAAAACTTGGTTCAGAAAATGTTGGTGAAGATAAATGGGGAACGGAATATGCAATGGCGCAAAAATTCGTAGAGGTCATAAATCGTCATGGCGGAGATGCAGCATTAGTACATTTGCCTAGTGTTGGCATAAAAGGAAATTCACATTTTCTAATGCAGGAAAAGAACAATCAACAGATAATGGATTTGGCAGTAAAATGGCTGCATGAAAAAGGTTTGGACAAATAAACTGTTTTCTGTTCATTGCGTTTTAAAGGGAGGAAGAATTTATGAAAAGCAAAAAAATATTGGCTATGACTTTGGCCATGGGGCTGGTTGCTAGTAGCGCTGGGGCTATGAGCCGCCCCATTACGCTGGCGGATCAGGGGAGTTTCTTTGCCGGGGGTAAAGTAGTGACGGCTCCAGGCGTTTATAAGGATGATGAGCCGACAAATTTTGCCGGTGAAACTCTGCATGGTGATGCGGCCTATGTCTTTTGGCAGGCGCCGGTGAAGGCTAAGAAAAATGCTTTGGTTTTCCTGCATGGCTATGGTCAGTCCGGCAAGACCTGGGAAACAACGCCGGATGGACGTGATGGTTTTCAGAATATCTTTTTGGCGAAGGGCTATAAAACCTTCATTGTAGATGAGCCGCGGCGGGGCAGAGCGGGTAATTCTACCGTACCTGCCGAACTGAAAGCGCAGCCACAGGATCAGCTCTGGTATGACAATTTCCGCATTGGCCAGTGGCCGGATTACTACGACAATGCAGCCGTTCCCCGTGATGCGGAGTCAAGGGCACAGTTTTTTTATCAGATGACGCCGGATACAGGGAAATTTGATGTGCAGGTAGTGGCAGATGCCATGACCGCAGTTATGGAAAAATCTGGTGATGGTGTGCTGATTACGCATTCGGCAGGCGGCGGCCCCGGCTGGCTTACGGCAGCGCACAGTGACAAAGTAAAGGGCGTTATTGCATTAGAACCGGGGACGTTCCCTTTCCCGAAGGGGGAAGTGCCTGAGGTTGAAGCTACAACAAGCCCGTTCCCGGCACCGGGAATGGAGGTAAGCGATGAAGAATTCCAGCGCTTGCTTAAAATCCCGATGGTCGTATACTTCGGTGATAATATCATAACCGGCTCTGAACCGGACAAACATTGGGGTCTCGATAACTGGCGTGTGCGTTTGAATCTGGCTCGGAAGTGGGAACAGGTTATGAAAAAACATGGCGGTGATGTGCAGGTTGTCTATTTGCCGGATATCGGTATCAAGGGAAATACCCACTTCCTTATGGCTGACCTCAACAATCAGGAAGTGGCCGACACTATGGAAAAATGGATGAAAGATAAGGGACTGTCCAAGTAAGGGGGCGCAGCAATATGTTCAAATGGATTTTGTTTTGCATGTTGATGGTTTCACTGATTTCGCCGGCAGAGGCACATGAAGCTGTCACGCAAAAAATGCCTCTGCCTTTGGGCAAAGATGTTTCGGACCGTTTTACGGGGACGGTTCATCGCAATGACTTGATTGTGACGGATGATACCTACAAGGTGCCGCAGACCAATGTGATTACTTTTGAAGCCGGCAGTTACAGCGGCTGGCATACCCATGGGGCTATGACGGTGATTGGCGTGGCAGGCTTGGGCATTTATCAGGAATGGGGCAAAGAACCGGTGCTGATAAAACCTGGTGATGTGGTGCAGATTCCGGCAGGCGTGAGTCATTTTCATGGTGCTGTCAAAGATTCTCCTTTTCAGCAGTTTGTCGTATACGACAGGGACTGGCAACCGCAAGTAGGAGCAAAGGCACATAGTGGGCCGGTTAGTGCGCAGGAATACAATAGCATCAAGTTTTCTGCTGCTATGAGCAAAGCCGTAGTGGACAAAGAGAAAAATGAATTCTTGTTTCATTATAATGAAAAGCCGTTTACTTCGCCTAACTTCAATAATCCCGTATATTTGGGCAAGGTGCTGTCCAAGCCTAATGAAGCAGGCTCGCCGGAGTGGGTATATGTGGTGTTCCCCAAGGGAACATATAATCGCTGGCACAGCCACAAGACCGGTCAGATTCTGATTGCAACCGATGGTGTCGGTTATCATCAGGTAAAAGGCGGCAAGCTGGAAAAATTGCAGCCGGGAGATGTGGTATTTTGCCCGCCGGGGGTTATCCATTGGCATGGCGCAGCGCCGGACAGCAGCTTTGCACATATCGCCATCAACCCGCAGGATAATCACGAGGTAAGCTGGTACGATTTTCCTACCGCAGAATATGCGGCTATTCCCTTTAATTGAAACGTTATTTGCCAGGAAAATCTTTTTTCTCAGGGCAGGTTTTGGTAAAATAACACTAAGAATATTTTAGGAAAAGTTATATTGAGAGGAGAGTTTACAATGAAAGTTATGATGGTCAATGGTTCACCGCATCCGCAGGGCAATACGGCAATGGCTTTGCAGGAAATGCAGAAAGTCTTTGCAGAAAACGGTGTGGAAGTCGAAATGGTTCAGGTGGGCAATAAGGCTGTTCGTGGCTGCATAGGCTGCCGGGCCTGCGCGCAGAAGGGAAAATGTGTGTTTGATGATATCGTCAATGAAACAGCACCGTTGTTTGCCGAATGTGATGGCCTGGTGGTGGGCAGTCCGGTTTATTACGCTTCAGCAAATGCTACCCTGGTCGCTTACCTGACGCGCCTGTTCTTCAGTACCGGTTTTGACAAGACGATGAAAGTGGGAGCAAGTGTAGTGGTGGCCCGGCGTGGTGGCTTGTCGGCAACTTTTGATGAGCTCAATAAGTTCTTCACCATATCGGGCATGCCCATTGCTGCCAGTCAATACTGGAACAGTGTTCATGGCGGAGCACCGGGAGAAGCGGCGCAGGATATTGAGGGCATGCAGACCATGCGGACGTTGGCGCGAAATATGACCTTCCTGATGAAGAGCATCCAACTGGGCAAGGAAAAGTTTGGCCTGCCAGAGAAAGAGCCGTGGCAAGCCACTAACTTTATTCGCTGATTGCCGGTTGGGGTTACACTCCCCAATCATGAATTTCGTTCATAATAAAAGACTATTGCATAAGCGAAAAATCACTGATGCAATAGCCTTTTATTATTATTGGGGAATAGAGCCTCAAATTTATTCATTTGCCGCCGCAGACATTTCCTCGGCGCTTTTTTTGGTAATCATGATTTTATCAATGCGCGCCCCGTCCATATCCACAACTTCAAAGGTGAAGTCCTGCCAGTCGATGTGCTCGCCTGCTTTGGGAATATAGCCAAAGTAGGAGGTCAAAAAACCGCCCATGGTCTGATAGTGGTCATGGTCTTCGTCGGGAAGTTCATCAATGGAGAATTTCGCCTTGAAATCGTCGATGTCGTAAAGTCCGTCCACCAGCCAGCTGTTTTCGTCACGGATGGTGAGCTGCGCAGCTTCTTCCTCGTGGGCGGCAAAGGATTCGCCTGCAATTTCCTGCAGGATATCGTCCATGGTCAGAAAGCCGATAACCCCGCCGTATTCATCGAGCACCATCGCTTCATGAATCCCCGTAGAGCGGAACTGCTTCAGCACGCGGAAGGTTTCCATGGAGCGGGGGATAAAGAGGGGCTTGCGGATATACTGGGATAAATCCAGGACCTCATGGGCGAGCGTAGCATTGAGCAAATCCTTGGCATAGAGGACGCCGCAGAAATCATCGAGGCTGTCCCGGCCTACAGGGAAAATATCCTGCGGTGTTTCCCGGATAAGCCGCAGGATATTTTCCCAAAGAGAGTCGGCTAAGTCGAGCCAGAGCATTTGCGTGCGGGGCGTCATCAGGGCATAGGCCGTCTGGTCACTGAGATGGAAAATCTTGTCCACCATGGCCTGTTCGGTCTTTTCAAAGGTGCCATCTTCCGTACCTTGCTCAATTAAGTCCTTGACCTCATCTTCGGTTACGGTATCTGCAGCATGGGGATTGATGCCAAAGATTAAGAGAATCATATTGGCTGCCCCGGAAAGCAGGGAAACAAAGGGGCGCGTAACTCTGGCCAATAGCCGCATAATGTCGTGATATTTCAGCAGCATAGCTTCCGGCTTTTGCATGGCGGTCTTTTTGGGCAGAAACTCACCGAGCAGCAGGGCAAGGCAGGTAATAACGAGCACGCTGACAATCAAAGACAATGTTTGCGCATGGGGAATCGGCAGAAGCTTTGCCACCATGGGGGCGAGCAGTACGCCTGTGCAGACACCGATTAAGATGCTGCTCATGGTAATACCTATCTGGGAAAGGGAAAGCATACGGTCATCCTGCTCCAACAGCTCAAGCACTTTTCCTGCATCGGCATTGCCGTCTTCCTGCATTTTTTCCAATTTACTGCGGTGACTTTCGGCAATGGCTGTTTCCATCAAGGAAAAGAAGCCGAGCGTCAACAGCAAAACAATCATCAATACCAATAATAAACCTGTGTCAGAACTATCCAACGAAAAATCACATCCTTAAAGTAGAAAAGTATATTAATAATATTTTACCATAGGCAACAGGAAAAACCAATATTAAGTTTGTGATGGCGTAAGCCGGATTATGTGGGAAAAGCGGGATAGCTGCGGTAAATCATGCGTGATGATGATTACGGTCTGTCCGGTCTGGTCAGCCCGCTTTAAGATGGCGTCCAATAGCTTATTGGCTTTGGGAAGGTCAAGGCCTGCGGTAGGTTCATCAAAGAGGAGCACCGGGGCAGAGCTGGCTAGGATAAGGGCGCTGGCCAAACGATTGCGCTCGCCGCCGGAAAGATGGCAGGCATTTTCCCCTAAGGGGGTATCGAGCCCCTGCGGAAGTTTTGTACAGACCGTTGTGAGCTGTGCCGCGTGCAGGGCCTGTTGTATTTCACCTTCGGTGATGGCGGGATGGAGCCTGAGGAAGTTTTCTCTTATGGAACCGGCAAACAGAAAACTGCCCTGCGGAATTGTGCAGATAAAGGGCCGGACAGCGGAGCCATAATGGATACTTCCCTTTGTGGGTGCCCAAAGTCCGGCTAGCAGACAGGCCAGTGTGGTCTTGCCGCTGCCGCTGTCACCGACAATTGCCGTATGACAGCCGGGAGAAAGCGAAAAATTTAATGTAGAAAAGACGGGCAACCCTTGGGGATAATGGAATTCCAAATCCGAAGCCGTGAGCAGATTCGTAGCTAGGGGCGCGGCACTTGGGGCAGGGGACGCCGCATAAGGAGACAGCCAATTGGCGGACTTTTGTGCCTGACGGAAATGGCGGGCGGCTGCGGGCAGGGCGGCAAATTCATTTAGGAGGGCTAAAAGGACCAATAACCAGGTACATAGGCTGATACCATTTAGCTGTTTTTGCTGTAGTGCTGTGAGCAGCAGGATAAAGAGCCAAAGAAATGCGAAAATCCGCAGCAGGCCCAAAAGAAAATCAATCCGGTTCGCGCGTGTCTTATCGCGAAATAAATTCTTTTGCCAATGTTTAGCAGTTTGGTCAAGCTGGGGGACTGCAATATCCAGACTGCCGGCCCGTGACAGCTCATGACTGCCCTGGGCAAAGTCCAATAGCTGGCTGCGGTAGTGGCTGCTGTTCGATTGTTGCGGGCTTAGCCAAAGGGGCAGGCAGTGGCTAAGGTAAAGAATGGGCAGGATGAAGATGCCATAGGACAGATAGGGACTGAGCAAAAGTGTTATGAGCAGTACAGCCAATAGAAGCGTCAGGGGCGGCAGCAGTCCGCGCAGCAGAAAATCCCGCAGGATATCGGCACCCGTCAACATATCGTGAAGCAGCGTGCCTTTCGTTTTGGTTGCCTGGGGAAAGCTGGCAAGGTGGCTGGCGGTATCGTAAAGGCGCAGGCGCAGCGCCGCTAAGACCGCGAAGGCGCTTTTGTGGGTAAAATAGCGCTCGCCATAACGCAGCAATGCCCGTCCGATACCCAAGGCACGCACAGCGGTTATACCCAAAGTCAGCGCATATAAGGGCGGCTGCAGGGCGGCAGAACTGATCAGCCAGGCGGCTGCTCCCAACAAACCGAGGTTGGACAGTAAAGCCAACAGGCTGAGCATCAGGAGCAGCAGAATATCCAGCGGGTGGAGTAATGACCATATTTCCTTTAACATGGCACCTCCTCCTCTCTGGGTAAGTAAGCGTGTAAATCGATAACATTATCGGCAAGCTGCAATACCGCCGGATGGTGGCTGCTGATAATCATGGTGCGGCCTTTGGCGATGACATTTAGCGCCTGGATAATCATGGCTTCAGTGTGTTCATCTAAACCGGTGGTGGGTTCGTCCAATAGCATAACGGGATTATTTTGCAGGATAAGGCGGGCCAGCCCCAAGCGTTTTAATTGTCCTTGGGATAATTTTTGTCCGCCGTCACCACAGCGCGTAGATAATCCTTGCGGAAGCTGACGGTAAAAATTTTCCAGTTGAGCCAGCCGCAAGGCCTGCAGGCAGCGTTCAGCGGGTGCATCTTGAAAGAGCAGCAGGTTTTCCTGCAGGGTTCCCTGATAAAGATGCGGCTCCTGCGGAAGATAGCCGATGAGTTTTTGCTGGCTGGCAGGATGCATGGTATGGAGCAGCTGGTCTTCCAGATAAATGCTGCCGTCTGTTGGTAGATAAAGTCCGGCGATAAGCATCAGCAGGGTGCTCTTGCCGCAACCGCTGCTGCCGGTAAGGACGGTGATTTTTCCCGCAGGCAGAGTCAGATTGAGATTTTGCCATGTGGGGGTATGCCGTCCCGGATAGGTAAAGGACACTTGGCGGATATATATGGCTGGTGGAATTGCTAATTGTTCATGGTGTCCATGATGTGGGGACTGGTCGGTTTCGGTTAAGGCCTGCGCGATTTTCGCAGCGGCGGTATTGGTATTCATGGCGGTATGAAAGGCAGTACCGCTTTGGCGCAAAGGCTGATAGAACTCCGGCAGCAGCAGGAGCAGGAAAAAGCCGGTGGCAAAGGAAAGTTCGCCATTTAGCAGGCGCAGGCCGATGGTTACGGCAATCAGGGCGATAGCTAAGGTGGTGATTAGTTCCAAAACAAAGCTGGCTAAAAAGGCTTGTTCCAGTACGTTTAGCGTGGCCGTGGAGAACTGCTGGATAAGCTTTTGTGCGGTGGAACGCTGCGCCTTGTCCTGCTGGAAGATTTTGAGCATGGGCAAGGCCTGCAGGAGTTCATGAAATCCTTGCGTTAGACTGCGCATGGCCTGCCAGGCGGCTTCACTGCGTTTCTTGGTCAGACTGCCCAGCAGGTATAGCAGGAAGGGTGCGATGGGCAGGGTGACAAGGGCGATGGCGGCGGTGATGATATCACTGCAGGCAAAGGTGACCAATAGGAAAGGCAGTGTTGTAAGCAGGGAGATAAGTGTAGGAATCAGGATTTGATAGTCGTCATCCAGTGTTTCCGTCGTCTCACAGCTCAGGGTCAACAGCTCGGAACTGTCATCGGCGGTCAGCGGATTGGCAAGTCCCTGCCGATGGAGTTTTTGCCGCACTTGCTGGCGGAAGTTTTGGGACATGGTCAGCAGCAGTTGTTTTTGGCGGTAGAGGATGAATTCCCGGCAGATAAGCAGGAAAAGCAGCACCAGCAAAACTGGTGCTGCTTCAGCAAGCTGTTTTTCCTGTAGAAAAACAGCGTTGACGATATAGGTAAGTGCGCCCATAGCACCGGTATAGAGTGCGACATGGACGAGCTGTCCTAAGGAAAGCAGGAGCAGGTTGCGTTTATCTTTTTGTCCATAGAGTTGAAAACGTGCTGGAATCATAGCTGCCTTTCTGTGTGGGAATCAATAATGGGAAACATCACCTGCGGTTACGCGCTTGCGGAAGATGTAGTAGGTCCATATCTGATAGACGAGGACAATGGGCACGAGTACAAGCGCAGCCACGGTCATAATGGATAAGGTGTACTCCGTGGAGGAGGCGTTGGTAATGGTCAGGCTCCAGTCCGGATTAAGGCTCGAAACCATAAGACGCGGGAACATACCGGTGAAAAAGCCGATGGTCACGCTGGCAACGGCCAGTGCTCCGAGGATAAAACTCCCTTTGCCCGGTGCCTTCGCAAAGCGATACAAGCTGGTCAGGAAGAATACCGCTGTGGCGATAAACAGCCCCAAAGCAGTAGGCCGGTTCAGCAGGTCGGTATTTTCCCAGGCTAGGAGCAAATAAAATACATAGGCAATTGCGCCACATGCCCCCGCACATTTGCCCAAAGATTGTACGCGGTAGAGCAGGCCTTTATCCACCAGCCGCAGCTGCAGGAAAGCGGCGCCATGATAGGCAAAGACCAGCACAAAGACCAGCCCGCCTAAGAGGGAATAGAGGCTCAATAAATCGAGGAAATTTCCCTGATAGACCATATTGGCCCCGATGGGGAGCCCGGCGGCCAAATCCGTCACGGCTACACCCCAGAGAAAAGCGGGGACAATACTGCCGATGAAGATGGCGGCATCCCACGTTTTCTGCCAGCAGAGACATTTTTCCTTGGTGCGCAGTTCAAAGGCTACACCACGGAGAATCAGGGCGACGAGCATCAGGAACAGCGCCAGATAAAAGGTGCTGAACATGGTAGCATATACATGAGGGAAGGCGGCAAACAGGGCACCGCCAGCAGTAATCATCCATACTTCATTGCCGTCCCATACCGGGCCGATGGTGCGCAGGATAAGGCCGCGGTCTTCTTCGCGCTTGCTCACAAAGGGTGCAAGCATACCTACGCCGTAGTCAAATCCCTCTAAAAAGAAGAATCCTGTAAAGAGTACGGTGATCAGGATAAACCAAATCGTCTGATAATCCATCATACGTCCCTCCCTTCATGTGTGTTCTGAGGAATGGAAGTTTTTTTGATATAGCGTACAGCCACATAGAGGGCGGCGATAATCAGCAGCAGGTAGAGCAGGGTAAAGCCTGCCATGGTCAGGAATACTTCCATACCCGTAAGATTCGGGGATACCGCATCGGCGGTCTTTTGCAGGCCGACGACAATCCAGGGTTGACGGCCGCCTTCGGCGATAAACCAGCCGGCCGTATTGGCCAGAAAGGGCAGGGGGAGTGCCAGCGGCAGAAGTTTCAGCAGACAGGGATATTTATCCAGGCGGTTCAGGTGCGAAAGCGCACCTACGGCAAAGGCAATGAGCAGTATAGCACCGCCGCAGCCTACCATAATGCGGAAACTCCAGAACAGGCCAAATACATCGGGGCGGTAATCTCCATTGCCGTATTTAGCCACCATTTCAGTATTCACGGTGTTAATGCCCTTGACTTCCCCTTCCGGCTTATTGTAAAGCATCAGGGAAAACAGGGCGGGAATCTTGATTTCGCAGGCATTCTGGTTATGCTCCTGGTCGATAACTGCCATTACGGCAAAGGGAGCAGGATTGGCATTTTCCCAAAGTGCTTCCATCGAAGCCAGCTTCATGGGATTGGCTTCTGCCATGTACTGCGTGTGCATATGGCCGCTGCCCATAACACCCAATACACCAACGGCAAGATAGATGGCTCCGACAGTCAATACCTGCTGGAAAACGGCTTGGGACTCCTTGTCGTGAACGTATTTCCAGCCTGCTACGACGAGCACCAGCACACCGGCTGTAGTAATGCCGGAGAAAAGGGCATGCGAGTATTCTCCTACTACATAGGGGTTTGTGACTAGCGCGAGAAAATCGTTCATTTCAGCGCGGCCATTTTGCAGCACATAGCCGACCGGATGCTGCATGAAGGAGTTGGCAACGAGAATCCAAAAGGCCGACAAATTGCTGCCAATGGCAATCAGCCAGGCACAGAGACAATGGATTTTCGGGGAAAGCTTGTCCCAGCCAAACATCCAGATGCCCAGGAAGGTGGATTCCAGGAAAAAGGCGGTCAAGGCTTCCAGGGCTAATGGCGCACCGAAAATATCGCCCATAAAGCGCGAGTATTCGGACCAGTTCATACCGAAGTGAAATTCCTGCACGATACCCGTGACCACGCCCAGGCTGAAATTAATCAGAAATAACGTGCCGAAGAATTTTACCAATTGGCGGCAGGGCTCCTTCCAATGGGGGCGCTGGGTACGTACATAGCAGGTTTCCAGCAGAGCCACCCAGATGGTAAGTCCCAGAGTCAGTGGGACAAAAAGAAAATGGTAAATGGTTGTAATGGCAAATTGCCATCGCGACAAAAGCAAAGCATCCACATAAATCCCTCCTTTTTCTATAGATAAATCCTTAGGAACTGTTCATAAATAAATTTTAGGTATAAAGATTTATCCTGCGTCCTATCTTAAAATTTATTTATTGCCAGTTCCTTAGTGGGAATATTCGTTATATACAGAGAAAATCCCTTTAGCGGATGAAAAAAGTTATGGCGGGCGGCAGGTATTCGGCAGAAAATCAAGAATATAGCAGATTAGGAAGAAAAAATGTATGGAGGGCATGTATATGAAAGATGTAAAACGGCCAGTTCGTGAGGCTTTGCAACAGTTGGAGCAGATGAAGATGTTGGAAAGCAGTTACGCGGAGGTCAATAAGTATCAAAGTCTGATTAATCTCTTTGCCAATCTTAGCTACGCCTGTGAGTTGATGGCCGATGACCTGGGCGAGCAGACGGGGAAAAGAACAGATGATGTTCTGGCTGAATACTATGAACGCGCCGGAATTGAGGTAGAGTGAACAAGCTCCCGCAAACGGGCATAAACCCTTTGCGGGAACTTTTTTGGTGATTTTGCGATTTTTTTTGTAAAAAGTGTTGACAACGGATAATAAAGCGTGTAATATAGTACAAGTCGCTGAGCGAGAGCACAGGAAACACAATCCAGCAAGCCTTGACTGGCAAGGGATTGTAAGTGATTGCTTTCGAATTTAGACAAAAAAGAAAAATTAAAAAAGTTCTTGACAGTCTGAAACAAATGCGATAAGATAAATGAGTCGCTTGAAGCGATGAGCACTTCAAAAGAAGCGCTAAATAAGATTGTTCTTTGAAAACTAAACAATGCAAATAATCATGCAACATGATTAAAGCCAGATGTTTGAGAA
>NZ_AUJE01000045.1 GCF_000424065.1 Selenomonas ruminantium subsp. ruminantium ATCC 12561
AGTCTCAAAAAGTACACTTTTTGAGACTCTTGGATTTTGCACAATTGATTGCATAAAAAAAGGGAACTCCTAATGCATTCGGTTTTTATACCGTATACATTAGGAGTTCCCTTTTTCGTTATATGTTTTTCTGTTAAATATAGGTTACTTCATTTCCTTTGATGGTCGTGATATTCCGATTGGGCAAACCATCCGGCATATCCGGGTACCCCAGGCTCACAGATGCACACACCCATTCGTCTTCCTTCATCCCCAAGCTTTGGAGATACGCAAGGAGCACAGGATTATCCCGCAGCCACCGCAGCTGATTGATCCAGCAGGCCCCCAAATCCAAGGCATTGGCGGCTAGCAGCATATTTTCCACTGCCGCACAGGCATCGGCCATGTTATTGCCATAGTCCTTTTTGTTTGCCACGACAATCAATACAGGAGCATTGTACTTAAATACATAGTTCCCCTTCTTGGACAGTTTGATAGCGCCACCGACATTATCCTGATTTTCCGGCGTAATGTCCATTTTCGCAAATTCAGACTGCACCAGTTCCACCAGTTTATTCAGCACGGCTGCATCACGAATGACCAAAAAATGATTGGTATTCTTACTCTTGCCACTGGGTGCACGGCGGCCTGCCTCAATCACTTTTTCCAGCAGGCTTTCCTCCACCATTTCCGGCTTGAACTTGCGTGTGCTGTGCCGGGTAGCTATTACGGTTAAAGCATCTTTTTCCATATTCGTCTCCTCACTCCGGGAATTTGCGTACATTATAGGATTCCTTGATTTTTTCAGCCAACTCATCCAGACTGATGCCGCCTGTAGACTCCACAGCTGCCAGTACAGCTCCTTCAACCAGCGGACAATCCAGCATTCTCACCTTGCTGTCATCTTTATCCTCAATGACGATTTCTGTAGTCATTACGGCACTGCCCATATCCATAAGCACAGCCACGCCATCTTCGGAATACACCTCATCTATGGCTTCACTTATCTTTGTGTAACTCGTGCCCAGACCGCCGTCATCCAGCCCGCCTGCAGCAACCAGCGGTGCATTGGGAGCCGTCATTTTCGCGATTTCTACGACTCCTGCAGCCAATTTTTCGCTATGCGATACAATTACGATTCCGACCAAAATGCTCACCCCATTGGAACTTTTGTTTCCTTACAGACCTTTTTCGATTTCCTGCAATATAAATAAGGAAGATGTTGCTCCCGGGTCTTGATGGCCGATACTGCGTTCCCCCAAATAGCTTGCCCGACCTTTAGTCGCGACAATGGTCTTGGTATATTCTACACCACCTGCCGCAGCTTCAACAGCTTTCTGCATTGCGTCCTTTAGATTCGCTCCATCCTCTATCGCCGCGGCCAACGCCTTATAAGCAGGTGTTAAGGAATCCAGCATGGTCTTTTCGCCTTCCGTGGATTTTCCCCGCAGTTTCACGCCGCCAATAGCAGCTTCCAGTGCAGCGGCAAAATCAGCCGCTTCCATTTCCGACTTACCTTTGAGTACATTACCAGCTTTCATAAAGGCCGTACCATATAACGGGCCTGATGCACCGCCTACATTGGATACCAGCTGCATGCCCGTACCCTTCAGCAATGCGCCGATATCGCCATTTTCTAATTCGGGCAGTTTATCCAGCACCGCCTTAAAGCCGCGTGCCATATTAATGCCATGATCCCCATCGCCGATTTCATTGTCCAATTGTGTTAAATAATCTTTTTCCGCTTCCATCCGCTCCGCAATAGCGCGAATGATTTCTGCCATTTTTGCTGTGTCTAACATACGTGTATCCCCCTTGTTCAGCGTTTCCATGCCGGCGTATCTGCTTTGGCATCGTAGAGTGCCTTCAATTCATCATCAAGGCGCAGCAGAGTCAGGGAAAAACCTGCCATCTCAATAGAGGTCATAAAATTGCCTACCATGGTATCGTAGACCTTTATCCCCTGTTCCTTGAGATAGTCCTGCACAAAGTTATTGATGATATAAAGTTCCATCAGCGGGGTTGCCCCCATACCATTAACGATGAGCACCACTTCCTGCCCCTTGAAATCCAAATCCGTCAGAATCGTATCTAAAAGTTTCTTCGCGGTTTCATCTGCTGTGCTGATTTTCTCTCTCGTGATGCCCGGCTCTCCATGAATGCCAATGCCTATTTCGACTTCATCATCCGCCAGTACAAAGCCCGGTTTGCCCGCTGCCGGAACCGTACAGGGCGAAAGTGCCATCCCCATGGTTCGGACATTGGCAATAACTTTTTCTGCCACAGCCTTGACCTCAGCTAAATCTGCCCCCTGTTCAGCCTTGGCACCAGCAATCTTATGCACCAAAACCGTACCGGCTACGCCACGGCGGCCTGTAGTGTAGAGACTGTCTTTTACCGCTACATCATCGTTGACCACCACATAATCGGCTTCGATGTCCTCATCGCCTGCCATATCGACAGCCATTTCAAAATTCATCACATCGCCGCTGTAGTTTTTGACGATACAGAGCACGCCTTTGCCTGCATGAACGTTCTCTATACCCGCTAAAATCTTATCCGGTGTGGGCGAGGTGAATACCGGGCCGGCTACCGCACAATCCAGCATGCCCTCTCCGACGAAGCCGGCATGGGCCGGTTCGTGGCCGCTGCCGCCCCCACTGATCAGCGCGACCTTTCCCTCTTTTTTCTGTACACGAACAACGATGTTGCCTTCGTCCAGCTTCCGCAGTTTATGCGGAGCGGATTTTACCAGACCAAGAATCATCTGCTCCTCTACGGACTCTACATCATTGATCAGCTTCTTCATGATCAAAGCCTCCATTATTTACTACCATATGATAACAGACAGTTTCCCATAGAAACTGTCTGTTATCTTAATATCCTTATTTAATAACCATAACAGGAATCGGGGATTCTTCTATAACCTTCTGGCTGACACTGCCAATAAGCGCGCCTTTGAACAGGCCCAGGCCGCGGCTGCCCATCACAATCATATCGCTGTGCTCCTGCGCAGCCACACGAATGATGGCCTTGTGAATGCTCCCCGTCTCAACATGCTTAGCTGCCCGTAAATCCTCAGGAATCTTCTCCCAAATGCGGTCAAAGACGATATGGCTGGGAATATCCTTATTGATATTACTGGATACATAGACAAAATCCAAATCAGCCTTACACTTTTCTGCCAGGAAAATAGCCTCATCCACAGCCTTGCAGCCATTAACCGAACCATCTACAGGCACGAGGATTTTCTGTATTTTTCCCATAATAAAACCTCCTCACAAGTCGTTATCATCATTTATTTTTTTATTTCGCGGCCATACGCCTTAAATCCTGCATATATATGAAAAAATCCCTGCCGAAAAATAATATTTCAGCAGGGAAGCGATTACATAATGGTGCGCTCGGCGGGAGTCGAACCCACGCTTTCAGCTCCGGAGGCTAACGTCCTATCCACTGGACTACGAGCGCTTAACAACAATACTTATGTTAACATATATCCTAAGTATTTGTCAACCATTTGCAATCAATTTTGTTAATTTACAGCTTATCCATCAAACTTTTGCATATTCGAGTGCAGAACGTTTTTTGTACATACGCTCATAATAATCCTGATACTCACCACTGATGATGTTTTCCCACCACGAGCGGTTATCGAGATACCACTGTACCGTAGCTTTTATGCCGTCTTCGAACTTCGTTTCCGGCAGCCAGCCCAGCTCGTTATGAATCTTAGTTGGGTCAATGGCGTAACGGCGGTCATGGCCTTTGCGGTCACCGACATACTCAATCAGGTCTTCGCCCTTGCCCAGCTGCTTAAGAATGGTCTTAACCACATCAATATTGGCCCGTTCATTATGGCCGCCAATATTATAGACCTCTCCAACCTTCCCCTTTTCCAAAATAAGGTTAATGGCCGCACAATGGTCTTCCACGTAGAGCCAGTCACGGACATTCAATCCATCACCATACACCGGCAGTTTCTTATCGGCCAAAGCATTGATAATCATCAGCGGAATCAGTTTCTCCGGGAAATGGAACGGACCATAATTGTTGGAGCAGCGGGAAATCGTCACCGGTACCTTATACGTACGATGATAAGCCATCACCAACAAATCTGCCGAAGCCTTGGACGCTGAATACGGGCTGGAAGTATGCAGATTGGTATTTTCGGTAAAGAACAAATCCGGTCTGTCCAGCGGCAAATCACCGTAAACCTCATCTGTGGAAACCTGATGATAGCGGTCAATGCCATACTTACGGCAGGCATCGAGCAGCACGCTTGTGCCGATAACGTTGGTCTGCAGGAAAATTTCCGGATTTTCGATTGAACGGTCTACATGGGATTCCGCCGCAAAGTTGACGATGATATCCGGCTTTTCCGTTTCAAACAGTTTGTATACAGCCCTGCGGTCAGCAATATCTGCGCGTACAAACTTAAACCGGTCATTTTTCATGGCCTCAGCCAAAGTTTCCATATTGCCCGCATAGGTCAGCTTGTCCAAACAGATAATCGTATCTTCCGGACGTTTTTTCAACATATAATAAACAAAGTTAGCACCGATAAAACCAGCACCACCAGTTACGACTATATTCATTTAACAATTCACCCCATATATAAACAGATTATTACTGTCGGCCAATGTCGGCCCAGTCATATCCTTTTCGCTGAGCACCGGTTCTATGCCAGCCAGCAAAGCCCCCCAGTCGACGTTTACTTCCGGCGCATCATAGCGCATGCCACCTTCTGCCGCCTTGTTGTAGACATTATCGCATTTATAACGGAACTCCACATCATCGGTAAGCGTCAGGAAACCATGCGCAAAACCACGTGGAATAAAAAATTGCCGATGATTTTCTGCACTGAGCTCCACAGAAACCCACTTGCCAAAAGTTGGGCTTCCCTTGCGGATATCCACAGCCACGTCGATGACTTTACCCTTGGAGCAGGAAACCAGCTTGGCCTGTGCATAGGGCGGATTCTGCCAATGCAGCCCGCGCAAAGTGCCCTTCTGCGCCGAAAAGCTCATATTATCCTGCACAAAATCATTCGTGATGCCTAATGCTTCATACTTCGGCTTATTATACGTTTCCGTAAAATAACCACGATGGTCACCAAATACATCTGTCTCGACAATCAGTACGCCCTCGATACTCGTTTTTATAACGTTCATGCCAGAAAAAACCCCTTTATTCCTCGATCATACCGATAAGATATCGACCGTATTCATTCTTCAGCAATGGCTGCGCCAGTTTTTCTACTTGTGCGGCATCGATATATCCCATGCGATAAGCAATTTCTTCTATGCAGGCAATCTTCAGTCCCTGACGGGCCTGAATTGTACGTACAAAGGACGCCGCATCGAGAAGGGATTCATGCGTTCCCGTATCCAGCCATGCATAACCGCGGCGCATTTTTTCCACCTGCAGCTTGCCACGCTCCAGATAAACCTTGTTCACATCGGTGATTTCCAATTCACCACGCGCCGAAGGCTTAATGGATTTGGCCACATCTACAATATCCTTGTCATAAAAGTACAAACCCGTTACTGCGTAGTTGGATTTTGGCTGTGCCGGTTTTTCCTCCAGACTCAGGGCATGCCCATGTTCATCAAACTCCACCACACCATACCGTTCCGGGTCAGAAACATAGTAGGCAAAGACCGTAGCACCATCTTCACAAGAGGCGGCATGCTGTACCGACTGGGCCAAATCTGAACCATAGTAGATGTTATCCCCTAATATCAATGCACAACCTTCACCAGCAATGAATTTCTCACCGATAATAAACGCCTGCGCCAATCCGTCCGGACTCGGCTGTACAGCATAACTGAGATTAATCCCCCACTTGCTGCCATCCCCCAGCAGGCTTTGAAAGAGCGCCTGATCATTGGGCGTCGTGATAATCAAAATATCTTTCAACCCGGCCAGCATCAACGTACTCAGCGGATAATAAATCATCGGTTTGTCGTATATCGGCATCAACTGCTTGGACACCACCTGTGTAAGCGGATACAGACGCGTTCCCGAACCACCAGCGAGTATTATTCCTTTCTTTATCAATTCGATCCCCCCAAATCTGTAATCTTTTTTATTATACTACATTTACCCAATTTATACCATCAACGCGGACAGCACAAAAAAGCCCGCCCATAAAATGAGCGGACTTGAATTGCGATAATGAAATTAACGCTTGGAGAACTGGGAAGCCTTGCGGGCTTTCTTGAGACCGTATTTACGGCGTTCTTTTTCACGCGGGTCACGCGTAACGAAACCAGCTTTTTTCAGAGCCGGACGGAGTTCAGCGTCCATTTCCATGAGTGCACGGGTGATACCGTGACGGATTGCGCCTGCCTGACCAGATACGCCGCCACCTGCAACATTTGCGATAACGTCATACTTGTCAACAGTTTCCGTAAGGTTCAGAGGCTGACGAACGATGAGTTCGAGAGTCTTCAGACCAAAATATTCTTCCATGGTACGACCGTTGATCGTAACCTTGCCTTCGCCTGGAACCAGACGAACACGGGCAACGGAAGACTTTCTGCGGCCAGTGCCGTAATAGCTTACTTGTGCCATTTATATGTTCCTCCTCCAGATTAGCGAATGTTCAGCTCGAGCTTTTCCGGCTTCTGAGCTGCATGCGGATGCTCGCTGCCAGCGTAAACGCTGAGCTTGCGGTACATCTTAGCACCGAGACGGTTATGCGGCAGCATGCCTTTTACAGCGTGCTCAATAACGCGTTCCGGGAACTTTTCGAGCATCAGGCCAGCGGACGTGAACGTCGTGCCACCCTGATAACCGGAATGACGGAAGTAAGTCTTATCCGTAAGTTTCTTACCCGTAAATTTAACCTTCTCTGCATTGATGACGATGACATAATCACCCGTATCAACGTGCGGAGTAAAGGTCGGTTTATTTTTACCGCGAAGAACTTTAGCAACTTCAGCTGCGAGACGGCCGACAGTCTGCCCTTCAGCGTCTACAACATACCATTTACGCTCAACGTTGGATGCATTTGCCATAAACGTTGTCTTCATGCGTTTTCCCCCCTAATAAGTTCAAATAATTATTCGATATGCAACGCTCTCGTGGCTGGCTTCCGGGGCTAATGGATGCCATGCCCGTAACATCACATAAAAATATTCTACGCAAAATCAGACTTCAAGTCAAGGACTTTTTTTATTTTTTTCGCAAAAAAATGCTAAAAAATCAGCATTCCTGAAAATAGGTAATCGTCCGCGCCAATCCTTCGGCCAAATCCATCTTTGGCTGCCAGTTCAGATTCTGCACAGCGGCTTCATTGCAGAGCATAGAGCGGTTGATATCCCCTTCACGCGGCGCAGCAAATGCCGGTTCCACCGTTTTGCCCGATGCCTTGGCCATGAGTTCGATGAGTTCCAGCAGGCTGGTTTCCGTTTGATTGCTGAGGTTGTAAACAGCGTTAGCCTTGTCCGTGGTCATCGCTGCGATGATGCCAGCAGCGATATCGCCGGCATAGATAAAGTCACGGGTCTGCTTGCCATCGCCAAATACCGTAATGCCCTGGTCTTTAGCAATGCGCTTGGCAAAGATGCTGATTACCCCGCCTTCGCCTGTATCGCCCTGCCGTTCGCCATAAACATTGGCAAAGCGCAGTGCCACATAATCCAGACCATACAAATCATGGTAGAGCTTTAAGTATTTTTCCACCGCTACCTTAGTCAGTCCGTAGAAGGACATCGGTGCCAAATTTTCTTCCTCGCGGATAGGCAGTCTGTCCTCGGTAACATCGCCATAAGCTGCCGCCGTGGAAGCAAAGATTATTCGCTTTACACCACTATTCCGGGCTGCCTCCAGTACATTTATGGTTCCCATGATATTTTCTGATGCGTCAAATTCCGGATCTTTAATCGACACATCTACCATAGTCTGTCCAGCTAGCTGCACAATAACATCAAACTTCCCCTGTTCAATCTTTTCGCGTGCCGCTTTATCGCGGATATCCATTTCCCAGCAGATGCAAGTGTCCTTGCCCTGTGGCAGATGCTGCCAGGTCCCCGTGCTCACGTTATCGAGTACCGTTACCTGATGCTCAGCGTCCAAAAGCTGACGCACCAAATGTGAACCGATAAAACCTGCTCCACCTGTTACCAATACATTCATTATATAATCCCCCGCTGTACAAAGCTGCCTAAATGCGCCGTACTATTTAATAATTCCACTGTCGGATTGGCGTCCGCATCATAGCGCACGATATTCACCGCCGTATTGAACTGACGGATACTCCACAAATACTGCAAAGGCATATGCAAAGCCGCCGCCAAAAGCGTCCGCAGCACCGCACCATGCGCCACCACCACAATGGTTTGCCCATCGTGCTCTTTTACGAGTTCATTGAGCCGCGTCACAGCCCGCTTCTGCACTGCCGGAAAACTCTCGCCGCCGGGAATTTCCAAAATATCCGGATGCTGCAGAAAATTGGCCATCGCATCTTCCCACTTATCCACAATCTGCTGATACGTCAGCCCTTCCCAATCACCAAAACTGAGTTCCCGGAAAGCCGGTTCAGCCTGCACCGGCAAGCCAAACTGCTTGGCAATCGTCTCTGCCGTCACCATAGCGCGCTGCAAATCACTGGCATAGATGGCATCTACCCTTTCCACAGGAAAATTTTCTGCCAATTTAACGGCCTGCTGACGCCCTTCCTCAGAAAGCTGTACATCCGACTGCCCCTGATAACGCCCCGTCACATTCCATTCCGTCTGGCCGTGACGGATAAAAATAACTTTTGTCAAACCACTGCCTCCAATGCCTTAAGCATTTGTTCATTCTCCGCACGGCTGCGCACCGCCACGCGGATATATTGCCGCCCTTCCAGCCCGGTGTAATTAGCACAGTCGCGCACCAACACGCCCTGCCCGCGCATCCGCGCGGTAAGTTCACCGCTGCTCAGACCGGTTTCTTCCACATTGACCAGAATAAAATTCACGCTGGGCCGAATCGGATGCAGCCCCTTTACGGCACAAAGCCGTGCATAGAGCCAATCCTTCTCTGCCTGCACGAATTCACGACTTTTCTTATGATACACCTTTAAGCCCAAAGCCGCAACACCTGCAGCCTGTGCCAGCGAATTGACATTCCAGACATCTTTGCCCCGCTCCAAGCGTTGCACAAGGTCAGAATGCGCACTGGCAAAGCCCAGACGCAGCCCCGGCATGGCGTAGAATTTTGTCAAAGACCGCACCACGAGCAAATGTTTATATTGACCGGTCAAATCCCTGACGGTGTAATCTTCTTCATCCGGCAGAAAATCCAAAAAGGACTCGTCCACCACCGTCCATATGCCCCGCGCTTCCAAAAAAGGCAGGTATTCGATAAGCTGTGCCCGCGTCAACAGTTTTCCCGTGGGATTATTGGGATTGCCGATAAAAATACAATCCACATGTTCGATTTCCTGCTTGAAGCGGTCAATATCCGGTGCAAACTCCGCGGCCGCCTGCAAAGGCGAAAAGACGATGTCTGCCCCCACGGCTTCTGCCGCCCGCTGATACTCGCCAAAGGAAGGCACAGGAATGCCCACCCGCTTTGGCCGTACCATATGCACGAGCAGATAAAAGAGTTCAGCCGCACCATTGCCCAGTAACAGCTGTTCCTCCGGCAAATGATAATGCTCACTCAATGCCGTGTTTAAGGCCTTTGCCTGCGGGTCTGGGTAGTGGACAATCCCGGCGATATTTTCCTGAATAACCTGCGCGACTTCCGGTGCCAGGCCCAAAGGATTGATATTTGCCGAAAAGTCCAGCCATTTGCCGCCATGCGGGGCTTTGCTGTAAATATTGCCCCCATGCTCAAACTTTTCCATTATCCCGCTCCTCACCATAAGCCGCACATTTACGGACAAAATTCTCCGCCGCCTGCGGACAGCCCGCAAAATGCAGATGCAGGTAACTACCTAATACATTTTGCACCTGCTGACCTGCAGGATACTCGCTGTTATTCCGCAATTTCCGGAAAACAAAAGGCGCCGCCTCCGCACTTATCGTTTCTCCCTCTTTGGAGAAGTGGAATTCATGGCCCTTTAATTTTGTTCCCCTGCTGCCTAATAAACTATCCTGCTGCAGTTCGGCTTCCACATAGCCCACCATCTGCAGTTTCTCCGTCATAACCGCCCGTCCGGAAAATACGCCGGTCATTTCATGCACCCTGCCGGCAAAATCCTGCAAGGCTTCCATCAAATACATATAGCCGCCACATTCTGCCAGCATAGGCATGCCCTTCTGCGCCAATGTCTTGATGGCCTTACGCATAGATACATTTCCGGCTAATTTTTCCGCAAACATTTCCGGAAAGCCCCCGCCGATAAACAGACCGTCTACTTTGGGAGGTTCTTCATCATGCAACGGGCTGAAGGGCACAATCTCTGCCCCCAACCGTTCCAGCACCTTGATACTGGCCGGATAATAGAAGGAAAACGCTTCATCGCGCGCCACGCCAATACGGCAGGAATAACGCTTACTAACTTCTGCTACTGATTTCACCATCAAGGGCTTGGCACTGCGTGCCAAAGCCAGCACCTTATCCAAATCGATTTGCTTGGCAACCGCCTGCCCTATGCGCTCGATAAGTTCAAGTTCCTCATTTTCTTCCACCGGCAACAGTCCCAAATGACGCTCCGGCATCCTGAGCGATTCATCACGGCGCAGGGCACCGAAAACCTCCATGCCAATCCCCGCCATCGCCTCACGAATCATTTGTTCATGGGTATCCGAACCCAGACGATTTAGAATGACACCTGCCACCTGCACCACAGGGTCATAATCCCGAAAGCCCTTGGCAATTGCCGCCGCCGATGCGCCCATGGATTTGGCATCAATCACGAGCAATACCGGCGCGCCGATTATTTTGGCAATCTCCGCCGTAGAACTTATGCCCTGCCGCCCGCCGTCATAAAGGCCCATAACACCTTCGACCACGGCAATATCGGCGTTTTCTGCCTCTGTCGCCAAAATCTCCGGCAGAATTTCCGCCGGAGTCAGCCAACTGTCCAGATTATGTGCGGGCTGGCCACTGGCGAGCCTATGATAACCGGGGTCAATATAGTCAGGCCCTGCCTTAAAGGACTGCACCTTCATCCCCCGCTGCCGAAGTGCGGCCAACCCCCCTGTTACAATCGTGGTTTTCCCCGCCCCCGACTGGGTTGCGGCAATCACTAGTCTTGGTACATTTTTCATGTCCGTCTAACCTCCACTCCTCCAGCCTGCAACTGAGCCACTCCCATAAATTTTAGTGACAGATACCTAGCACTTTGCTCTGCCCATTGGATAATTTCTTTTTTATCTGCCTGACAAGGCCACCATAAACCTATGACTGTTCCGCTATGAGCTACATTCACCCCTAATGCTCCAGCCTCTTTACCTAGTTCCCACAATGCCGCCAATTCTTTTTTATATAAATTATCCTGATTAAAAAACGCGCTTTGTGTCGCCACGCGTGACACTGCCACCTCATCCTGCGCATCCATTGCTGCACGAAAATCTGCCAACATTCTACTCATTGCCTCACTGCTATACATTTCCTTCTTAGTTTTCCTCTGCGCGTGAAATTCACAAGTATCTACCATTCCCCCAATGTCAAAAATAGCAACATTAAGTGCCGGCACATTTTTATAGCATGTCATTACATAACCTGTTATGTGGTTCATCAGGGCAATTCCTTGACAAAAAACACCATCAGTAGGCTCAATGGAAGTGGCTATCTCCATAATAAGCTGTGCACTCCAAGTCTGACAAAATGCCTCCATAACTGCTACCACTACTGCGGCAATATCCGCACTGGATGATGCCATTCCCTTTCCCTGAGACAATTCCGACGTCAATCTGATACCGTAAGGAAACTCCGTTTTACCCAAACGTGACAAGGTCAACGACAAGGCCATCTGCGATTTCTTACCTAAGCCATACTGTCCAGAAAAATCACTGCTGACCTCCACTGTCGTATATTTATCTATGGGGCAAGTTCCCAAAAAAGGTTCCCCTTCTGCCCATCCTTGCACTAGTTCCCCACAAGAACCAGGTACACGCACCAAAATTTCCATTTACAGTCTCCACAGAGTTTACTACATAAATTTTACATTTGTGAATAGAATATCATATCCTAGTCGCTAAAATCCATTTCCCCTTATCCATAAAATTTCATACCTCTTCATTATCCATTTTTTTCTTAGGTCTGTATATATCCACAGGTTCACCATGCTTGTTCTTCCAATCTATCCATCCATTGTTAGAAGCATTCAATACAACACATCCTGCCAACGAAGGTGTAACTGCTCCTAAATCATAGTCCTCTAGCAATACCCCGTCACTATTCATGGACAGCACCGCACGAATTGCTTTTGCCTTCTTGGATACCCCAGCATCTTCTACTATTCCCAGTACACTGCCTTTTTTTAATATCCACATACCATTTTCTATGCTTACAGTTGCCTTTACTTTTTTATTATCATCCGACACTTTCTTTTTTTCAAAATGATATTCTCCATCTGGTATAAATCTGCTCTTGCTATTGTCCACAGCATCGTTGAATATATCTTTCTTAACTTCATCCTTAGGATATATTACTTTCCCCTCAAATGATGACAGTAATTGCATTGCTATATCTACATTCAAAGAAAACATCTCTGTATTCGCAACCTGACTTTTCTCGAATATGGTATGAAGTAAAACTTCTTTTTCATCATATTCCTCAACTTCTATAGCAAATTTTCTTTTTAGTCCGGTTATATTCCTATATCCATGCAGTTCTAGTTCATACATTCTCTGTTCAAATTGCTTTGAACCAGTCTTACCTATTTTAATCAAGCCTGGCAATACCGATGTCATTATATAGATGATGCCCTTACTCAATTCTTCATGCTCCCTTCGCTGCTTTAGATATTCAAATCCATTTCTTACCTAATAAAATCGCCGTCTTCCATCATCTGCCATTGTTCATCGGCAGGAAGTGTATGGTTTAAGATACGTTCTATATTCAATCGGTCACTTGTTTCATAGAATTTAACGGCATCAGCCTTGGGCAGACCGCCCTGAATCTTGCGTTGAATCAGGCGTTCCTGCAAAAGTTCCGGCGTGGCTTTAATGCTCAATGTGTAATCAGCCAGTTCCCGCAGGTCACGCCATTGCGGTTCGTCCAGCAGCAGCCAGTTGCCCTCGACCAGCAAAATATCGCCATTGACTTCGAGCGCATTGGCAATCGGATTATGAATCTTGCGGTCATAGACCGGCCAGAGGGATTTTCCCTGTTTTGCCTCCTGCATCTTTGCCCGCAAACCTGTTACATCAAAGGTTTCCGGCGCGCCTTTAATGGACCTCAGCGTTATCGTTTCGCCGTCACGTTCTATCGTATGCGAATCCAAATACGCATTGGGATAATGGAAACCGTCCATGCCCAAGGACTGAATTGCCTGCATACCATCCTGCTCTTTGGACAATTGCTCCAAAAACTGCAGCATTGTCGATTTCCCCGTTGCCGGCGGTGCCGCCAGAAAAGCCATGATTTTGCGCTGTTTCTGCCGCTGTATTTGCGTTAATTTCCGCAGCAAAGGTAAAAACAATTGATTTACGGTATCTTCATTGTACTTAACCCGTTGCGGCAGGCCATTGATGACCATATCGTAAAATTTCCACGGCTTATTGCTCATATCTGCACCTCTCATTTCCACTACGTTATCGCCACAAAATATGCAGCCCGCCCGGTATCCAGGAAGTTAGCCAAAATACCAGCAGTACCACGGTTTCGGTCAACGTTTCGATGGCTCCATAAGTGTCACCGGTCAGGCCGCCCAATTTGCTGTTCAGCCATTTGGCTGTGCACCAGGCAAAGGCCAGCCCCGCGATGAGCGCGGCAATCGCCGCCTGTCCCCAAGGGATAACGGCGGCCAAAGTGGTGAACACCGCCAGCATTACCGTTTTCCTGTCCGCCATATCGGCAAAGATTTTGCCCATGCCCTCCTTGCGGGCATAAGGGAAGAAGGCAATCGCCATAACCATGGCCATACGGCCGATAATGGGCATGATAAACAAAACCGTCATAATCAATACGAGTTTTACATCACGCAGCGCCGTCCAATTAACCAAGAGCAGGCAGGCCAAAGCGATTACTCCAAAGGAGCCCACCCGGCTGTCCTTCATGATTTCCAATACCCGCTCACGTTCCCGACCGGAAAAAACACCGTCCACGGTATCCATAAAGCCGTCCAGCATCAAGCCGCCGGTCAGAAGGATGGGCAGAATAATCAGCAATGTTGTCACCAAATTTGCCCAGCCGAATACGGCAATCAGGCACCAGGCCGCCAGCATATAAATCGTGCCTAGGATAAGCCCAACCAAAGGAAAGAACTTCGTACTGCGACCAAAGTCCTCAGCGGTCAAATCCGTTTGATTTTTTATGTGAATTCTGGTCAAAAACTGCAACGCGGTAATAAATGATTTCATTTTACGCTCCCATCACAAGCCAAACATGGCATAGCAGACGATGATAAACAGCACCGTTGCTGTATACATCAGCCGGATTGAACCCATGATATGCTTGATGCCCAAAGTCTCAATCTGCTCGCCCATATAAGCACGGAAATGCTGCTGACCAAAGTAGGAATTATATCCCCCCAACCGGACATGCAAAGCACCCGCCACCGTGGCTTCGGCATAGCCGCCATTGGGGCTGGGGTGCTTCTTTGCATCGCGGAGCATCATGCGGTAAGCAAATTTATAATCATAGCCCAAAATCCATGCGGCAAAGATAAAGAGTACCGCCGTTATGCGGGCGGGAATGTAGTTGAGCACATCATCAAGCCGTGCCGCTGCCCGGCCAAAGTAGAGATACTTGTCGTTTTTGTAACCAATCATGGAATCCATGGTATTCGCCGCCCGATAGGCCATAGCCAGAGGCACACCGCCTAACACAAAAAAGAACAATGGAGCAATAATGCCATCTACGGTATTTTCCGCAATGGTTTCCACCGTGGCGCGGGCGATTTCCGGCTCATCAAGCTTATCCGTGTCCCGCCCCACAATCCAGCCGACTTTGCGGCGGGCTTCGGTCATATCACCAGCCAACAGCAGACCATAAAGCTCTTTCCCCGCCTTGGCCAGACTCTTGGGCGAAATGGCAAAGGACAGCATGACTGCGCCCACTGCCGTACTGCCAAAGCTCCAGGGGATTTTGTAGGACAGCAGCATGATCCCTTCGGCTACGGCATAGGTCAGCCACAGCACGAGCAGCACCAGGACTGCCCCCCAGGCAAATTTACGGCTGTCCTTATCGTCCGGATGATAAAACAAACGCTCAAACAGCGAAATCAGATTCCCCATCAACACGACGGGATGCCATTTGCTCTTGGGGTCGCCGATAATGCAGTCCACAAAAAAAGCTAAAATTCCCATCAGCATGAGGTTTCCCCCATAATCTGCGCCAGTTTTTCCATATCAAGGCTGTCGCGCACCACGCTGGCCAGACGGTTATAGGCACGTTCCTTTTCCTGCCGTACACTGCGCTGAATAGCAAGGGCCTCAAGCCCCTTGCGGCTGCGCAGGGCATTGAGCACCTGACGGCGGAAATTGTCATGGTCAAAAATGCCGTGGATATAGGTGCCAACCACCTGTCCCTGCGCACCATTCTGACTGGTCAAGCCTTCGGCAATAGTCACCGCCTGATTGGCGCGTTCCGTTATCTTAAAGGGGTGTTGTAACTCACCCAAAAACTTCGTTTCACCGGTGTGAATTTCATAGCCGTATAAGCCATCTGCTTTCAGCTGCTGACCTAAGAAGGCAAACTGCACGCAATCTGCCTGCACCTGACTGGTCAGTTTTTCGGCGGCAAAGGTGGTTTCCATGGGCAGATAGCCTAAACCTGCCACCTCATCATTAGCCGATTCCGTATGCAGGGGGTCGGCAATTTTTTGTCCCAACATCTGATAACCGCCGCAGATACCCCATAACGGCGTGCCCTTTGCCACCTGCTCGCGAATCGCCGCTTCCAGACCGCATTCGCACAAATGTAATAAATCTTCGGTGGTATTTTTGGAACCGGGCAGGATAATCATATCGGGATTGCCCAAATCCTCCACCTTGCGCACATAGTAAAGGGAAACATCCGGCTCAGCCGCCAGACTGTCAAAATCGGTAAAATTGGAAATCTTCGGTGTCTGAATGACCGCAATATGCAAATCGGCCTTAGCCTGTTCCGCCGACTCGTTATCCTTTTCATCAAGGGAAACGGAATCTTCATCATCAATGCCCAGGGCTTCAATATGCGGCACAATGCCCAATACCGGCTTGCCCGTCTTTTTCTCCAGAAAATCCACCGCAGGCGTAAGCAGTGTTACATCACCGCGGAACTTATTGATGACCAGCCCTTTGACCAAAGCACGCTCGTCCTCATCCAAAAGTTCGAGTGTGCCGACCAAGGACGCCAGCGCGCCGCCCCGGTCGATATCGGCAATTAACAGCACGGGGGCATTTAAGTGTTTTGCTACCCGCATATTGACGATATCGTTGGCTTTGAGATTGACCTCCGCCGGACTGCCCGCCCCTTCGATAACCAGGGTATCAAAATTTTTCTGCAGACGCTCCAGCGCCTCGGTCACAGCGCCAAAGGCTTTTAAGGAATAGCCCTTATGGTATTCCCGCGCGCTCATATTGCCTACGGCCTTGCCGTTGATTACGACCTGCGAGCAAGAATTGCCCGTGGGTTTTAAGAGCACCGGATTCATATCGACCATGGGTTCTAAGCCTGCGGCTTCGGCCTGTGCCACCTGTGCGCGGCCCATTTCCTTGCCGTCTTTGGTCACATAGGAATTGAGCGCCATATTCTGCGCCTTAAAGGGCACGACCTTGCGCCCTTCCTGATGAAAGATACGGCACAAGGCTGTGGTGATAATGCTTTTGCCCACATGGGAGCTTGTGCCCATCAGCATAATGGAGTTTGCCATTTCTTATCCGTCCTTTTCCTGCCTAAGGCAGGCATTGAGTTTTTTGATATTTACAGGAATCCCTGCGATAACGGCGTATACATCATCCGCGGCAGCGGCAACACGCTGATTGCTCAGCCCGCTGGCATCCCGATAGAGCCGGGCCAGTTTGTTTTCCGGCACAATCCCGGCGCCCACTTCATTGGTGACAAAAATCGTGGATGTGCCCTGCTCAGCAGCTGCCTGCGCCGCCTTTACCACCCCCCCCATCTGCTCCTCGACAATCCGATAAGCCACTTCATCATTTAATTCATCATAGAGGATTCTGCACAAATGGTTGCTGAGATACAGAGTCAGGCAGTCAAAGAGCAATACCTTGTGTTTTTTTGCCGCCTCGGCAATCGCTTTGTCCGCCTCAAACGGAGCTTCCCAGGTCTGCCAGGAGGACGGGCGCCGCTCACGATGCAGCTTGACCCGATAGCGCATTTCCTCATCGTAAATCTGCGCCGTGGCAATATAGCCGATAGATGTCCCCATCTCCGCCGCCAGTTTTTCCGCAAAAGCAGATTTTCCCGAACGTGCACCGCCCGTGACCAAGATAATCTTTCCTGCCATAATCAACCTCTGTCGTTGTTGATAAGATACATCATGGCATTAACCGCTGCTGCCGCAATCGGACTGCCGCCCTTCGTTCCTTCCACCGTAATATAAGGAACCGTCGTCTGTTTGGCTAGTTCCGCCTTGGAATCAGCCGCCCCCACAAAGCCTACGGGAATGCCCACAACGCAGGCGGGACGCAGATTTTCTTCCTCTACCTGCCGCAGGACTTCAAAGAGCGCCGTGGGCGCATTGCCGATGGCGATAATCGCCCCATTCATCTGCGCACCAAACTTGCGCATAGCCGCCATCGAACGGGTAATGCCCTGTTCCTTAGCCGTCTTGGCCACTTCTTCATCGGCAATCAGGCAATGCACCTGCCCGCCAAAGGACGCGAGCTTGCGCTTGTTGATACCCGTGCGCACCATTTCCACATCGGTGTAGATATCGCAGCCGCCCTTCAGCGCCGTCATCGCCTGTTCAATGGCATTCGCAGACATCTTAATGATGGGTGCATAATCCACATCCCCTGCTGCGTGAATCAGACGCGAATAAACCTTGACCTGCTCCGGGCTTAGGTTCAGCCCTTCCAAATGCGGCGCAATAATTTCCATACTGCGATTTTCAATCTCCATAGGCTGCTTGATAAAATCCATAATCCGTCACCTCGTCTTCACTATCATACATTGTATATATTATCACATTTATCCTGCTTACGCACCCTGCAGAAAAAAGTTCGCAACACAAGACAGTTACATGTGATGGGGTCAAGGAATCCATTGCCTCGGTGCGCATGCTCTTGTTCGTAAATATACAGCCCCCCTTCGTTTAAGGCAAAAACAGAGCCGCCCCATGAGGAGCAGCCCTGTTGCCGCAGCAGATACCTGCTTTCGTTTGCACTATTGACTATACCTTAAACTTCTTCACTTCCGCACTAAGTGTCTTCGCCAGTTCTGCCAAGTGGTTATTCGCATCGGATATCTCATGCATGGCTGCCGCCTGCTGTTCCGTTGCCGCCGATACGCTTTGTGCTTCATCCGTAGCAACGCGGCTCGAATCCATAACCCGTTCCATATTATCGGCCAGTTCATGCGTCGCTGCATTGAGTGTTTCTATCGCTGCCGTGGATTTTTCCACCGTCCCGTTCAGCAGTTCCACCTGTTCCTCAATCAGCCTGAATGCTTCACCAGTTGCCGTTACAATAGCAGCCCCATCACTGACGCTCTGGCTGCCCTCACTGATGGATTCCACCGCCATATCGGTATCCCGCTGAATATCGTTTACAAGCTGCGTGATATTTTGCGCAGCCAGACCGGACTGTTCAGCCAGTTTCCGGACTTCATCAGCCACTACGGCAAAGCCCCGGCCGGCCTCGCCGGCGCGTGCCGCTTCAATCGCCGCATTCAGTGCCAGGAGATTCGTCTGTCCGGCAATATTGGAAATCGTCTCCACGATAGAACCTATCTCAGACGAACGCTTGCCCAATGTACCGACCACATCAGCCGAAACCTTGACCTGTTCGGCGATATTTTTAATCTGTGCTACAGCCTGCCCCACAGTCTTACGCCCATCTGCCGCCTTGTCTTTGCTCTGCTGTGCGGTTTCGGCCATCACCTTCGCACCGGCATGAAGTTCATGCATATGTTCACGCATACGAACCGTACTATTCTGCAAGTCCGTGACAATCCGTACCTGCTGATTCGTTCCCTCTGCCAATTGCACCGCACTATCGGCTACCAACTGAATCGAGAGCTGCGTTTGGCGCGCCTGCTCCTTCAGCATTTCCGCCGATTCCGTCACACTGTTGGTCGATTTATTTACGCCCAGCAAAAGATTTCTAAGCTTATCCCGCATCACATTGGCACTGGCTGCCAGTTCACCGATTTCGTCCTCGGTTTCCGGCAAAGGTTCGCCCCGCATATCGCCATCGGCAATTTCCTGTATTGCAGTGACCGTACGCCGCAAAGGCCGCAAGGTTCTGCCAATAATCCACCAGGAGAAAATCCCCATCAAGGCAGCAATAATCAACATGGCAACGATGGTCGAGAAAATGAATTTATACTGAATCCCATCCAGTTCATGCACCGACAAGCCAACAAAGGCCATGCCGATAACCTTGCCGCTGCCATCTTTAAGCGGGCAGTAAGCACTTTCATAACTCTGTCCCAAAACTTCGGCACTGCCCGTATAATTTTGTCCATTCTTCAGCACGGCCTCCTGCACCTTTTCCGAGGCCGGCGTTCCTACAGAACGCTTGCCTTCGGTCTGGACAGTGGTTGCCACGCGCGTATTTCCCCGGAAGAAGGTTACATGACCGCCCAGCATATTGCCAAAGCTGTCGACAATATCCGTTGAACCTTCGATTTGCTGATTTCCCTTGTAGAGCGCATTGTTTTCGATACGCCATTCCCCCGGATAACGCTCGTCCATCAGCGCCAGCAAAGATTTTACATTAGAATCGGCCTTCATCTGCAAGGACTTGGCAAACCCATCGGCCGCACTCCGATACCCCAGAATCCCCATACACAAGCAGGCTATGACGATAAAAAAATTTACCCCCAGCACTGCCTTGGTCTGCAGCTTCATAAACGGCAACCGTTACTGAAAACTTATAAAAAGCCATAAACCTTCCATAGAAAGTTAACTTTTATGTTCCATTCCTCATTCA
>NZ_AUJE01000046.1 GCF_000424065.1 Selenomonas ruminantium subsp. ruminantium ATCC 12561
GCACAACTTCAAGTTTGTGCATATAGAAACACTTTTGTAAAAAGGGAGAATAATAAAACCATTTTGCCATTTACTAGGCAGAATGGTTTTTATTGAGAGGGTTACGACACGGTGAATCCTCTTTAACGAGAGTTTGAAATTTTTTCTGTAAATATGAATCTTCTATGATAATTTTGATTTATGAGGGAGTAATCAGATTGGTTGCCCCCTTTATTGACTATACAATCAGCATATTTATAAGTCAAATACTAATTGGTTTTTGTAAGAAGATGTTGTAAGATTTTGAATGTGATTTTATTTTCCAGTTTTATAGACGATGGGCAAATCGAAGTTTGTAAGGGTGAAGAAAATGAATTATAAAGTAATTGACAAAGAGACATATTATCGTAAAGGCGTATTTCGCCACTTTACGGAAGATTGCAAGTGCTCAACCTCGATAACGTCGAGAATAGACGTAACAGAGCTCGTCACACATTCAAAGAACACAGGAACGAAGTTTTATGTTAATTTCCTGTATATTCTTTCAAAGGTTATGAATTCACGTGAAGACTACAGAATGGGATACCTTTGGCAGACAGATGAGCTGATCTGCTATGACGTGATCAATCCAACACAGTATGTTTTCCATGAAGATACGGAAACCTGTACGCCTGTTTATACGAAATACGATGAGGACTATGAAAAGTTCTACACTGCCGCATTGCTGGATGTTGAAGAGGCAAAGAAGACAAGGGAATACGGTCTGGATATAGTAAACCATCCCAACTGGTTTGATGCGTCGTTTATATCTTGGCTTTCCTATGATTCACTTCATCTTGAACTTCCCGATGGAAATCTATATTTTGCGCCGATCATTAACTGGGGAAAATACAGAGAAGAAAACGGTAGGCTTGTCATGCCTGTGACCGTTCGTCTAAATCATGCAATCGCTGATGGCTATCTGGTTGCAAACGTATTTCGTCTCTTGGAACAAGAAATCAAGTCTTTCATGAAGCTCTAATCGCTAAATTCCCGTTTGTCGGGATGAACGTTGGAACATAAAATCGGAATATAACGAGGAACGCTAAGTGGCTGTCATACAGGCTCCCTCTTATCTGGACAAAAAAATGCCTGAGCACGTAAATCTCTACATGCTCAGGTTTGCGTTAATTGATGAACCTACTTCAAATAAACTTCAATATAACTTCAATGCTAACTTCAAACCTACTTCAATATGAAATAGTGAAGGTCTTGATAATAGGTGCATTTCCTCCAGTAAGTATCATTTCACGATACTTACTGGAGGAAATATGCATCATAAATCCCAAATAGCTATTGAAGTAGAGGTTTTGGGGGCCATAATGCTTCTCGCCACCGCTAAAAACTGGCTTTTTCTGGATGGGGGCAGAGTTTGGAGCACAGCCTTCATTTCCCGCTGCATTTTCAGTTTTTCCTGCTGCTGGTTGTATATACGCATGAACTGGGCGCGGGCTGTGTTGACTTCATTCTCCTGAAGCCTGCAAAGCTCCATGAGGCCGAACTGTCTGGCGGCCTGTTCCACCTCCGGGCAGGAAAATTCCCAAGGCTTGCTGCTGTATGGGCTGATGGTTCGTATTACCCGTTGCACCTCTTCCCAGGCTTCTCCGGCGGTAGGGATGGAGGAATTATTGCTAAATTGCAGCATTTCCTCAGCGGTGGCTCTTATTTCCGCTACAGTGGGGAAGAATTTGCATGTGTGCAGTATCTTTGTCATGGCCGCGTAAAGGACGCCTGTATCCATGTCTAGCAGGGCATAGGCATATATCAGCATGGTATCGCTGTCTACTTTGCTATTGGGAAAGGCTGGTCGGAAACCACATAAAATCTTGATAATCTCTTTCTGTTTGTCATTCGGTGAATAGGTCATTGTCGTTACCTCCGTAGGTTGCGTCTAATTTCGCTGCTTTGGCTAATGTCTCCTCATACAAGTTCCTGGTAGGGGATATATGGCCATCTGCAGCGTTTTCTTTGTTTGTATTCCTGGATTGTGGAAGGGGGAAGAAATCTGCCCAGCCATTGATGATACTATTGTTGATGATTTCCAATTGAGCATTTATATCTTGAGGGGCCAGTTTCTCCAATTTTATCAGCAGCAAAGTGGCTGCCTGGTTACTGATGGGCTTGCGATGCAGGTTCCGTTCAGCGGCGAAAGCCTGCAAGGCTGAGCGTAGTTGTTCATCTTCAACGGCCATAAATGCGGTAGGGCAGTGCCCCAAAGATATATCTGGGGCGCTAGCCCCCTTTTTTGTATGTGCTCTAATGTTAGTGCTATTTGTTAATATGGAAGGAAAGTGCTTTTTCGTCCTATGCATCGGGCGATTTTGACCTGTGCAGGAGTCAGATTTGACTAATGCATTGGTCATTTTTGACTTTTGCCTTTGAAAATACTCATTGGTGTTACTTTGCTGCTGCAATGCAGTGGCCTCAGCCAGTGAAGTATAGTGCTGAGCTGTCTTTTCCGTGATGCGGTACCAGAGGCTCCTGTCTCTGGGGTCATAATTCCGAAATTGTCTGGCTTCAATAAATCCTGCTGTTCGGAGCCGGGCAAGCAGTCGTTTTATTTTCCCGATATTGAAACAGGGAAAGCGGTTAATGAAGTCCTGATAACTGTTGACCGTCCAATAGTAGCCATCGTTGAAGTTGTGCTCTCGTTCTCGGTTGTGATTTACCCAGTAGTAAATATCTTCCAAGAGTAATGCGGCCTCAACGCCTACTTCCAGAGCCACGGACATTTTGCCCCGGATTTCGTGCCATTGCGTAAGTGCCATATATCCTGTTCCTTTCGTTATCTAGGTTGCTAACAAGGTCTATTGTAAATCTGCTAGGGGGTTGAAAAACTATACATTTTTTTACTTTGCGATTTTTTAGTAGCGGTCAATGCTGCGCATATCATGCCGTAAATCGTCCTTTTCCGCTTCGCTGAGCCATTTCCAATCGTCCGGCTCGTCTGGTTTTGACCTGGCTACCAGCTGGGCTTCTTTGGCTCCGCCGGATAATGCCTTACTGATAAGGTCTGCATCACGGGAGGGCGTTGGATAGATACTGCCACCACCGCCTCCTGATGATGACGGCGCAACACGGAATTTGTTGCCCTGTTCCCTTGGGGCCCTTGTCGTCACTCGCTGCGATTGATATTTTGTTTGTATAATGGAATCTTTAAGTGCTCGATGCTTAGCGCACAGCTCGTTGTACTCTTTGGCTATGGGCGCATTTTTACGAAGTATACCTGCGGCAATGGCTTCTATTTTTGACCGGCCTACTGCCGTGTTGCACCGCGCTTCCAGTTCCTGCTCACGGCGGTCAATTTCCTGCCACGCATTTTTACGTTCTTCCGGGGAGAGCCTATCTTCCCGTTTTTTTAGTTCCCGCTTATCTGCACGGAGCTGTTTGAACGCCCCCTGTACATAGTTATTTTTGGCCATTTCGATGGCTCTAGGATAACTAAATACCCGTTTTCTCATGTGATAAAGCTCTTTGGCCAGCCGTTTTTCAGCAGTTTCCTGTCTAGAAATACTGGCGTTGAGGATACTGGCCACTTCCTCGGCAGAATACTCCCGGTTCTTTTGTCTGACGGCAAAATAGTCCTTGATGTGCTTGTCCAAGGCCTTGAGTTTGCTGTCCATGTTCCGCTGCAGCTTCCTGATTTCAGTCTTAGCCAGGCGATTGTCATTCACATAAAAGGCCGCTCGCTTCAAAATGCTGGCCTTATTATGTGGCAGCTTTAACCGCTCAAATACAGGGCGTATATCAGCTGCAGCCTGACGGATTTTGAGGTTAATCTTGTCCAGTTCTTTATCTATTTCCGGGCAGATTTTAAGATATGCCTCCAAGGCTTCCACATCATCCCCCGGTGGCTCTATCATGCGGCTTTTGAGGATTTCCCATTCCCTTTTTTCCTTGCCATAGCTTTTCAAATCTTGCCAGAGTTCCTTTTCCTCGGTGGTCATCGTATCAAGGGAGGCCATTTCTACTGCCCTTGGTGCCCAGATGGTGATTCCGTAAAATGCCACCATATCCTTATACATTTCCTGGATTTTCTGCTTTTCTTCCGTGAAATATGCCTGTTCATCCGCATCCTCGATATCTGGCTCAGAGGCAAAGATTCTCTCCTGCCTCTGCTTCAAGTCTTGGGATTTTTCCTCCATTTTGTCCCTGTCCATGGCATCCTTTATCATGAAACTGGTAATGATAGTTTGCTCTCGCTGGTGATTTATTTCCCGAAGTTTTTTCTGTGTATGGACCAATTTGCTATCCGACTTTATAAGCTCTACGGGCCCTACACTTTTTTCCGGCTTTTTATCCAGAAGGTCAGCTATAAAATAATTACCGCTAGACAGTGCTTCCTCACGCTGAGCTTCTAAGGTCCTGTGGTCAACCCGCAGGTTAATGCCGTTTCGCTCTAAGGCCTCGTTTTGGATTTTGGCATAGTCCCTGCGTAAGCGCATAAGATATTTTTTCCTGTCGGCAGAATTCCATTTCCATGATTTTCTGCAGCCTCCTTTGGCCGGATTTTTGCCATTGTATTGGCGAAAGAAAAGTTCCGGAGGGCGTTCCTTTTCTCGTTCCACATCATCGATTTCCCGGGTGGAAAACATGATGTGAACATGGGGCTGCCGCTCTCCGTCAGACATGGAACCTATCTTGTCATGGATGGCATAGGCATAGTAGAAATCCTGCAAATGCTGGTTGATGAATTCATCCACGATTTTCTTTTGCTCATCAAGGTTTAGTTCGTTGGGCAGGGAAAATTCAATTTCCTTATAGCGCTCCCCGTTGAATCGTTCATACTTATCCGCCGCGGTAAAAAACGTCTTAGCGCTGCCATCTGCCCACTTCGGCAGATGGTTTTTAGAATATACGCAACCACCTCGTTTTTGGAAAACAGATTCCCGGTTGATGTATTGTAAATGACTGGCCGCAGAGGTGTCCGCTGGTGGCGATGATACAGATTGAGCGCCATGCCCTTTCTCCTTTTGGTCATAATCCTTATACCGGCCTGTTCGATTGATGTAATCGCTGTGCTCGGCAGCACTTACAGAATTCCCCTTGGGGCGTTTGCTTGATTTTATACGAAAATGATACATTGCCATGTTGATTCCTCCTCAGCCAACGGCAGGTTCAATGAGCGAAGCGAATGGCAAAAAGGACGTTTTCGTCCCGGTACCCACGGGACTTTGGAAAAGTGAGTAGTTTCTCGTAAGTCCCAGGAGTGTCTGGCCTGAGGCAGACACTCCTAAGTGCACATCTCTTTACTTCTGCACTAATTTCTACCTTGGCTGTGAGGTATTGTAGCACATATCCTTGCCGAAATGGGGCCAGCTTCGAATATTGTAGAGGATTCAGAACCCCCTATATTTTTTCACCCTATGGAAATTTTGACATTGAGTAAAATATTGTATAGTTTTTCAACCCCCTATCAGATTTATAATGAAATGTATTTACAGAAAGGAGATTTTATACCATGACACGTTTAGAACGGAAGAGAAAGAGCCTTGCAGCCCTAGAGAAGCGGATGGAGGGCTTGAATGAACAACGAAAACAGTTGGAGCATGAAGTGACTGCCATCACCAATGAGCAGAAACGGTCAGCTGAAATTCTGAAAATGTATCGGGCTGGTCAGATTTTCAAGGAAGCAGGGATTTTGGATTTATACGAACACGATGAAGTTTTACAGTTACTGATGAGGTATCGGGATGATGTTTCCCGGAGGAAAAAAATTCCATATTAAAAAAGGGCGTAACCTGACAAAATAGGTTACGCCCTTTTAGGGTAGTTTCTTATATTTGTGTTCTGAATTCCTGGAACATGGCCGCTGCCAGTGCATTCATGATGGCGCGGTATTTCTCCGCATCTTGGAAGAGTCGGGTATAAGTTTCTGTACTTTCCATATAAGCTGCCTGCGCCGTATCGTCAAAAATACTGGGGAAGACATTATTCGCAAACATCTGCGCGCCATTATTTTGAGCAGCCTTTTGCAGCTTCTTATTCTGCCGGAGCTTTTCGTGGAGAGTGGTGATCACTACTCTATCCCCTTCGGTAAAATCCCCTAGATACTGCTCATTGATTTTAGCAATAACTTCCTCCAATGGGCTGAGGGTTTCTTCCTGCTTGACCGGCTTTTTGAGTTTGGCTGAAGCAAACGCGCCCTTTTCTTCCTTCACCAAAGAAATCGAACCACTGAATGTTTTTTGCAAGTTGTAATATTCCAGCCGGACACGATTTCCCAGGTCAAAGGGAACCTCGGGATCACTGGGCAGGATTTTGGCGAGATAGGAGCAGAAGATATATTCCTTGTGTAAGGGCTTGTCAAACATACGGGTAATCTGGGTAATGTAAGCATACCATTTTACCAGATTGCGGCAAAGTTTACGGAACTGATAACGCTGTTCCTGATTCAAGTCGTTATACCGCTGTTGTATCGGCAGCAGGGTGTTGGTAATGGCAGCTTGTGTCTTATTGGCTTTGCGGGCATTTTCATCGAAATAGATTTTGCTGACATTTTCGATGTCGTTATCGTCATAGATTTTGTAATCCCGCAGCATCTTCTGCACTTTGTAGATGAGGTCGGTATTCAGCTCTTCCTCCAGATAAGTCTCCTGATAAAAAGGCTGGAAGGCTGCCAAAATATCTTCCTTGGTGTTGACGAAATCGAGAATATAGGTGTCTTCCTTATCTGGGTGGATACGGTTCAAACGGGATAAGGTCTGCACCGCTTTTACACCTTTGAGCTTTTTATCGACAATCATGGTATGCAGCAGCGGTTCATCAAAGCCGGTCTGATATTTCTCGGCCACGATAAGGATATGGCCCTCATCATGGAAAACTTGCTTGGTCTGAGCTTCGGAAACATGGTTCCCGGCGGCATCCACATTGAGGCCGCTTTCCGTATATTCCTTATCGCTGGCATCCTCCGGGTCTTTGATGCTACCGGAGAAGGCGGCGAGGATTTCGATATCATGATAGTTATGTGTTTTGAGATACCGCTTGATTTCATGGAAATACCGCACCGCTGCCAGTCGCGAAGAGGTCACCACCATCATCTTGCCTTTGCCCTTAATCTTGTGTTTAGTGACTTCGCGGAAAGTCTCCACAATCAAAGCAGACTTCTGCTGAATATTGTAGGGATGAAGTTCACTGAAACGCCGAATGAGCTTCAATGCCTTGGATTGGGGAACAGCAGGATTTTCCGTCACGTTCCGGGCAATCTGATAGCAGGTCTTGTAGGTGGTGTAGTTGGCCAGCACATCCAGGATAAAACCTTCCTCGATGGCCTGCCGCATGGAGTAGATATGGAAGGGATGGAAAGAACCATCCTCGTATTCCGTGCCGAACTGCTCCAAAGTCTTTTCTTTGGGCGTAGCCGTAAAGGCGAAAAAGGACAGATTATCATGACGGCCATGGGCAATCATTTCCTGCACCAGCCGGTCTTCGTTATCCAAAAGTTCCTCTTCGGCTTTGCCTTCCAGCTCAGCATATTCTTTGAGGGCATCCGCCTTATCGGCCAAAGCCACCTTCATCTTCATAGCCGAACTGCCGGTCTGGGAAGAATGGGCTTCATCTACAATAATGGCGAACCGCTTTCCAGCTGTGTCCTTGACTTCCTCATAAATCACTGGGAACTTTTGCAACGTGGTGACGATAATCCGCTTCCCGGCATTGATGGCTTTTTTGAGGTCTTGGGAGGTCTTCTTCTCCCCAATGGTTTCCACGCTGCCGATGGTATGGTCAAACCCCATAATGGTTTCCTGTAACTGGGCATCCAGATTGCGGCGGTCTGTTACAATGACTACCGAAGTAAAGATAGGCTCATTGTCGGCATTGTGCAGGGAGGCCAGCCGGTAAGCTGTCCAGGCAATAGAGTTGGACTTGCCTGACCCTGCCGAGTGCTGAATCAGGTAATTACGGCCTGAGCCGTATTCCCGCACATCGAAAATTAGCTTCCGCACCACATCCAGCTGATGATAGCGAGGGAAAATCAATCGATTCCCCTGGAAGTTCACAAACTTTTGCAGGATATCAAGCAGGCTGTCCTTTTGCAGCACATTCTTCCAAATGTAGCCCGTAACATAATCCCCGTTCTCCGTCTGGGGATTGCCAGCCCCGCCGTCATAGCCTGCTCCATTGCTCCCCTGATTGAAGGGCAGGAAAAAGGTATTGGCTCCTTTCAATTCCGTGGTCATGGCTGCCTGATACAGGTCAACGGCAAAAAAGGCAAGAATGCGGTGATTCAGCTTAAAGATCGGTTCCCGATAGTCCCGGTCATACATCCACTGGGTCTTGGCATTGTCGATACTCTGGCCAGTGAGCTGGTTCTTCAATTCAATGGCCACAAGAGGAATGCCGTTGATGGCCAACATCATATCCACGCTGTTATTATTCTGCGCCGAATAATGCCACTGACGGATGCACTGGCAGATATTCTGCTTGTAATGCTTCACCGCCAGGTCATTGAGGGTAGATTCTGGCTTGAAATAGCAGACCTTGAAATCCATTCCACGGTGCCTAAAGCCATGTCGCAGGACAGAAACAAGACCATCGGCCTGCACCGCATCTTCAAAGCACTTGTAAAACTTTCGTAATGGGTCAGAATTGCACTGCTTCTCAAAGCGTTGCCATACCAAAGGCTGGGTGGTCTTTACGAATCGCACCAGCGTTTTTATATCCAGCGCCATATCAATGGATTCACGATAGCCGGAGTCATCCGCCTGCTGATAGCCCCCTGCAGGGCTTATCAGGTATTCTTCTATATTTGCTTCAAACTGTTTCTCATTCTCTGCCACTGCTATCACCTACTTAACCTGTTTTTTGTATTGTCCTTTTCATAAAGACAATATCATTGCTTTGTCCATTTGTCCCCCAGGTTGGGGGACAAATCAATTCAGTCACAGGTTGTGACTGAATTACCACCCCATTTTCTCACAATATCCTCACAGAAAGAACAATATGGCTATTTGTCTAATTGTCAGCTTCCTGCATTAACCTATCAAAATCGCTGACATAGTGCTTGTCCTGCAACACCCGGTATTGCTCAAACTCGCTTTCTGCAAAGGCTTTGGCAATGGCCGCAGATACTTTACCTTTATCATGGAGAATTTCTGCATCATTGAACTGCAAGAATGCATCCAGCTTGCTGGCCCAGTCAGCCATGGTCATGGGAATATGACGGCGGGCCTGACGGGTGGCGTAGTCTAGATACATGGTGACAATCTCGTTAAGTTCCTGCATTTCTTCCTTAGCCAGATAATTCTTGGCGATTGACACGTCAGCCTTGACGATTTTTCCATCCGGGGCGTTTTTCCATGAGGTCAGCCCCATGTGTTCCTTCTTGTGGTCGGCTCTATCCATGATAAGCTCTGCCGCTGTACTGCCGTGAACGGCATAGTGCATCTTATTCTGCACTGTGGCAAAAAAATCACGGGTGGTCTTGCTGTCCAGCGTATAATCTACCGCCGTAGCGTAGATGTCCGTTATTTTCTGATAGAAACGCCGCTCACTAGCGCGAATCTCCTGAATCTCGGAAATCAGATGGTCAAAATAGTCTTCGTCAAAAATCTGACCATTGATAAGTCGGTTCTTGTCCAGCACATACCCTTGCTTGGCAAAGGTGTCCAGCACCTTGGTAGCCCACTGACGGAATTGGATAGCCCTTTGGGAATTTACCTTGTAGCCAACAGCGATAATGGCCGACAGGGAATAGAACTTATACTGATAGGTTTTACCATTATCGGCAACTTGTGCAAATTTTGCACAAGTTGAATCCTCATCCTGTTCTCCATCCGTATAAATCTTCTTCAAATGCTTGGCAATAACACTGCGGTCAATGTCAAACAGTTCCCCCAGGGCCTTCTGTGTCAGCCATACGTCGCCGTTCTGCACCCGCACCTCAATGGAACCTGCGCCGCTGTCCTTGGTAAATACCAAAAAATCTACCGTGCTATTGCGAATATTAGCGTTGGTCATCACGCCACCACCTTCCGCTTGCCGGTTACTACTTCGTAAATCAAGGATTTTTTGTAGGCTTCAAGGTCTTCGATAAGGGATTGTTTTTCAGAAATAACATCTTCCATTGTACATAATTTTTTTTCAAGTTTTTCAATTACCATTAATTGCTCGTTTTTTATAGGAGCAGAAATTCTTATCGCATTCAACATTCCTTGATTGAGATTATTTATATTGGTTGAATCATTGCTATGTTTGAGCAACGATTCTTTGAAATAACTTGTTCTAAAATAATATAATAAGAATTTGCTATCAACAATCTCTGTATGTTGATTTCTGAATCGTATACAGAATCCACTATAAGTCAAAGGAAATGTTATATTATCCACCATAATACTACGCCCCACTAAGTCCTTGCTTCCGTTTGAGCGTACAAAAATAATATCCCCGTTTATTAATAAATATTCATCGTCAATTTCGAAATCTATATGTATATTCTCAAACGAATCTTCCTTAGAGAGGATAGTGTTATCCTTAAAACAACCGACTCCGAGGAATTTTATATTCCCATTTTCCTCAAAATGTGTAAAATTTAGTCCGTTTTTTAATGAGCCTAAGTGATTAAGTTTGATATGAATATCATTATACCCCAGAATGTATTTATCTATAACCGCCTGTTTCAGTTCCTTGTATTCCTCAATACTTGCTTTAGCTTCAGCAATGATAGTATCTATCTTGGAACAACGGTCATCAAGGTAGTGGGCGATGCGTTGTTGCTCATTTATTGGTGGAAGAGGTACTTTCAGAACTCCTAATTGTTCTTCAGTAAATGAATGACGTAAATTTTTAGCTAAGTGTAACAGTTCTTTTGTATGGTCCATCATCAGATAGTAATAATAGTAATATCCCAACTTTGCGTTGTCATGCATTTTGAAATTGCTATATGCAGGGCTTGTAACTCCATTATTTAATACACGTCCTACACATCGAGGTGTCACATCAATATCAAAAAGACACATAAGCAAATCGCCTTTTTTTACATATTGATAGCCATCGAATGTTGTTGGCATTTTCCCCGTTGGATTTATTAAATCTCTAACAATAACACCATTCATTGTTAAAGATAGAACATCTTCATCATTCCACTTTGCACAAAGACTTTTCTCTTTGTGCATAACATATTTATTAGCAATTATATTCCATGATTGAGGTATTTCTCCCATCCACTCAATCCCACTATCCTTTAACTCTGATTTATCCCGCATTATCGCTTTCATCAACATCCCCCATCATATTGCTAATACTATTGTCACGGATAAAATTTTACATACGAAAAGAACCATCCCCGTAGGAATGGCTCTTCCTTTGTTCATCTAGCGGACCTCTTGCGTTACAGGCGGCCAACCCGCAACGCTGTCAGCAATGAACGTCCTAAACCTACTGTTATTGTAGCACAACACACAAAAAAATGCTATAATATTTTCGCTGTGCACCTCTCAGCGGAAGGGAGGGTTAGCGATGAACAACCTAAACCTGTTGCGTGACTTCCTGCTTTCATTGATTGCTGGATTGGTAGCCAACTATTTATTCACCGTGCTGATGAAGTAGTACAGCAATCAGCAAACACCTCGGGCAAAGGCCAGCCGTTGAGGGAGAAAAGCCGTTCATTCATTGGACGGCTTTTCGTTTACTCATTTTCCTCAAACAACTCATGGAGCTTGCTCATCAAGCTTTTCTCATGTTCTTCAATGCGCTTTGCAATATCTTCCGCCGGCTCAATCTGCTTGTATTCGTAGAAGGTTCGAGTAAAGGGGATTTCATAGCCCACCTTGGTCTTTTTACGGTCAATCCAGGCATCAGGATTATAGGGCAGGACTTCTCGCTCGAAGTAAGCGTCAATATCTTCTTCCAAAGGCACGTTTTCCGTGTCACGCTTCTTGGTGTCAGCCACGGGCTTGCCCTTTTTCAGCACCTTTTCCCCATTTTCGTCCAATTCCGGGGATTCCACGGTGATTTTGTTGTAGCCCAAGGTCACGGCATCTAGCACCTTGGATTTTACGGTGATTTCTCCATCATTTTCATCCGTTTCCGTGAACGTGCCATCAGCATACAGACCGTAGAGTTTTACAATCAAGTCACGGCAAGCGGTAGTGATGTCCACACGCTTGTTACCGATATTTTTGCGGCGGGAAACCTTGCAATTTGATGCGTCAATCAGCTGTACCTTCCCGGCCCGCTCCTCGGGCTTGTCCTTGGTAATCAGCCATACATAGGTGGCAATGCCTGTGTTGTAGAAGGAATCGTTTGGCAGCTGCACAATAGCATCCAGCCAGTCATTTTCAATAAGATAGCGGCGGATTTCGGACTGGCCAGAACCTGCGTCCCCAGTGAATAGGGACGAGCCGTTCTGAATGATGGCCATGCGGCCATTTTCCTTCAGCTTGGCCACGCCGTTCAGCAGGAAAAGCATCTGACCGTCAGATTTTGCAGGCAGGCCGGGGGCAAAACGTCCGGCAGCCCCCTGTTTGTGTTCGGCGGTGACTTCATTTTCCTCCCGCTTCCAGGGAATGCCGAAGGGAGGATTGGAAATGATATAGTCGAATTCATAGCCGCTGAATTTATCATCCGAGAGCGTATCGCCAAACTGCATATTGTCCGGGTCTCCTCCACGAATCAACATATCTGCTTTGGCAATACCGAAAGTGAAGGGATTGAACTCCTGACCGAAAACATCTACGTCAGCCTCGCTGTCCAGAGCTTTGAGTCGTTCTTCCATGCAGGTCAGCATCTGACTGGTGCCCATAGTCATATCGTAGACAGTCTTGCTGATGCCATCTTCTTCAAAGGCATTCCTGTCCCCGGCCACCAACAAGTCACACATAAGATAGATAATATCCCGGCTGGTGAAGTGCGCCCCTGCTTCCTCGTTATAAGACTCGGAGAACCGCTGGACAAGGTTTTCAAAGATATAACCCATATCCACCGCCGTGACATTTTCCGGGGAGAAATCCGCCTTTTCCGAATTGAAGTCAGAAATCACCTGATACAGGAGCCCGCCTTCCACCATGCGATTAATCTGTGACGTGAAATCCATGCGCGCCAGAATATCCAGCACGTTATCCGAAAAGCCGTTCAGATAAGCCTTGAAGTTGTCCTCGATGTTCTCCGGGTCAGCTACCAGAGTCTTGAACGTAAACGGGCTGGTGTTATAGAACTGATAGCCGGAAGCACCGCGCAAAAAGCCCTCCTTCACGGCCAGATTCTTGACTTCCTCGTATTTTGCCAGTACCCGTTCATGAGTTGGCAGCAGACAGTCATGGAAGCGCTTGATAACCGCCATGGGCAGCACAACAAGACCATATTCGTGAGGCTTGAACGCCCCTACCAGGTCATCTGCCACAGACCAGACCAATGCTGCTTTCTCCTGTATGTTACGGCCTACTTCTTGTATTTTCTCATTGCTTGTTTCTGACATATACTTGTTCCTTTCGAAAATGTGTTGGATAAGTTGGATATATTGGATATGTTGTTCAATAATAACAACATATCCAATATATCCAACAGTGAAAATAAGGTTTTTTTACGATATTATTCTTCGTCTGCCGCTGGCAACTCTTTTAGAAGGGAGGGCTTGATGGAGAGCAGCCTAAGTAGATTTGATATTGCTCGACTGGGGAGAATATCACCGCTCTCGTACTTTTGAAACGCTCTTTTTCCACCGCCAAGGATAAGACCGGCCTGAATTTGGGTCAAATTTAAGCGTTTGCGGATGGTGCGTATTTCATTTGGCAGTAGCAGATGCTCCACCTCTGCTTTTAATTCCTTGATGGCATTGTCGTATACCTTTAGGTCATCTTGGGTAAAGGTGGCATCGCACTCATCCGTTGCCGGATACCAGCCGGGCATATCAAAGGTTTTGCTACGACCTTGGTATTTTATAGTTAAAGGTCTAACATCCCTTTTTAGTTCCACACCAGTTTCTGTATCATATTTGTGTTCTTCCATAATGATACCTCGGTTCTCTGTTATTGTAGGAATACTTGTGAAATTTCTCGTCTAATCAATATTATAACCATAGTGGTGTATTAGTGCAATCATATTCATGATATACTAATTTTATAAACATTATGTTACGAGGAGGTGCGAATATGAAAGAATGCCATGTTGTAGATGTATTTCGCCCTAACACTATGCCGTCTTATACATACATAAATAGACAAGAAAAGCGGGGGACTACCTACGAGGCAAAACTAAGACGCGCTCTTCAAAAGGTGGGGAGCTTGATAGTTATTTCAGGTAGCTCTATGACGGGAAAGACCGTTCTCTATCGCAAAGTTGTGCCGGGAGAAAAAATCATTGAGCTTAGTGGTGCCCATATAAACTCTGTTGAAGATTTTTGGCAGCAGATAGCAGAACGTCTGTGCAGCCAAAGGGAAAATATCATTCCCGAAATCATACGAAACAACACCTGGGCTCTGAAAAAACTTATTGCCGGAGATTTGGTGCTGGTCATTGATGGTTTCCATTACATCAACCCCGAAACACAGCTCTGTCTGTCCAGAATATTGAAAGCAGAGCTTTTCAACGGACTAAAGGTCATTCTCCTAACGCTGCCTCATTTCGCTGATGACGTTATCAAACGCAATCCTGACCTCATCGGACGTACGGTCTTTATAAACTTGCTTCCTTGGAAAAAAGAGGAATTAGAACAGATAGCCCGCAAGGGGTTCGATTTATTGCATATCCCCATTCCTAACGAACAGATAGAGCAAATTGTGCAGGAAAGTGTCCTTTCCCCTCAGCTGATGCAGAAAAATTGCTACAATCTGGCCATTCGTATCATAAAAAATGGTGAAGAAATCTCTTCTGATGCAGTAAACAGGGCATTTTGTGATACCGTGGAGGCATACCAGTATTACAGGGACAATATACGGAATATGTGGGAAGGGGCAGCAAAGAGGCGAAGCCGTCGCAAGGAATATACTTTGAAAAACGGGCTTCACTGCGATGCCTATGGACTATTTCTGCTTAGCCTGAGCATTTACCCACCTATGATGAAACTGACCGCCGCAGAAATACATGAGTGCATGAGTGAACTCCTGAAAGAAGGAGAAGAAGCCCCTAAAGGGATGTATCTAGCCAATGTAATTAAACATAGCGAAAGCATTATCAAATCCTCTATACCTGCCTTAGAATGGAAAAACAGCACCCTGTATATTCTCGACCCTTTTCTACTGTTCTACCTTCGCTGGGATGATAACTGGAAGCAAGAGGCCATAAGATAATTAAAACACGGCTAATCCCTTATAATAAAAGGGGTTAGCCGTATATACTGTATATACAATCTATACACTTTGGGGTATAGGAAATCGCTATGTATTAGCTTATATGACGAAATATTTCCTGCCTATATAATATATGAGTTTCCTTATTGGGAATGACCAATGTACATTCTTGGCCTGCAGGTCCCCAATGGCTGGATTCAGCGGTCAGGCACCCACTGATTAGCAGTAACGTATAAAGAGCGTCTATGCCAACATCTTCGTAAAAACTTCCATCTTCAATGACAGCTGTGATATTCTGTCCTTCATGCAGTTGTAACAAGCTGTTATACTGTTCATGGCTAGCTTTAGGGATAAGTTGTTTGAGCATAGCTTGGTTGATGGTAATATCCCAGTAAGACTGTGAACGGCAATGGTTGGCAAAATAGCTTATCACTGACCAAGGATTGTAAATTTCCATTCCAGCATAATGGTAACCACCGTACCATTGCGCTATTTCAGGTAATCGTTGCTTCTGTCCAAAGGTAGATGCCAGCTTGGTAACTTCATCACGAGTAAAGCCCATGGTTGTGGGATACGATTCGTTTACGACACTGCTGGTAACAACATTGTTCAGGCCGAGAAAAAAATTATTATCAGGTATGCCTAATACACCGGCCAGCAGGGCAAAATCCAATGCTGGATTGGTTTTTAGGGCGCTGCCAAGGAAATTTCCCATAAAGGTGCAGGCTTCTGTGTAAAAATCATTTTCCCAGGCTTGTTGAATTACCATATCATAGTCATCTATTAGTAAAACAACTGGTTTATGGTAGTGTTGTTTGATAAATTGAAGAAGCTGTTGTAGAGAGATTTCAAGGCTTGCCGTATTGCTGCTCTTATTACAAATGGCGGTGAAGTACCGGCGCTCAACGTCTCTTATCGCTTTATTTTTCATCAGGAACATATACTGCTGATAAAGAGCGGCCATTTTACTTTTTAGATTCTCCAGCATTTGCGCCCAGGTAGTTCCCCTGCATTCCTTTAGAGAAATCATAACCACAGGTTTTTCCCCTTGTTCATCCATATATGGGCTTCCAGCCTGTTCAATAGCCAAGCCGTCAAAGAGGTGGCGGTTTCCTTTGCCGTATTCTGATGAAAAGAAGTATTTGGGCATAGACAGAAGTAAGCTCTTGCCAAACCGTGGAGGGCGTGTCATTACCAGCACTTTAGGTGATCTATCCAGTAAATCCTTGATAAAAAGGCTTTTATCGACAAAATAGTAATTATTTTGCCTTAGCATGGCGAAATCTTCAATTCCAATAGGAAGTTTCATAAAAAAGTCCTCTTACAGGTGTTGGATAAGTTGGATATATTGGATATGTTGTTCAACATATCCAATATATCCAACTTATCCAACACGGGATTTTATAAATCTTCAATTTTGTAGGTGCTGTAACCTTCATATTTGTAGGAAGCATCAATGCCTTTCATATATACTTGTCGGTCATCAATATGATTGGTCAACGCTTCTTTTAGCAGCATCATTATTTCTTTATTGCGAACAGGACTGCGCTCCATGGCGAAAAGATAATCTTCTTTATCGATTTTACTCCAGTCAATGACCTGACCCAGTTCTTTTTTTAAGATGACATCCAGCCAAATGCGAGTGCTGCGGCCATTTCCTTCACGGAAGGGATGAGCAACATTCATTTCAATATACTTATCAATAATCTGCTCGTAGGTATTCTGCGGCATTTTATCAATATTACAAAGCGCCTCCGCTAAATACAATACTGGTACAAATCGAAAATATCCTTTTGTTATATTGACTGTACGCAACTTCCCGGCAAATGCGTAGACATCCTGAAACAAATATCCATGTATTGATTTCAAGCCTGCAAAAGTGCCAACCTCAAATTCATACAACATTCTTTTATCATGCAATTCAAGGGCACGTTTCTTCGTCAATCGTTCTTCTTCATGAGCTAAATACAGCGAATCTTCTATTCCTAACTTATTGTTTACATCCATAGCACTGCCCCTTATATCAGCACTATATAAGTGTTTTTATACATTAAACTTAACGTTAAAATAAAAGTTATTATACTGTTATTAAACAGTTTTATAACAGTATAATAACTTTTTAGTTACTTTTTCTACGCCTTTTTATAACATTATAATAAGCGTCAATAGCTTCTCCTATTGTATCGGTTAAGCTATGTTTGCTCATGGTTGCAAGCTCGTCTAGCTTCTGATACTGTTCAGGTGTAATATACGCAGATACACGCTTATATTCCTTCTTTACCCTAGGACGACGTTTAGTCTTCTTTACTGAACCATTATCTATATCTGTTTCTTTTTTGTTATCTTTTTTAGCTTTTTTTTGCGCCTTTACATGAGCAGAAAAATCTGTATCAATCATAGATGCAACATCTAAACTCTCAGCCATTATTCTTCATTCCTTCCAAATATTCATTTAAAAATGCTTCATAATCTTTTGCCCCATTGCTATCAGGAGCATACTTATATATAGGTTTATTCATAACCTGTGATTCTGTCAGTTTAATATTTTCTCGAATCTTAGTATTAAATACCACTGCCCCCATAACCTGGGCTGCCTGTTCATAAAGAGGTAACATCTGTTTAGATATATTGGTTTGAGTTGAATATCTTGTAAGCAAAATCCCCGCTATATTTAGATTTTCGTTATAGTTCTCACGAACAAGCTCAACATTGCCAAAAAGCTCCATACATCCAGCCACTGAATATGCATCGCTCTGCGCACAAATTATTAAGTCATCTGCTACCACCAATGCATTAAGTGTTAATAACCCCATAGCAGGCGGTGTATCAATAATCACAAAATCATAACCTGCAACCTTTTTCAAAGCCTTTCTTAATAGACTTTCCGAACCAATTCTAGGGAAATCGGCCTCTGCATTAGATAGCCGCTTATCTCCAGCTATAAAATCATATACTCCATTGCTTTGTAATACGGTCTCTAATGAATCCCCTTTTAAGAAATCGTATGTTCCTTTTACGTTTTTTTCTCCCCCAGAAGAAACACCAAAATTCCCCTGACCATCCATATCTATAGCTAATACTTTATAGCCTGCTTTTACTAAGCCTGCTGCCGTTGCTAAAGCGCTGGTCGTCTTACCTACGCCGCCTTTCTTATTGCTAAAAACTACTACCCGCATGCTAAATCCCCCTCTATCTAACACTACCATTACACTATTTTTACTATTACTATACATTATATTTACATAAATGTCAATGTATATATAATGTTATTTTAACGTTAAAATAACTGTAATTTAACAATAAAAATAATGTTATCAAACTGAAATTACACAGTTTGGCAACATTATTTTTACCTTCTTATAGCTGTTAAATACCTTGTGTATTCCTTATAGAATCAGGCATATAGCTCTAAAAACCTCTCAACACTCATGTTATGGTCTTCTAAACGACTACGCGATGTAAATGATAGTTTTCTATCACGAAGTTCTTTGCATATTACCTTCACTATCGCAGCCTCTATTTTATTTTTCTTATCAAAAGGTATTTCTTCCTTCGACTCATCTATAGCGACTTCACCACCAAACAACTTTTTCGCTACTTGTTCCCATTCATTGTTTTCTTTTATAGCCGTCAACTCACGTTCTATCGCAGCTTGCGTATCTAAATCTTGTTGTCTGTAGTTTTCTTTTATAGCATTATACAAGAATCCCTGTAAATTTTCGGGTTTTCTTTGTTCAGCTAATTTCAACGCATGCTCCATTCTTTTTTCAAATTCCTCATTACTTCCACATAATGTTGTTAGCTGCGTTACGACCTTAATTGATAAACCATGCCTTTCCTTTTTACTAGGCGTCATCTCCAACTGTATATTTCTTTGAACATCTTGGCTGGCCGTAACCTCACTGCAATCCAAAGAAAAAATAAATCCTATTATCTTCCTACCATTTCTCACTTTTTCATAACTAATATTATATTCTGTACTCTGGTTTATGTCATTAATAGGTGTTTCTATGACTGTTTGTACAAATGAACCAACATGCTTATATTTCCCATCTTCTATATTCATGAGAAATCTCAGGTCTTCAATTGCTATATTTCTTGTAATTATATTATTTTGCATCATGCCACGATATTGTAACATCAGCTCCAATAATCTTACAGCATAAGCTGAATGAAGGCCAAAAAGTTGTTTAGCATCTAATTTAGTATAGCCACGTCCTGATTCTAGTATATCTAATATCAACGGGCGCATATCCTCATTGAATTTGATTAACAATCCATCTTCGGGCCTGTATTTTATACGTCCAAATATAGGATATTTGGTAAAACCTCCATCACTATCACGAAGTGTAACTACCTTTTCTGCCATTCCATCACATATAGATTCTAGTCTATTGAGATATTCACCATGACCAAAAACTTTCTTTACTTGTCCCGGAGATAATCTTAAATCCTTAAATGCCTCGTCATAAAATTTATCATTTTTCGACACATGTGGGTTTACATGTTGCAAAGCCAGTAAAAAGAGGCGCATTTCTATTGCTCCAAATGGTTGTCGTCCTTCTACCAAAGGATTACTCTGATAGATAATAGGCCTACGTTCATCAAGTTCCTCTGACATATTTTCACCGCCTAAATTGTAAATCTAACTCGTGTAATGTACCGAATTGTGATTTTTATCGGCTCTTACATCGATAATTAGGTCACAATCCCCTACGATTAATTATTATATAACAGTATCGTAGGGTTTGCAATGGCAATTTCTACGATACTCCTTCTAATTAGGTCACATTTCCCTACGAACTGGTCACATTTCCCTACGATA
>NZ_AUJE01000047.1 GCF_000424065.1 Selenomonas ruminantium subsp. ruminantium ATCC 12561
AGACTCCTGTAATGCCATGCTGTCTACCTCTTTCAGCCAGCTATACTCTTCATACCTTTTCAAGTCCGTTAGCATGGCACTGGTCTGATTGTAGGTTACAGACTTATGGTTTGCAGTCCATTCATCTCTACGGATGGCGAGAAAATGATTGAACACAAATCGGCAACAGCCCAGAGTACGGTTAATTAGTTCTTGCTGGGCATGGTTCGGATATATTCTGAATTTAAAGCCCATTGTGTACTTGTCCATTTTCTCACTTCCTTTGCGATGTTTTTTGGCTCTCGATATACTGCTTCACGATGTTAAGCGGAGCACCACCGACAATGGAGCATATCCCCATAACTAAAGTTAGGGGTTTTACGGCGTTTTGGATAAAAATGTAATTCCTAGCCGAACTTTCTTTCTATTGCTAATATAATTCTAATATCATTTGCACTGATAACGTGTATTCTTGCCATTGCCCACCCGCTGAATTCTGCCTTCATCCAACAGTTTCCGCAAAATATTCACCGTTTTGGTCAGGGAAAACCCTAATTCTGACTGCAGCTTCTTGCGGCTGTCCAGGCCTGCGGCTATCAACTGATAAACACTTTCATCAGCTGCCATTTCTGATGTATACTCCTGCCGTTCATCTTGTACAACATCCACAGAACTCACCGGATGATTCCATTCAGCATGAAGATTCGGCAGAATCACCTTAACGGCATTATCCGATACCAAAAATTGCGGTTTTTCCTCACTATTCGCATAATCGGTCAGAATACGCTGCACACCTGTACCAAATGCCTCAATATAGTGCAGGCGATAAAAAATTTCCGCCAGTTTGGGATTACGTGGAATGGACACCCCCAGCATCATATCGTTGTAAGTTAACCCCTCCGCGAGCCCCCCCAAGGACAGGATTTCAATCCTATCCTCGTAAACGCTCACCAGAATACTGCCGCTAAAACCATAATCACGATGCACAAAAGCATTGAATATCGCTTCCCGCAAAGACTCCACCGGATAATCCCGACTGTCCAACCGCTTCATGCCTCGAATCTCTGAATGCAAGGCATTATGAAAGTCCAGATATTCAATCACCTGATTGACCTGTAACAACAGCGAACCAGAAAACTCACGCCGGTCACGGAAAACCACTTGCTTTTTCCCGGAAAAGAGCGCCACCTTAACCGTATGCTGGCACTGGTCAGACAAGAGCAGCCCCAAATTCGTATACAAGCCATCCTTGCTGACAATGTGCAAGGTACGGCGCTCTGCTTCACCAAAAGGCACATCTGCTTTCTGCAAAAAGCGCTCTGTCTCCCTAAAAGTCAACTCCTGCTCCAAGGAACGTTCCTGCTCGTAATGAAAATCTCCAGCTTCGCGAATCATCTTCCGAATCTGTGCCTCCGATGCCGGTAAACTGACTGGGCCACGCCGTACATACACCCCTTCGGGACGAATACCTTTGCCCTTCAGATAGTAAGGACAATCCGTCCCCCGCTGAACTTGCAGACGAATAACATTCTGCCCTTCTATCATTATTCTATCACATGATAGAAACATCATTACGTCCGGCTGGATTCCATCACGACATAAGCTGATAACACGCTTCTGTACATCATCTACATCTGCCACGCCTACTGCTGTACCATCATCCTCAACCCCGATATAAATACAGCCGCCGTCCGTATTGGCAAAAGCCACCACCGACTTGCGAATACTTTCCGTATATTCGCGTTTGAATTCCGTATTGCTGCTTTCTATCATACTATCACCTTCTTCAAGGCAATTCTATCACTTTTCTATCATACCGTCAATTAGAACCCGTCAAGCCTAAATTGAAGCGCAACCTTTTACTCGTAAAATTGCAGTTTGCCAGTACGTGCTGAATTTTTTTGTTACAGCTCAGTTTGGGCAGAGGTGGTAATACTTTTCGCCGTTGCACGAAATGACCCACAAGGAAATGTATGAGCTTTTTAGTCACCTGCGCCGGGCAAGACCGGCGGCGCGTATGTTCAGCCCAGTATTTAGTCTATGCCGTTTGTGGGCCAGTCCTCACTGCGTTCGGACAGTCGTTCCACGGCGAAAAGCATCACCACCTCCGCCCTCAGCGATTTCCGTATAAGACGGCATTTTCGCAGTGATAAGCAGCAAGTACATCGATGTTCTTGTTACGGGAGCAACGAGTTCGTAGCAATAGCCTAATCCGTAACTTGGGGCGAACGGGGAGTGCTTTTTCTGTCAGGAGCGACTGCCTGAACGCAGTGAAGGCCGGCCCCTGTAGGGCGTTGCTAAGTAAGTTCGCTGATAGAAGCGCCGTTGGCCTGCCCGGCGCGAGTAGCTGGACAGTTCTATTTTGCGAGGGGGTCGTTTAGCGGGAAACAGAAAAAGTACTCCCCGTTCGCCCCTGACTACGTATGAACAAGATACCTTTACCACGAACTAAACTCCCCAACAAACTGCAATTTACAAAAAGTCCGTTGACACTTTTACGTCAACGGACTTTTCGGCAATAAATAGGATTTCACAATCTCTTTGTTGATTTCTTCGCAAATACAGATTTACTCTGCTATTGGTTTTTGTCCTAAATTTTACAAATACCGTTTCAACACCACAACGGTACGCCCCTTTTTCGTCGTACCTCTGACCTCAGCCACTTCCAGCCGTCCTCTGCCGCGCATGGAGAGAATGTCACCCTCCTTGACATTCTGTGAAGCGCTTTTGGCAGGCTGCCAGTTAATTTTAAGTTTATCGGCGGCGATATCAGAAGCCGCCTTGCTGCGGGAGGAACCGAACCCTGCAGCAGCAATGGAGTCCACACGCAGGGAGGCTACCGTTGCCCGAATTTCCTTGCAGCGTTCTTCCTTAGGTGCAATGGTGCTTAAATCTGAACGCTCGCATGCCACGCCTACGGCGCCAATTTTATCGAGATTCGTGAGCAGGAAATCGGCCATCTTTTCCTCACAGATGATTTTCACGGAATCATTGGTTACGAGCAAATCCCCGATGGTATCGCGCTCGATGCCCTGTCCCATCAGCGCCCCGAGTACGTCACGATGGCTGAGCCTTGCAAACTGGCCATTCCATTTTGCCTCGATACAGCCAATGCCAAAGCCCGTCGGTGTGCCTGCAAAATCCTCGTGAATGAAGATGGCCCTTGCCCGTTCTGCGCCCTGATAGCCACCCGCAAAATCCACACGGATATTGCCGTAGTTTGCCGCTACGGTTTCGGCAATCTCCTGCCCAAAAGGGTCAAGGAAGCCGGAAATGCGGAACTTCTGCGTACGCAGAACATTTTCCGCTAAATCCACGAGCTTGATGACGATTTCTTCGCCCTCCGTGCCCTTATAGAAACGAATGAGTTTTTCTTTTTGTTCACTTGCCATATGTTCAGTTCCTTATTTTTTCAGCCAAGGCATTTCTGCCGAGACTTTCTTCTCGTCTTCCGTGTAGCTCACGTTGACATTGCTGGGTGCGCACAGGAAAACTTTATTGCCCACCTTTTTGATTTCACCATTTAAAGCATAAGTGGTACCGCTGATAAAGTCAATGATACGCTTTGCATCATCATCCTCTGTCTTTTCAAAATTGATGACCACAGGTTTCTTCTCCCGCAGATTGTTCGCTACCTGCTGGGCATCATCAAATGACCTTGGTTCAATGACGATAACCTTCATTTTCATGTTGGTTACCGTGCTGTTCTCCCGTGCCGAGGCTGCCGACTGGAAATCCACCACGTTACGGGAACTATCATTGCGTTCATGGCTCATTGTAAAACTCTCTTCCTCTTCATCCGGTTCATAATTGCGTTTTTCCTGGAATTTTTCTTCTTCCAAATCCAATTTTTCATCATCCGGGTCCATCAAACCCATTTTTCCACAAACTTTATCGATTATACTCATGACTTGTCCCCTTCATTAATACTGGCGCGGCCCAAAAATGGCGGTACCTACCCGTACCATATTGGCGCCTTCTTCCACGGCTATCTCGTAATCATGGGTCATGCCCATCGATAACGTATTGATATTCGACATTGGCAGGTCTAAATCCTGTACTTCCTGATAGATTTTATACATTTCCCGAAACAGGGGGCGGCACATCTCCACATCTTCGTAATTGGGTGCCATACACATGAGCCCCCGCAGGCGCAAATTGGGCAGGGCCGTCACCTTTTGCAAGGTTTCCAGCAAGTCCTCGCGGTATACACCGGATTTGCTGTCCTCTTTGGCTAAGTTCACCTGCACCAAAATATCCTGTACTTTATCAATGCGGGCCGCTTCACTGCTGATGGCTTCGGCCAGATGCAAGCTGTCCACGGAGTGAATCAAATCCGAAAATTTCACCGCCTGCCGCACCTTGTTGGTCTGCAGATGGCCGATAATGTGCCAGGTAACGGCATTACCAATTTCGGCAAATTTTGACTTTGCTTCCTGTACGCGGTTTTCACCCACGTTTACAGCACCTGCAGCAATGGCCTCCCGCATGGCAGCTGTATCGTGATTCTTCGTCACCGCTACCAGCGTGACCTCTGTGTCCTTAGGTGCCAACGTACGCCGTGCCTTAGCTGCTTCAATTTTCGCTAGTACATCTTGATATCGTTCTGCTATTTCCTGCCCCATAACACTCACCCCTGTCCGAGAACTATGTTAGTATTGATTCAGTGCAATTATGGCTGCCATGCGACCGGTCTGCCCACCATCGGCCCGATAGGAATAGAACCACTGGTGCTGACAGTCGGTACAGGTATCCGCCATTTCGATATTCGCTGCGGAAATACCTGCTTCCAACAGCTGCAAGCGGTTGGCTTCCCAAAGATTCACATAGAGCTGCCCTTTCTGCTCAGTGATTAACTTGTCAGCAAACTTTGGAAAAGCCTCGCGGAATTTTTCGGCCACATCCTCGCCTACGGCAAAGCAACAGGGACCAATGGATGGGCCAATGCCAGCCAAAATATCAGCTGGCCCGCAGCCAAATTCTTCCTGCATCTTCAAAACGGTTTCCCGCGCGATTTTTGCCACAGTTCCCTTCCAGCCTGCATGAGCAATGCCTACTGCCCGCTTCTCCGGGTCGAGGAAGATAACCGGCACGCAATCGGCAAAGCACAGCATTAAGGGTAAGCCCGGCTCATTGGTAATCAGGGCATCGGTATCGGCGATGGCATCGGCATAATCTTTTGCCCCACGGCCCGCATCGACCATAGTCACCTTTTGGATATGCGCCCCATGAACCTGTTGGGGTGTCACCAAATTTTCCGCTTTTAATTCCAGTGCCTGAAAAAACCGCTGCCGGTTTTCCCAGACCCTATCGGCTTCATCTCCGACATGGAGTGCCATATTCAAGCCCTGGTAAGGTTTGACACTGGCACCACCTAAGCGGGCAGTAAAGGCATGCTGACAGATTTTTTCATCAAAGGAGGAAAATTTTCCCCGCCACAGATTACTGCCCAAATGTTCCAATGCAAAACTCATAAACTCACCCCATTGCTGCTAAATCCATTATCCACAAACGCCACAGCGATGACAACCGTCAAAACACTGTATGGTCGGTTTTAATTCCTCAGCTTTTTTCATTTCCTGATAGATATAGTCCCTGGTAAAGCCCATATCCAGACTTTCCCAAGGGAAAAGTTCATCTGCCGCCCGCTCCCGGTACAGATAATCATCCATGGACAGACCGCAGTCCTTCATCGCCCGCTTAAAGGCCTTACTGCCGCCATTAGCACAGGCCGTTAAAAGCGCTTCGCCCACCTGGCGGTCACCTCTGGCCAGCACGCCCTGAATATAGGCTTCCTTGGGCGATTCCACACCTACAATGATATTTTTGCGCTTGCGCAGGCCCTGTGTCAAGACCTTGGCCGCTTTTTCCACATATTTCTTATCCGCCATCGGCAGCCATTGGAACGGCGTAAAGGGCTTAGGGATAAACGGATTGACGCTTAGTGTCAGCGTGCCTTTGCTGCCATGCTCCTCCATATAATCCTTGAGGCGGCCTGCCAGGTCTACAATGGCCTCCACATCTTCTTTCTGTTCAAAGGGCAGGCCAATCATGATGTACAGACGGAAATGACGAATCCCGGCTGCCAACCCCATATCCATAGCATTAAAGAGGTGTTCTTCTTCAATGCCCTTGTTGATGATGGCACGCATGCGGGAGCTGCCCGCCTCCGGCGCCATAGTCAGCGTCTTGAGTCCGCTTTCGGCCAGTGAATCCACCAGTTCCTGCGTTACCGAATCCGCGCGGAAGGAAGCTACCGACATGGAAAGACCTTCGCCCAGGATATCCTTGCAGAGCTCGTTTATCTCCGGATAATCGGAAATAGCTGCCCCCATAAGGCCGATACGCTTTTTATATTGCAAAGCCTCTTTGACTTCGCGTGTTACCACCGACAGTGACCGATTCCGCGGACGGCGGAAACAGTAGCCTGCCATGCAGAAACGACAATGACGGCCACAGCCGCGCGCCGTTTCAATCAGATAAAAGTTAAACTCCGTATTTTCTGTACGCACCACCGTATGGGCAGGGTACATATCCAAATCCTGCACCCATTGGCGGCTGATTTTTGCCGGAGCATTTTCCATAGGGGCAATCGCCTGCAGGCGGCCATCTTCCCCATAGCTGTGCTCGTAAAGCGATGGCACATAGACTCCGGGCACCTGCGCTAAACGCCGCAGCATTTCCTGTCGGGATACGCCTTCATTGCGTGCCTGATAGAACACATCCATCAAAGCCGGCATAATGACTTCGCCTTCGCCAATGACAAAGGCATCGATCACCGCCGACAAAGGTTCCGGATTGAAGGTTGCACAGGGCCCGCCCGCAATAACCAGCGGGTCCATATCGCCGCGCTCCTCAGCGCGCACCTTGACCTTGCCGAGCTCCAGCATCTTGATGACGTTGAAGTAATCCATTTCAAAGGACAGCACAAAGGCAATCATCGCAAACTGCTGCAGGGGCAGCTGATTTTCCACGCTCATGAGCGGCGTGCGCGTATTTTCATAACGCTCAAGACTCTTGCGTTCCGGCAGGAACACACGCTCACAGGCCGTATCGCTACGCTTATTGAGCAGGTCATAGATAATGTGCAGCCCTAAGTTGGACATGCCCACGAAATAGGAATTGGGATAGGCCAGAGCCACAGGCAGACGTGTACCCAAGGGATAGCGGTAATAACCATCCTCTGCCGCCAATTGTTCCTTTAACTCCTGTCTTAATGCCCAAGCCAAATGCCTTACTCCTTTTCCTTATAACTTATCTTTTTTCTGTTCCTTATGTGCCTGCAATTCCCGCAGTTCCTCCATAAAGCTGCTGATATCCGCAAATTTCCGATACACGGAAGCAAAGCGAATATACGCCACTTCATCAAAACTCTTGAGCTTGCTCATCACCAGCCTGCCGATATCAGCAGTACTGACCTCCTGCTCCATCGTATTGCGGATATCCCGTTCAATCTCATTCGCCAGATTAGTGATATCCTCCAGCGAAATATCCCGCTTATCGCAGGCGCGGATAATACCGTTTAAGATTTTATCCCGCTTGAAGACCTCCCGGCGGCCGTCATTTTTGACTACCATCAAGGGCTGTTTTTCCACCACTTCATAGGTGGTAAAGCGGCGTCCGCAGGACGTACACTCGCGACGGCGGCGAATGGTTGCCCCATCATCTGCCGACCGGGAATCTATTACTCGACTGTCATTTTGTTTACAATATGGGCACTTCATCGCCGCACCTTCTTTATTACTTTATTTTTCGTTCTCGTTATCTTTTGACGGGTCAATTTATTTTTATCCGCCTTTGACTTGTCAAATTTATCATTTGCCGGCCGTACCAGACATTTCTTATCAAAGCCAATTAAATCCGTCCGTCCAGCAATCGTCAAAGCCTTGCGCACAATGCCCTGATTTTTGGGCAGCCAATACTGCATCAAAGCCCGCTGCATCAGCTTATCCTCCGAGGACTTGGCCGAATAGACTTCTTCGCCCGTCAGCGGGTCAAGTCCCGTATACCACATGCAGGTGGAAAGGGTTCCCGGTGTGGGAATAAAATCCTGCACCTGCTGAGGATGATAGCCCTTGTCCCGGATGAATTCCGCCAATTCAATGGCATCCTCAAGTTTCGCACCGGGATGACTGGACATAAAATACGGCACAAGATACTGCTTCATGCCGAGTTTCTTATTCATCGCCGTAAACTTATCCACAAAGCGCTCATAGACTTTGCGGTTGGATTTGCCCATAAGACGGGTCACGCGGTCGGTGATATGCTCCGGCGCAATCTTGAGCTGGCCGCTGATATGATGCTCACAAAGTTCCTTTAAGAATTCGTCCTTAGCCAACAGCAGATAATCAAATCGCACCCCGGAACGCACAAAGACCTTCTTTACGCCGGGGAGCGCCCGCAGCTCCCGCAGGAGCTTAATGTAGTCGCTATGGTCGGCTGCCAGATTCTTACAGGGGATTGGTGACAGGCAGGGCTTGCCGCGGCAGGTACCACGCGTGAGCTGACCATCACAACTTGTGCGGCGGAAATTAGCCGTAGGGCCGCCCACATCATGGATATAGCCCTTAAAGCCCTTCTGCTGCGTGAGAATCTTAGCCTCGCGAATCAGTGATGCATGACTGCGCCGCTGAATAATCCGCCCTTCATGGGAGATAATCGCACAGAAATTGCAGCCGCCAAAGCAGCCACGCTGACTTAAGAGACTGAACTGCACCTCCGCAATGGCAGGCACGCCGCCGTCCTTATCGTAGATGGGATGCCAGGTCCGCATATAAGGCAGGTCGTAAATCTCATCCATCTGCTCCTCCGAGAGGGGCTTGGCCGGCGGATTCTGCACCACACACCATTCGTCATTCTGCTGCGCGAGCTTTCTCCCCCGGAAAGCATCCTGCTCTAAGTATTCCAGCTTAAAGGCCTCAGCAAATTTGCGCTTGTCGGAGCTTACCTCCTGATAAGACGGCAAAGGCAGATAATCCCAGATGTAATCCATATTGGGCACCTTGAAACAGGTTCCCTGCACATCCTGAATATTGCCAATCTCCACGCCCTGCTGCAAATCGGCAGCCACTTCCAAAAGTGCCCGCTCGCCCATGCCGAAAATCAGCAAATCTGCACCACTGTCCACAAGAATAGAACGGCGCACAGCATTTGACCAATAGTCATAATGCGCCATGCGGCGCAGGCTGGCCTCAATACCGCCAATGATGATTGGCACATCGGGGTAGAGTTCCCGTAGGCGATTGCAATAGACAATGGTCGCCCGTTCCGGCCGGAAGCCGGACTTACCGCCCGGCGAATACGCATCCTGATGGCGCATCTTCTTGGCGGCGGTGAACTTGTTTAAGAGGGAATCCATATTCCCCGCAGAGACAAGAAACCCCAGCCGTGGTTTTCCCAGGCGGTCAAAATCCCTGGTAGAATGCCAGTCCGGCTGGGGAATAATTCCTACTTTATAGCCATGCTTTTCGAGTAATCGACAAAGAATGGCGGGGCCGAAACTGGGATGATCCACATACGCATCACCGGACACAAACACAAAATCCAGCTGCGCCCAGCCCCGGCTTTCCATATCCTTTTTGCTGATTGGCAAAAATTCATTCATTATTTCTTGCTATCCTTCTTATCGGCCGGAGCAGGCTGGCTGGCATTGTCCGACGTGAATGTCTTTTCCACTACCTGACCGATATCACCGGCCTTGCCCATATCCTGACCGTTAACCTTCATTTCCACTGCTCCGGCATTACCGGCGGTGATAACCACCTTTTCCTTGCCCTTCCAGGTTTCCGTCTTGCCCGATTCAATGGTTCCTTCATAAACCGTCTTGCCATCAGCCACGACCTGCGTCCAGCACTTGTCGGTAAACTTAGCCACCAGCTCTACACCGTCAACCTTCTTAGGCGCTTCCTGCTTTGGCACATCTTCTTTAACTGGCTGCTCCTTAGACGCTGGTGCCTTAGCGGTCTGTGTTACCGCCTTTGGCGTCGCCTTGGGTGCACTGCTGTCCTCCATGGCAAAGAGATAATATGCACCAGCACCAACCAACAGCACAATCAAGGCAATAAGCCAGGTGTTTTGACGGTTACCGGGAGTCGTTACATTTTCCTGATATTCATTGCCCGCCGCAGCCAGTTTTGCCTTAGCCTCTGCTTTGCTCTGCTCTTCAGCCTCAGCTATCTGCTGTTTCGCCTCTTCAGCCGCAGCAACTTCTTCCGGGTGATTCTCTTCCATGAATTGATGTACCACATCATCAGCATCTAGCTTCAAAAAATTGGCATAGTTGCGGATAAACCCCTTGGCATATACCGTCCCCGGCAGCTGCCCGTACTCACCCTTTTCAATCGCCTCTATATACAAAGCACGGATGCTCGTGCCTTTTGCAATATCCTGAATCGTTAAATTTTGTCGTTCACGCTCAGTGCGTAACTTATCACCTATCATGTGAATAATTCCTCCCCCTATGTCAAAGTGCTTAGCCAAAAGCACTGCCAAACAACATTATACATAAATATAATGCTTAATACAAATTTTTTTTGCCCGCCGCAAGCACAAAACAGCCCTCCCCGCAGGGAAGGCTAATGTTAGCGTGCACAGCCAATATTTTCTTTGCCATCATCATTGTCGAGCAGCGTTTGCAGGGTAATATTTTCGAGCACCTGACTGATGCTGTCACAAACCTTCTCCCAAATGCCCCTGGTCACACAGGCACATGCCTTGTCACACATCTGCTCCGCTGCCCCGGCTTCAGCCAGCAGACAGTCCACCACAGCAATCGGCCCTTCCACGGTGGTGATGATGGAACCGATGGTGATTTCCGCCGGACTTTTCGCCAGCATATAGCCCCCCTGCGCGCCGCGGATACTCTGCACAATTCCCGCCCGCCGCAAAGGAACCATAAGCTGTTCCAAATAGTTTTCGGACAGCCCCTGCCCCTGGGCTACACACTTCAGGGAAACCGGCCCTTCGCCATAACGCTGTGCCAGTTCATAAAGCGCCGTCACACTGTATCTGCCCTTGGTTGAGATTTTCATATAGCCACCTCAAAAATTCCGAGTAAATTACTAAGATTTATTCTTCCAATATAGCAGAAAAAAATCTCACTGTCAAAGACTATCACAGCGTATTTTAGACCATGTCTTCCAAAATCCGAACGGCAGGTACCTGTTTCATTTTCCGCTGGGTACTAAGTTCCGTACCGTCAGCAGCTTTCGGCACAGGCTGGGATTCATCCGGAACATCCTTCAGATGCGGCGGCTTGCGATAGCAGGTATCGAGCTTGCCATCCACATACTCCTTCACCAGAATGCTGCCATCCGGCAGCACATGACGGATAACCTCCGTAAATTCCTGCTGCGCCTTCAACTGGGAGATTTCCTGCTTTTTGGCATTCATCTTCTCCAAATTCTCAGTCAGATTCTCCAGCCGCTCTTGCACCAAGCCGGTAAACATATCCTTAAACGCTCCGCTGCCCTGCGCTTTAGCTTTCTCCAAATTCGTAAAGCCGGTCATACTTTCGTCTATTCCTGTAACCTTCATGAAAAAGCCCCCTCTCTGTATGGTATATCGGCTTTACGTCTAATTTTCTTAAGCGTAATTAACCATTCACCAAGGTTGGGGCGTCATCGGAGTGATTACGCCAAAAGTATAACCTTTTTCCCGCAGGACGCGGATGATGTCCGGCAGGGCCTTGACGGTTTCTTCATGGCCTGCCGAGCTATGCATCAGGATAATGACGCTGTCCATCACGGCCTGGGCGGAGATATTGTCAATGAAATCCTGCGCTACCGGATGGTTGGGGGCAGCATCGGCAGAACTTACATTCCAGTCATGCTCCACATAACCATTGGCCGTGATAATATTTTCGTAAGCGGAAGTAAAGTTTCCCATGCGGCCGCTGGGCGCGCGGGTAATCAGCGGGCGCAGGCCCAGCAGTTCATAAATGACATCGTCAGCCTGCTCCATTTCCGCCAGATAACTTTCGGCAGAAGCATAAAGGCGTTTGTAGTCATGGTCATAGCTGTGATTCCCCAGAGCGTGGCCTTCGTCAAAGATACGCTTGGTCGTTTCCGGATAAGCCTTGACGTTTTTGCCCAGCACATAGAAGGTGGCTTTTACCCCTTCCTGCTTTAAGATGTCAAGCACTGCTGCGGTATTCTTATCGTCCGGGCCATCATCAAAGGTAAGATAGGCCACCTTCTTATCCCGATAAGGCGCAATCTTGGGCAGCGCAGTGGGCAGGTCCTTGGCCCGGCGCTGGGCCAGCGTGTAACGGTCATAGACCGGCGTTTCGGCGTTGTCCAGAGCAAGATTGCTGAAATCATCAGCAACGGTGATATATGCCGGAGTCTTTTCTTCTACGGGCGCGGCTTCTTCAACAGGGGCAGCAGGCTCGCTGGTGGTTCCCTGCTGACTGCAGCCGCTAAAAAGCAGACAGGCAAGACAGAGAATTGCCCCGCAAAATTTTATAGATGGAACAAACATAAGTTAATCAATCTTCCTTTGCTGGTATGGCGTTTTTTTCTATCATAACACAGTTTTCCGAAGGGAGCGAATTTGTTTACAGGAAAGTTCAACTTATACTTCCTTTTTTGTCCAATATATTGTACAATATTATCAAAAGAAAGGAGTGGAGATTATGTTAGCTGTAAACTATTCTACCTTACGTAACAACCTGAAAAGCTACTGCGACCGTGCTACAGATGATGCAGAAACGGTCTTTGTAACGCGCAAAGATGAAAAGAATTTGGTAATGATGAGCCTTGAAGCCTATAACAACCTTATGGAAAATGTTTTTATCCGCAGCAATCACAAAAACTATCAACACATCATGGAAGGTATCAGCCAACTGGAAAACGGCAAAGCAAAATCCATTTCTCCTGCTGATTGGGAGCGATTACTGAATGAATAAACAATTCTCGGATAACGCCTGGCAAGACTTCATGGATTGGCAACGTGAAGACCGCAAAATCGTCAAAAAAATCGCTGAATTGTTATGCGATATTGAACGCAACGGTCATGAAGGCAAGGGTAAACCTGAACCATTACGCTATGAATTGTCCGGTTGGTGGAGCCGCCGGATTACCGAAAAGGATAGGTTAATCTATCGCTTTGACGAAACTACCATATATATAGCTGCCTGCAAGGGGCATTATTCATAAATGAATAAACAACAAGAAATGAGGAAAGATGGTAACAAACTCACAATAAGTAAGGAACGATTGACTCTTCGTCTCCCCGCAAGACAAAACACCGGTTAGTTTATACCAACCGGTGTTTCGTCTTGCGCTACAATTATTCAAAGCGGAAAGAAAATTTTCTTTCCGGCGTAATGTATTTCAACATAAAGAGTTCACATTCACTGACTCTGCCAACCACATTGATACGCTTATCGGCAGGCTGGGATTTTTTGATGATTTCCAGCTCGCCCATATAGCGCAAGTAATCCTTGTTGTCAATGGTAATGGCGCCGCGCCGACGCTCCTTGTTGTTCTCCGGCTCCACGGTTCCATTTAACAAGCCCCGGCTCTCCTGGGCACGGATAGCATCACGGGCCTCGTCCTCGCGGGCCGTAAACGTATGGCGCAGCAGTTCCTGCTGAACCGCATCATCTGTAAAAAGCTGCGCACGCAGAACCACCTCATCACCAGGCAAGTGCCCCACCGTTTGCAATTCATCCGGCAGTGGCAGGCTGTCACTTAAAAATACGGAATCAATCCCCAGTGCCGCCATATGTCTTGCCGCCCTGTCCGTATGCCACAGACGATGCGTTTCCATAGTCGGCAGGCCTTCAAAAAGCGGCCCTCGCTGTTTTCCCTGACTGGGTACAAAGGCACCGACTTTAATCCCTGCCTGATGGAGCATTTTCGTCTTGCGCCGCAGGATATCTTCGCTGATGCCCGTTCCCCGGCGCGGATAGAAATTATGCAGGGCATCCACATGGGAAAAATCCGTACCTGCCACCTGCAAATCAGCTAGTATCTTTTCGGTAATGGTGCTGGCATTTAATTGCAGGCAAATGCCTAAATCGTTATGACTGAGTTCAGCTATCTGCTCCGCTGAGTAACCGTAATCCAAACGCAAAGTGGTAATCCCGAGTTTTTGAAACGCAGCCAGGTCAAATTCCGGCATATCCAGCATCGAAAGCGTCCGCGGCGAGATATCGGAAATAATTTCCATATCGTACCTGCGTGCCGCAGCCAAAATTTCCGCTAATTCCCGCTTGAGTACATCCGTATTCGTTTCGGGAATATGCAGGGAGGTAAATACCCGGCGAATTCCACACGCTGCCGCCGCCGACAACAGCTGCAAATTTTCTTCCAACGTATTATCCAGCCCCGGATAAAGGGATATTCCGTTTTCCATCAGGACACTCCCCTCTGTTTTAACGCCTGCGCCAAATGACCATCGGCCGCGGCAAGTGCCGCCTGCCCTGCTTCATAACCAGCCCCGGTCAGATGCAGGAAAATCGCCAGTTTAGCATTGCCTTTCGCTTCTGCGAGTGCCGCTATGCTTTCTTCCCGGCTACAGCCCGTAGCTTCCATAACGATATTCTTCGCACGCTCCTCCAACTTCTTGTTGGAGGTTTTGACATCCACCATCAGATTACCGTAAACCTTGCCGAGCTTAATCATCGTGCCTGTGGAGAGCATATTGAGCACAAGTTTTTGCGCCGTACCTGCTTTCATGCGGGTAGAGCCCGTCACCACCTCAGCCCCCGTCACGGGCAGCAGGGCAATGTCCGCCCATTCGGCAATCGCAGCATTGGCTGAACACGCCAACGCAATGGTTGCCGCACCAATTTTGCGGGCATATTGCAGGCCGCCAATCACATAAGGCGTACGCCCCGAAGCGGCAATGCCCACCAGCACATCAGCGGCAGTAAAATCTCTGTCTGCCAAATCCTGGCAGGCAAGTTCGCCATTATCCTCGGCGCCTTCCTGTGCCTTGAAGATGGCCGGCGTACCGCCGGCGATAACTCCCTGCACGAGCTCAAAGTCCACCCCATAGGTTGGCGGACATTCCGAAGCGTCCAAAATCCCTAGCCGTCCGGAAGTGCCAGCGCCCAGATAAAAGAGCCGCCCGCCCTTTGCCAGCCTGTCGGTGATAACATCCACCGCCTGCGCAATCTCCGGCAGGATTTTTTCGACCGCCAAGGCGACCTTTTTATCTTCCTCGTTGATAATCCGCAGCATTTCTACCGTGGGCAGTTCATCAATATGGGCGCTTGCAGGATTGCGGCGCTCGGTACTTATTTTTTGCAAGTCCAACATGGAAAAATTACGACTCCTTTTCTTCTACCGGGTCATCAAAGCCCAGCAAATACGTGGCAATAAAGCCTGCGATATAGGCGACCACTACGCCCAGCAGGTAAATGGGGATATTGTTGGTTGTCCCCGCCAGCGGCAGGCCGGAAATCCCCATAGCCGACGCCCCGACCATAAAGTGTGCCTGCACTGCGCCGCCAAAAGCACCGCCAATGCAAGCCCCGATAAAGGGACGGCCCAAAGGCAAGGTAACACCGTAAATCAACGGCTCGCCCACGCCCATCAGGCCTACCGGCAAAGCTGAAGCCACGGTTTTCTTCAGGAATTGATTCTTGCTCTTTACATAGACTGCGATAGCCGCACCGACCTGCCCGGCACCGGCCATAGCCAGAATCGGCAGGAGAATCGTCACTCCAAACTGGGAAATCAAATCGGCATGAATCGGCGTCAATGCCTGATGAATGCCCATCATGACCATCGGCAGCCACATACCGCCCAGAACAAAGCCCACAGCTGCACCGCCAGAACCTACGGCGCCCGTAGCCGCCGCACCAATCGCCGAGGAGATTGCGCCGCCCAAGGGCTGCAGGACAAAAATCGCCGCAACGCCCGCGAGCAGGAAAGTCAACAGCGGAGTCAGGAACAAATCAAAAACCGTGGGAATCAGCTTGTGCAAGCGCTTTTCCAACCATGCTGCCAGAAAAGCCACCAAAATCACGGCAATAACGCCGCCGCGACCAGGAACCAGCTTACTTCCGTCAAACACCACATTCGCCAGTCCCGGATGACTGATTAGAGCCGCCAGTGCCCCGCCTAAAATCGGTGTGCCGCCGAAAACCTTGGCTGCATTATAGCCTACAAAGAGATTCATGCCCCAGAACACGGCATTGCCCGCCACAGCTAACAGCTGCCATGTCGGCGAAGCCGTTATCTCCGGCCAGATTTTAGCCGATACGCCGAGTATCCCCGTGAGTAAGCCGCAGGCGATAAAGGCCGGAATCAGCGGAATAAAGATTCCGGCAATCTTTTTGAGCAGCAGTTTGCCCGGTGTGGCATTTTTCTCCCGAATCTGTTGATGAAGTTCCTTGCCATCGCCAATCTTGGGCTTTGCCGGTTTTTTTTCGAGCAATTCATTGACCACCGTAGTCACTTGCGTGGCTGTCCCGGGACCTAGGATAATCTGCAATTCTTCCTCGGTGTCGTGGATTCCCATAACCCCCGGCACCTGCTTAACTGCCGCCAGCAGTTTCTCGTCTTTTTCCTTTAACTGCACCCTGAGTCTTGTCATGCAGTTATAGGCCTGCAGGATATTCTCCCGCCCCCCTAATACGTCATAAAGTTTTTTCCCCAGTTCATCCATTTTCATTTCTTTACACTCCCCTTAAAATCTATCCGGCCAGCACTTGCGCAGATAATCCCCCATGCGCTTTTCCTGACCGTTGTCGCTTGGCTGATAGTAATGGGCATTTTGTATTTCCTTGGGCAAGTAGGCCTGCTCGGTAAAATGCCCCGGATAGTCATGCGGATAGATATACTCCGTGCCATGCCCCAGTTTTGCCGCGCCTTTGTAATGCGCATCCCGCAAATGAGCAGGCACTGCGCCGCAATTCTTGCTGCGCACGTCCTGCAGAGCAGCATCAATGCCCATATAGGCGGCGTTGCTCTTAGGCGCAGACGCAATATAGGTCACAGCCTGCCCTAAGATAATCCGCGCCTCCGGCATGCCCACGAACTGCACCGCATTGGCCGCATTCATGGCCACGACAAGCGCCATAGGGTCTGCATTGCCCACATCTTCAGACGCACATATCACCACCCGCCGGGCGATGAATTTCACATCTTCCCCTGCCGCGAGCATACGCGCCAGATAATGCAAGGCCGCATCCGGGTCGCACCCCCGCATGCTCTTGATAAACGCCGACACCGTATCGTAATGGTTATCGCCAGCCTTATCGTAGCGCTGTACTCTTTGGCCCAAAATCTCCTGTACCATATCCAGCGTAATTTCGCCACCGGTAAGCGGCAACATGGACGCCGTTCCCTCCAGGATGTTCAGCGCCATGCGGGCATCACCGCCCGCCATCTGCGCCATGGCGAGGATTACTTCATCACTTATATTTATCGGCTGACCGCCCAGCCCTCTTTCCTTGTCCGTTAGTGCCTGCCGCAGGATTTTCACCAGCTGTCCATCAGTCAACTGATAGAGCCGCACAATCCGCACCCGCGAAAGCAGGGCATGATTGACCTCAAAGAACGGATTTTCCGTCGTCGCGCCAATGAGAATCAGCCGCCCGTCCTCCACATAGGGCAGAAGCACATCCTGCTGACTCTTGTTAAAGCGATGGATTTCGTCGATAAACACAATCGTGCGCTTTTGATAAAATTTCCGTGCATCGTCCGCTTCCTTGACAATCTGCCGGATATCGCCAATACCTGCCGCCACCGCATTGAGTTTCTTGAACGCACTGCCGGTCATGCTGGCAATCATCTGCGCGAGTGTGGTCTTGCCAGTACCGGGCGGGCCATAGAAAATCATCGAGGATATCTGGTCTTTTTCCATCATCTGCCGCAGAAAACGACCGCCGCCCACAGCCTCCTGCTGTCCTACGAATTCATTGAAATTGCGTGGCCGCATGCGCTGTGCCAGGGGCGCAAACCGCATGGCACTGCCACTGCCGATACTGCTTTGATTTTGCGCGGCCGCCGCAAATAAATCCATTTCCTCAGCCATCTTATTCTCCTTTGCCCGTGGAGCCAAAGCCCCCCTGGCGTTCTGCCCCGGCTCCGGTCTGGTCATTATCCGTCATCAGATAACTCAGGAAAATGCCCTGTGCGACCCGCTCGCCTTTATGGATAACGAACTCGCCCTTGCCCATATTGACCAAAGCCACCATAATATGCCCCTCGTTGCCGGGATTGTTGTAATAATCCGCATCAATAATGCCCACACTGTTGGCGAGCATCAGCTGATGCTTAACCGCCATGCTGGAGCGGATATTCAGCGTCAGCACCTCGCCTGCCTGCATATAGGCTTTTAGCCCCGTAGGCACCAACACCATGCCGCCGGCAGGCAGTACACAATCTGCCGCCGCCTCGATATCATAACCGGCGCTGGCCGCCGTCTGCCGCTGCGGCAAATGAATATCCTTATCCTGCCAATCGCTGACCACTTCAAAACCACGTAATTTCATAAGAACTCCTATCCTAAAAAGAGAGGCTGGTCATCAGTCCATACCACCTCTGCAAAACTCTGTTCCTATTATAGCAAATTATACCGGCTCTTCAATAACAAATTAAATCATCCATCTCCTTTAGCATTCCGAATCACCTTATTAAGCATTATGGTTCTGGAACAGTTTCCTGCCACGTCTTCATCCGACCAGAATAATTCCAATAACGTATATCCTGTTCAATAAAGAACCACTTGAACACTTTTACAACATGATCCGTGTCAAAGCCTTTTCCAAAGTCAATTTCCGCCATTTCCGCATCCGTCACATCGTGGCACTCATAGACTTTTCGGATTAAATGATATAGCTTGCGATACAGCTCAGGATTAGCACGTTTTTTCATTTGCAGATCAGCAATTAAATCATCATGTTTGGGATAATTACGTTTTCTTTTGCCTTTCGGACTATAATTCTGATTTTCTACGCAGATCAAAAAATCAAAGCCATTATGCAAATTAGCTGGACGTTGCAAATATATTCTATCGCCAGTGGAAAGTGTCTCTACATAATAAAGGTAACGTGAGGCATTTTCCTCATTTCCTGTTCCCGGCACCTCCTTGAAAAGTTTATCTACTACACGTTTTCTAACTTCATTTCGCGTACCTTCATTAGAAAAATGTATTGTAATCTCATTATGTTTATACTGCGGCAATGGTATACCTCCTAGAACTTATCTTGCAAAATCTAAACTACTTTCGAAACACGAACAAATATTCATGGGCGATCAGCAGGAAATTATACTTTACACTGTTGGTTTTCCAATAGCCAGTAGCCCGGCAATTGTGCTGTTCTTTAATTATCAATTCTTTGAGGGTAAAGCCAGCTTCCTCAAAAATTTTCATCACGTCAAAGGACATAGGAACCATGCAGCCTTTTTTACGGGTATCGCCCATTAGAATGGCGCAGAATTTATCCTTTTTGAGTACGCGGTAGCATTCCCCCGCGACTTTTTTCATTTCTTCCAAAAAGTCGGCTATCTTCAAGCGGGAGAGGTCTTCTTCTATATCCTCACTGTACTTGATAATATCCGCATAGGGCGGGTGGGTGCAGATAAGGTCAACATGCTCATTGGAAATAAAAGAAAGATTACGGGCATCTCCCTTCTTTAGATAGACCTTACCATTGGCTCCTTCATGCTCGAAGTTCGTTTTTTCCCGGCAGCGTTCAAGGGCAACATCGTTTACATCCACGCCAATAATATTGCGGTTCAATAACTTGGCCTCAACAAGCGTGGTGCCGCCACCAGCGAACTGGTCAAGGACGCAATCGCCCTCCTTAGAGTAGCGCAGCATGATATTGCGGGGGATATAGGGCGACCAGTTCCCGCGCCACTTGGCATCATGGGTAGCCCAATCGCCGCGCTTGGGAAATGTCCAATGGGTGGTCATTTCCAGCTCGAAATCATCCGGCTCCCACTTAGTAATCTTCTTGGCCATCAGATAAATACCTCGGTCATAATGCCCTGTTCCATATCC
>NZ_AUJE01000048.1 GCF_000424065.1 Selenomonas ruminantium subsp. ruminantium ATCC 12561
AATTGCGGATAAGGTGCACAATGCAGCGTTGTACCACCACCTGTGGAAAAATTGCTTTTGCCCCTTCTTCCAGCCCGGAAACACCGTCCATGCTGATGAAAGCCACGTCTTCAACACCGCGTGTCTTAATTTCGTCAAAAATCTGCATCCAGTTATGCTTGCCTTCGGTGTCGCTAATCCATAAGCCTAGGATATCCTTGATACCATCCAAATCATAGCCGAGAATTACATAGATGGCACAGTTTTTCGTCTCGTACTCCTGCCGTATAGGGACGTAAAGACAGTCTACAAATATAAAGGGATAAAAGGGCTTGAGGGGCCGATTCTGCCAGACTTCAGCTTCCTCCAGCACACGGTCGGTGATGTTTGAGATACTTTCCGCTGACAGGCTGAAGCCATAAATGTCTTCAATGGTCGAGGATATATCACGCTGGCTCATACCACGTCCATACATGGACAAGACTTTATCCTCAATACCCGTAATATCCTTTGACCGTTTAGGAATAGCCTGCGGCTCAAAGGAACCATCCCTGTCGCGAGGAACGCTGACGGGAATTTCACCAAAACTGCTTCGAACGGTCTTGTCGATATAGCCATTGCGGCGATTGTCTGTATCCTTACTGCCGTGGTCGTTAGATGTATAGCCCAGGTGGTTGTCCATTTCTCCCTGCAACATAGCTTCCAGCATGGGGCCAAATACATCTTTTATAGCCTCCTGCATTTCCTCCTTATTCTGGGGGTGATATTGCTCCATGATAAGTTTGGCGATAGCCTGTCCTTTTTCATTGCCTCTGTTTTTTCGTCTTGCCATAAGTGCTGTACTCCGTTTCTGTCATTATGATGATACTGTACCGCACTTTCGAATAAAAAGAAAGTGCGTAAGTTTGTTACCGGTAACTTACACACTTAATTTTACCCTCTCATCTAATCAAAGAATCCGCTTTTTCAGATAGCGTACCAGACTCTCGAAGATATTCTTTCGCCAATTCTTCAGCCGATTCTGCACCAGGCAATCCCTGCAAGGCCTTATCATAAGCAGAATTTAACAGCTTTACCATTGTTTTTTCATCCATAATAATCCTTCCTTTCACCTATTATTCACATATATTCTAAAATGCTTTTACCTCCCAATGATTCAAGTTTAACCTTGCTTAACATCGTTATCTCATTCATCGAAAAATTATATTCGCATTCCCCAAAAATTTTACCCATTATTAACAAAAACATCCTCATACTATGTCCACCTATTTCATTTATCCATTTTTTTGAATCTGGAAGCCACCATGTGCTTTCATCTTCTAGTTTACAGTATAATTTATTCTCGTTTTCCAAAATAACATCTTTTATAATACTATACGGACAATAATGCAAATTGCCATCTTCATCTTGAACATACACTCTTTTAGTGGTAAACACTATATATTGGCATGAATCTATTATATTAGGATAATACCCCATCCCTATTGATAATTCATTATATTCATTTATCTTACTCCAAAATGGTTCTTTTAATGAATAACATTTTTTTCTTGTATAATTTACATCCCAACATTTATAATTAAACAATCTAAAATCGCCATCCGAACGGCTACCTTCTTCTTGCCATATTTTAGTTCCATTTTCTAATCGTCCATGTATAATTACTGAACAAAGTTCTGCTATAGCATTCTCTGAAAACTGTTTTATTTTTTTTGCCTCTGTCGATCCATTTTCCTCCAACCATTCCTGTGCATTTTCATTACCTGCTTCTGCAGCTTTACTATACCATTCGTATGCTTTGCTCCAATTCTGAGCAACGCCATCGCCTCTTTCGTAGCACCCAGCCAGATATACCATTCCCCAATCGGAGCCATCTTTAGCTGCATTTTCATACCATTCAAATGCTTTTCTATAGCTAGATTCAACACCTTCTCCATTATAATACATTGTTCCTATTAGAATTTTTGCATCTGCATAATCTTTTTCTGCAGCTTTTTCTGCCCATAATAATGCTTCATTGTACTCTTTCCGTGAACGATAATAGTATGCCAGTATTGACATCGCTGGAACACACTCTAATTCTGCAGCTTTTCTATACCACGTTATTGCTGTCTTTTCGTCGCACCGTATGTTTTCATAAAACAATCCCAAATAATACATACCATATTCATTTCCCATATCAGCAGCTTTCTTATAGCATTTTTCAGCTTTTTGGTAATTCTTTTCTTCTTTGTAAATATGACCCAATCTTGTATATGCTGCGCTTTCGCCTCCTTGTATAGCATTTTCATACCAATGCTTAGCTAACTCTATATTTTCTTCATCTTTCTCATAGTAATATCCCACATCGAACATCGATCTTGAATGCCCTAATGCTGCTGCTTCTTTTAATAATTGGATATACTTCTCTTTATCTGTATCCTCGTATTCATTAGCCTCAAGCCATAACATCTCTCCATCAGCTTCCCGATCACTATCTTCTGCCAGTTGTGCTTGAATTTCTTCTTTAGCTAAAAACTCATCACATATTTTATTATACTCATCATTAAAATTTACATTTTTAAATACTATGTTGCTTTCTGCAAAATCAATATAATGTGAACTCTTTATTACTGCCGTAGGATTACCAATACCAATATATGTTACATTTTCTACTACTAATGGTATTACAAACGATTCTGCACAAAGGTATATTTCTGATTCATTTTTTTCCGCTAACTCTAACAGCTCTTTTTGATTTGTTGCAACTTTATCAATATTGTCCAATATCGTTTTATCAGCAGTATACTGTCTAACTTTTTCTAAGCGATTCAGTAACTCTTCATCCATAACATTATCTTCATCATAAGCCAAACTTTCGTCAACTTGCAGTATTTCACATATCCTTTTCTTAAAATCATCATCATTTACATTTAGACTCTCTAATTCAGTAACTTCTTTTTCATAACCACGATTAGCCAGCCATCTTACCAAACGCCCATCTGTAAAATAACCAACGATTTTCCCATAATCGAAGTGATTTCTCAATTCATTTATATTATTTCTTGCTTGAAAACCATTTTTCATTTCCAAGGCAAATTTTACTATTCTTGCCATAGGTATCATCCCTCCCCAATCATAGCCCAAAGAATTCCAAAACTTTATTGCCTATCTTCTTTACGTCCTCTACCAATTTATTAACTGCCTTATACGCTGTTTCTGCCACCTGAGTTATCACAGGCTGAATTTTCTTAAAACCTTCATATACTACATTGGTAATTTTATTGTTGGCTGCTTTTGTAATAGATTCTCCTAATGCCACACCTACTATCGGACCAATTATGGGAATAGCTGCTATAGATTTTGCAGCAATTCCATTTGTACATAATTCGCCTATTGCAGCGGAAGATACTCGCCCCATACGTTCTACCGCTTTAGCTACACTAATTTGTCCCCGAAAAATCTGTCCAACTGTCCGTACGCTTTCCATGCCCCAACAAGCAACTGTAGAAATCACAGCTAAAGGCGTTTTCTTTGTTAAAAAAGGAATAATGCCCTTATCACTTGCTACCTTCAAAGCACCAGCTGCGACGGCTTTTAACCCCACATCAACTTCAGAATCTATCGGCTCCTCTGCGAGATCTATATTTTCTGCCATTGATTCGCCATTACCACTTTCTACTCGCTCACTATTTGCTGACAACGCACCACCACCAATGCCAGATAACACTGCCTGTTGAACAAGATTCCCCGTCATCGCCTTTATGGACAACTTGTTCCATTCTGCTTTCTCACCAACAATGTTTTCCTTTATTTCCTTTAATTCAATAATTTCATTAGGATATTGTAATATTTTTTGTGCAGCTGTATTGCCAATAGCCAAAGCTGTATTAGCTGCTGACAGATACTCTCCTTTTGCTTGTTCGCTCTCTGCAGGCATAGCATCTAATTTTTCTTGTAGCCATTCTTCTTTTGTACTTCCTGCCTTGCAGGCTTCATCAATCTGCCGCAGATTCTCATTAAAGCTATTTATCCCTCCCATTAGATTTTCAGCTATCTCCGCAGCACCTGCACCAATATGCTCAGAAAGCTTGTCTGTCAGCCATTCACCTGTACTTTGCTCTTTGGGACGTCCCAACCATGACGATAACATCCCCTTAGCTGTATTGAACAAGCTTTCTTTTTCTTCTTTACCAAAGCCATTTATATTGATTCCCATTTCTCCGCCTCCCTTTACGCAGATGCATTTGTAAATTTCTTGTCTTTATAGGTATTTTTCATCGACTGCAATGAATCTTTCATCGTTTCTGAAATTGGATGCGTGCGCTTTATCGCTGCTAATAAATCTGTTGTTTCCAATCTTTCCTTTTTAGCTACAAAGGCTTCTTCAATAGCATCACGGACTATCCCCTCTATATCAGCACCACAAAAACCGTCTGTTTCTTTAACGACTTTGCCTAGGTCTATATTTTCCAAATCCTGTGGCCGGCGTTTATTTATATGAATCTCCAAGATCTTCCTACGCTCTTCATCCTTTGGCATATCCACATAGAAAATTTCATCAAACCGCCCCTTGCGCATAAGTTCAGGCGGCAATTTAGAAATATCATTAGCAGTTGCCACTACAAAAGCCATACTGTCTTTTTCCTGCATCCATGTAAGGAAATTACCAAATAAGCGGGTTGTTACTTCAGAGCCTGTACCACCTGATTGAATTCCAGCAAATGCTTTTTCCAATTCATCAATCCACAAGATACATGGCGAACTGGCTTCCGTCAGATGAATGGCACGACGCATATTTCCTTCGGATTCACCCACATATTTGCCCATCAGTCTGCCCATATCCATACGCAACAATGGAATATCAAAAGTCTTTGATGCAGCTTTAGCAGCCAAGGACTTGCCACATCCGGGCATTCCAGCAATCAATACGCCTTTTGGAACATCCAGTCCCCATTTTTTTGCCTCATTAACATGAGCATATATTTGCGCCTTTTTGGATAGCCATGACTTTAACCGTTCTAATCCACCAATATCTTCCAACTTTTCTTTAACATTTATCATTTCTAAAATCCCGGACTTCTTAATCATTTGCTGCTTTTGCTTGCGAATAAGTGGCATATCACTCATATCCAGTCGATTATCATCCGATATGGCCAATGCTAATATGTTATCAATCTCTGTTTCTGTCAATCCTTTTAGTGATGTAGACAAAGTTTCCATAAAATCATCAACCGGCACACGACAACCGTTATACTCACAGAACTCCCTTACTCTTTCTTTAATCTGTTCACCATCAAGATAGCCAGTGCTTATCAAAGTAATATAAAGTTCCAACTCCTGCGAAATTGTCTGCAAAGGAGCCAAGATAATAATATTACATTCTTCAAGATTGCCTATCGCTATTTCCTCAGCAATATGCCGAAGATGGGAAATTATTTCCGGCTTATCCAATTGACTGCTTATATCCTCAATGATAAATACCTTTCCCGGCAAATCACTTTCTATTGTTTTTATTGCAGTAAGTAAGTCTCCCCCCAGAGACAATTCACTGCTCCGCAGGCCACTATGCAAACTCCAGCTGGCGTATTCTCTGTTTTTTTCTTCTGCCACCTGTTGAATAAGACTTCTATACAAACCAATCTCCAATGTATCGACATAAATAATAGGCATACCTGAATCCATATAACGACCTATTTCCAATTTCAATTTTTCCTGTAACTGCATTTTTATTCCTCCCCAATATCAAAAAAGCATGACGGACAAACGCCAGTCATGCTTCAAGCAACGCGTTCTTATCCTTTATAACACGCCATCATGTATCAAATTTCCGATTCACCGTCCACGAATGCGGCTTTCCATTTCCTTTCCGTGGGCATTTTCCTGGCTGCGGTTTCCCCATAGATACAAACCGGATTTCCTTCTTGCCACATTGACTGCACATATACTCAATCCTTTTTGTTGCCATATGTCAAGCCTCCTTTATTTACATTTTATATTATTGGGATTATTCTGAATTATAACTATACACCTATATCTTTATAGGTTATATACTCCATCATTCCTTATTTCTCCTGCTAAAATCCAACAAATCCCACTCTTCCACGCCCAATGTCTCAGAAATCTGGGCCAGTGTTGCCAGGGACACGGATTTGAACCCGCGTTCTACCTGCGATATATAGTTGCCAGAAACAGAGACTTTCTCTGCCAGCTGAAGCTGCGTAAGGTTCTTCGCACGCCGATAATAGGTAATATTCAATCCCAAAAGAATTCTCTTTTCCTCCAAAGACAGCTTCATGCCGTACATTCCTCCCCCTTCCTATAATTATCTCACATTTCAAATGCCACCGCTTTGGAGGATAGTTTGATTATTATCACTGTGAGTATCAATTTTATCCGTATCATCCCTATGCTTCTATTATAGCGGGCTTTTCTTTCCCTGTGGTAGCTTAGCAGGCAACATGAAAAATTTTCACCAAAAAGAGCCGACCTGCTAACAGGCCGACTCACAACCAAATCATTTATTTCCCCGCCAGTTCGTCAAGGGCTTGCAATCGTAGCTGTACAGGGCTGCGTTAATCTCATCGATTTTGTAGATTCCCTTTTCCAAAAAGCACATGACGATTACATCGCTCTTGCTGCTGTCCGTCAGGGCATAACCTGCCCGTTTCAGCAAATCCTGTGTATCTTCCATATTGAGATGCAGCGCTATGGCAAAAGCGAGTGCCGTTCCTTTGGTCGGATGGTACTGAGGATTGTTCCGTATTTTGGCAAAATGCTCCTTGGATATGTCAATGGTACGATACACCTCTACAGGATTTCGCCCTTGCTTTTTTATCCACCACATCAGCTTTTCGGAAAAAGTCGCCCCTAACTTGGCAAACCTCTTGTATAGATCAGAATCAATGAGCCACGCTACCACGCCCAAAGCCATGCCTGCTGGAACCGGTGGCTTTTCATCATAATTAAAATGCCTTTCCTTTGCCCCTTCCGGGCGATAATGCAGAAGAATATAGTTATCTAATTCTTCCCGGAACTCCTGACTAAGCATAGTATCCCCTCCTAGCTAATGCGCCCCGCCGATAAACATATATGCCGCCATAGATTTGCCAAAGTACCATGGACGACTGGTGCAAACCAAACACTGTCCCTTGCCAAAACAACAGATAAGCCAGCGTATCTGTTGTTTGGCACGAAATGAATTTCATCAATAGATGGACACATCATACACCGTCACCAGAATGGTATCTTCTTCACGGTGCATTTTAAGGACAATCCCCACCCCCTCCGTCCCGGTAAACAGGTGCGCCTCCTCTTTGCAAGCTAAAACATCCGGATAATCAGCCAGCCATTCAAGGACTTCACTCAGGCTCAGGCAGGGACGGATTTTCTCCAATAGATTGTTTTTAAGGATAAACTCCAGGCAATCAGCGTCAAAATTCATTTGGATATTCATAAAAATATACCCCTTTCCACAAAAACACTCAGGCTGGCATACAGGCAGACTTCTCCCCTGCCTATATACCAATCCAAATGCCATTCTCCATGTGAAAAGAGGCTGTATTCTTTGTATGAATTATACTACCTTTATCTTAGCTTGTCCAGACAATTATTCCCCCATTATTCAAACAGCCGACTGATAATTTTTTTCGAAAAGTAGCCTGCCAGGCTACCTCTCCCCCATGATATATGTTATAATATACTCATCACTTGAAGAAACCTCCCCTTTTGGAAATAGGCATTTGTTCAGTAAATAGCAGGCTGCTATCAGTCTGTCTATTTGCAGGACGATATATTTGTCTGTTTTGGAAAGGGGATTTTTTTTATGAACATTCAAATGGTATTTGATGAAGCAGTTCTGAAATTCATCTTGAAGAACAACCTGATTGATAAGTGCAGGTCACTTATCAGTCCTTCGGAAGTGCTGCCCAGTCTTACCGAAGACCCGGAGGTGATGGACGAGCTGGCGAAGGGAGAGCCCTGCTGTCTCTGGTCCTCCTGCCGCGAAGCCGGTTTGGGCGTGGTTTTTGAAATTCACAAAAACGATGATACCTACCGCATAACCATTTACGATTTGGTTCCTCTCGACTGATAAGCTGTCAAAGCTCTTTCCCCCACTTAATGTCCCGCTAGATACAAAAAAGGCTCCGAGGAAAACCTCGGAGCCCTTGATTTCATTGGTGCGTCAGGAGGGATCCCCCCAATTGCCCCCACAAGGAGGTAGCTTTCTTCTTTTCGTTAGGAAGCAAAAGCATATTAGTCTTTTTATTGCTTGTGATGTCTTATCCATTCCAGCAGCATGTCTGGGGTTGATTGTTCACCTGCGACCTCTAGAAAGATGTCAGATAACTCACTTTGGCTGTATGACAGTTCTACTCCGTTCAGGGCAAGGATTTCCCGTGTAGCTATAGCAGCTATGCGCTTGTTGCCATCTATAAACGGATGATTATTGGCCAATCCATATCCTAGACGCGCAGCTTTTTCTTCCAGTGAAGGAAAGAGTTCCTTGCCTCCAAAGGTCTGCCAAGGAGCTGCTATAGCTGCATCCAATAGTCCCTCATCACGTATGCCCATCGCCCCGCCCGTGACCAATATAATTTGTTCGTGGATAGCAATAAGCTGCTGCTTCGATAAAATAATCATTTAGCCAGCACCTCAAGGGCAGGACGATTCTCTGCAATCAGCCTTGCAGCCAAATTCATGGCAATATCATCATTAGCTACTTGATTGTCAGAAGTTGTAGTTGCAGATACAGTTTTAGCGGAAATTTCAAAGGGGATTTTTTGTTCACGGACAGCCGCTTTAGCAAAGACATTAAACGCTGTGGTCATGCTCATGCCTATTGCACCGCAAAAATCCTCAAATTGATGTTTTAGCTGGTCATCCATCCGAATGCTGATAGTAGTTTGTGCCATGGCGCACCTCCTTTATCTGTAATAATAGCACATTGTATGGCAGATGTAAATATTTTTGCTGCATAATGATATTAAAACGAAACGTTTCCAGCATCCATTCGCCCCTCCAAAGCGCCAAAAGCACGCTCCTATACAGAGTCGTGATATGCATAGTTTTGGTTCAGACAGGAATCTTGAACGATCTTCGTGCGGTTGAGATTTTGTCTGCGGCAATGTCAAAACGACTTCCTTATAGCGACAACGCAAAAGAGACCGCCTAAACAGCGGTCTTTTTGCAGCTCTAGTTATTGCTCTAGTAAATTGGCTAACGAGTACTTGGCTATTTACCAGTTATGATGTACAAATTCTACTGCCGCCTCTTGCGACAACGGGTATCTTTTTGCCAACTGCTGCACAGCTACATCTTTACCTAGATTAAGGTCTTTTACAGTAGCTATAACATTACGCATTCCTTCATTAGTTGCTTCATTTACGCCTTCATTACGAGCATCCGTAATCATATCATCAATTGCCTTGCACACGTCAATCCGCTCCTCTCCTACAGGAAAGTTGAAATTTTGGCCAGAACAAACACTTATTGTCTGCGCAGCCAAACGGTCCAATGATTTATAATCCTGATTATTGTTTACCAGATTGGCTAGTTCTGTCTTATCCTTAGTAAACTTCAACACCGCCTTCAAGTCAGACCGAAAGACATCCAACTGCTGGTCTGTCATCTTTGCTGGTGAAATCAAATTCATCTTATAATCGGTTGCATACTTCAAAATGCTTTCATCCACGCCTTCGGGATACATTTCTCGGAGGGTTACAGGGGCATCCCAATTATCTGCTCCCCAGTACACCACCAAGGTGATTACAGGCAACACCTTATCATCACAATGGAAACCTGACAAAAACTCCGCCTTATCGTTCCCATGATTATGTGCATTATAACGCATTAAGAGGCGACATGTCTATATCAGCTGAATTCTCACTTAGGAATCCTGCCCCTTCCACCTGTTCCATGTGCTCCATAAAATCCGTCCTGCGTTGCTCTAGTTTTTGCTCTAGTTACACAAAAAAGGGTTCCAACAAAACGCTGGAACCCTTGAATTTACTGGTGCGTCAGGAGGGATTCGAACCCCCGACCCACGGCTTAGAAGGCCGTTGCTCTATCCAACTGAGCTACTGACGCAGTTTAAGTGAATGGTCGGGATGACAGGATTCGAACCTGCGACATCCTGCTCCCAAAGCAGGCGCGCTACCAAACTGCGCTACATCCCGCAAATCACTTGTCTATTATAGCGAAAAACTCAAATTCTGTCAATAGGTTTATGACAAAAAGACGCAACCACAAAGGTCACGTCTTTTTTCATTATCTCAGAAATACAACATTCGTATCATCCAGGAAATGCGTAGCGCCATTTTCAATGAGAACACGATTGGCATCAGCTACTGAAAGCACCGGCGTACCGCCATGATTTTCCACAGCCAGTGCACGGACAATCAACGGATTTCTACCGGCACGGGCAGCACCGGACATATCCCAGGCATAGGCAGCCATGCCTTTTTCAATAACCTTATCGTAGTCCAGGTTCTTGTAACCGTAAATCGGTCTGCCATTCGCATTCTTGATGACCGGACTCATTACCGGTTTCAAGCCTAAGCCACGGCAATCCACAATCAAACCGGTGAACGTGCCAATGGCTTTTCCGTCCGGAGCCGGAGCTGCTGAGGAACCCGTGCTTGTACGCGGCGCAGGAGTAGCCCAACCGCCTTCGCTATAGGGTTCAACTACCGATGGCAGAACATCGGGCGTCTGTTCCGGGAAAGATTCAATCGTTGCCGGACGGTCAATTACTGCACTGGCCAGTGAGGAAACACCAAACAGCGGAACTTCCATCGTCACTTCGTAGCCGCCATCACCCGTCTGCCCTTCCGACACAATACGGGCACCACGAATCGTAGCCTGCACCCGTGTCTTAATCACATCACTCTGCACAGCGGCCATATCCACGGTGGTTTCTGAATCCACATTCACGCCGCCCACGTATTCAGCCAGCTGCCGATAAGCATCGGTAATGGCTGCCCGCCGGGCCATCATACGCGCCTGTGCCAGTGTTCTTGCCCCTGCCGGAGCCACGCCGCCACCCGTGGCCCGAATAACGTTTTTGTTCCAATCTACGTTTTCTGCAGCCAGTACGGTTGCCATAGAGGATACCAGCAACATAACCATCAGGCCGAACAAGCCAAAGACTTTCATCAATCTGTTCATCATAATCCCCCGTTTCTTCCCTCAAAACGTCCTTTATCCTTGCGAATCGAAAACATCACTCAGCCATTTATCATGTTTAAGTTTCGTCTTCTATCCGTAATATCGCATGAAAAGATTAAAACAGCATTGAAATCCGATTATATTTGGATTAAAAATCAATGTTTTTTCTTTTTCTTGTCCTTTTTATCGTTTTTTGCATCTTTAGCGGGCTTTTTTTCAGCAGGATTTTTCAGTTCAGCAATTTTATGTTTCGCCGCATCATTCATTTTGGCATGCTTCTGCTTTTCCGTACGCTCTACGATTTCGTCTATATGACCAAATGCATACTTCAAAACAGCCCGATAAAATACACCATCTACGTCCTTTTCAGACAAATCAGCAATCTTTACCGGCTTGCTATTTGTAGTCGTCCCGAGCACACCCCATTCAGAGTCTAAATCTTCGTGTTTGTACACAGTGACCGTATCTGCAGCCAAATCAAAGCGCAGATATTCCGAGCAGCCTACCAAATCTTCATAGCCTTCCATAGAAAGCATTTTCCAGCGGCGCTTGGCCTGTACATCTTGTATCTGTACAGCATCGTATGTCTTCAACACCGGCACCAGTATCGTGTTGGCATCGAGAATCCCCTTATCGTCCTGACCGAAATACATATGTTGTTTATTGAAAAAATAATTTTGACGGGAGGTAGATTGTACCCATTGATAAATATCCGGCGAAATTACTTCCTCAGCCTGAACCTGCGGCTGAGTGATAAATAACAGCGCCGCTGCCAGAATACCTGCGCCCCATCTCATTTTCATACACAATCCTCCTAGTTCTTTAATATTTTCATTTTACATCTAATTGCTGAAAAAACACTGAAGGACTTTAATCTTCCCGTTCCTTATAGAGCTCATCGAGTTCATAAGGCGTTTCCTGATAAACATAGTAATTCAGCCAGTTGGCAAAGAGTAAGTGTGCAACGCTACGCCAACGTACAATAGGCTTTTGGGAAGGGTCATCATTCGGATAGTAATTTTGGGGAATCTTGGGCTTCATTCCTGCCTTAAAATCCCGGTCATATTCCTGTTTCAAAGTTGTAGGGTCATATTCTGCATGACCGGTGATAAAGAACTGACGTTTTTCCAGATTGGCAATAATATATGGACCTGCCGCACCTTCAGCTTCTGCTAAAATCGTAAGTTCCGGCACCTTCAATATGTCTTCCTTATGTTCCTCCGTATGACGGGAATGGGGCACATAGAAGATATCGTCAAACCCTCGCAAAAGGCGTTCATGCTCAACACAAAGGTGATGCGGAAACACCCCAAAAATCTTTTCCGGCACCTGATATTTTGGAATACCATAATGGTAGTAAAGCCCCGCCTGTGCCCCCCAGCAGATATGGAAGGTGGAGTAAACATGCTTCTTGCTCCACTCCATAATTTCAGCGACTTCTTCCCAATAGGCCACTTCCTCAAAGGCCATATTTTCCACCGGGGCGCCTGTGATAATCATGCCATCGTATTTCTTATGACGTACTTCATCGAAAGTACCATAGAACTGTGCCAGATAATCCATGGGCGTATGGCTTGGCGTGTAGCTTTCCGTGTAGATAAAATCCACTTCCACCTGCAGCGGCGTATTGCCCAAAAGCCGCAGCAACTGCGTTTCCGTAATGTATTTGATGGGCATAAGGTTCAGAATAAGGATTTTCAGCGGACGGATATCCTGGCTGTAAGCCCGGTCGGCATCCATCACAAAGATATTTTCCCCTTCGAGAATATGCGCTGCTGGCAACGCATTGGGTATCTTAATTGGCATCGAATCTCCCCTTATTCCAGTCCATAGCGATGAACCCAGGCGCTATGGTTTTCCACATAATTTCGAAGTTCAAGGATATAACGATACTCCTCGCTATTCCGGCTTACCATACGATATTGGCCGTCAATGGCAGCCTCCAACGATTGCCAGCCACCATTCGGCGTCCAATACTGACCGGCAATGGCCTTTTCCGTAGCCTGCGGCAGGTTTACCGCCATTTTCAGGAACTTAATTTCCATAACCTGACCCGCACTGTCTTTTATTTCCTGCCACTGCCAGAAAACCAGATTACTGCCCTGCATGCGTACGGTAGACGTATCTACCTTGGTATGCGTATATACTCCATCAGGACTGGTGGAGTCAAACACCGTCAACCAACGATTTTTAGCATTGACCCGTTCCATTTCTCTGCTCTGATGAAATGCCTGGTCTACAGCAGCTGCATAGAAATCCTCGTTGAAGTTTTGCGAGTTGACTTCCTTTTCCTTGGCAGCAGCATTTGCTTCCGACCAGATAACCTCACCGCTGGCATCGTAAAAATGCTCTGCAACGCACTGCACGGTGCGGAATTGCGGCCGGATAACCAGCTGTGCTGTGCTGAAATTAAGTTTTGATGCATCGGGGAATTTATCGCTGAGGCCATATGCTGCTAAAGTGTCCTTAGCCCCGCCATAGCTATAGGTGGTTTTCGTCCAAACCTGAATCTCTGTAGGCACCTTGCCATGAGCCGTTTCCACCGTACGGGTCACCACCACAGACTCGGGGTCAAAATATTTGCTGTAATTATCATCAGAAGCCAGCCAATACCACTGCTGTTCTTTTAAATCTGCCTGCGTACTCAATTCCGAGGCAGCTGCCTGCTGATAAGAGAAATCAATATGTGCAGCCATGGCCGGCTGCGCATTAACCATAAGCAGCGAACCTGCCAAAAGGCCCAATCCTGCCAAATTATACATTCGTTTATTCATAGTGTTCACCCCTGTTTAATCACTCGAATTTTTCAATCCATCATTCATTGTAACGTATTTTTTCCTATTGAGCAAGGCACGGCCACCTTGGGCAATATCCCTAAAAGACTGGCAATAGCCAAACCATAATTCGTCATCGGTACAGATTGTCTTTGACATGCCCCTACCCGGCTCAGCACCAGTTTACGATTGAACATACAAGCACCACAGTGTATGACCAAATCCACCCCGGTCAGCACTTCAGGAAACTCCTTGCCTGACACAATATCAATCTGCAAACGGTCACCGAATTTTTTCCGCAGCAGACGAGGCAGTTTTACCCGCCCAATGTCCTCCTGTAAAGGTTTGTGTGTACAGGCTTCAGCAATCAGCACATGGGCCTCTGCCGGCAAGTCCAATAACGCTTTTGCTCCTGCCAGAAAATACGCTATATCGCCTTTAAAGGCAGCAAAGAGTACAGAAAACGACGTTATCCGGGTTTTTTCCGGTTTTAACGGATAAACTTCTTTAAATGCCTGTGAATCGGTAATCATCAGCTGCGGCGGTTCCTTTAATTTATCTAAAGCCGCTGCCAGCCTGTCCGTCGTGCAGCAAAGGGGCTGACAGCCCTTGTCCAACAGTTCCCGCAAGGTCTGTACCTGCGGCAGTATCAGCCGCCCCTTAGGTGCCTGAATATCCTGCGGCATCACGAGCACTACCGTATCGCCGGCCTGACATAAATCTCCGGTAAGCGAAGGCTGCTCATAATCCTCCGGCAGGACACGAATAAGTTCCTGCCGCAATTCTTCCAGCCCCTGCTTCTTCGTCGCACTGACCTGTAACGGACAAATACCTGTGGCCTTCTTTACTGCCCCAGCCAGCACTTCACCTGCCTCTTTCCGTTCATCAATACAGCTGACCACCAATATCACCGGCGTCTTCTGCTGTCGGAAAATAGCCAGCCACTTCAACTCCTCTGTCATATCCAATCCGCTGAATAACAACAAAGCAATATCCGTCTCCCGGGCCGCCTGCTCTGTCTTCTCTACCCGCAGCCGTCCCAATTCTCCTTCATCATCAAATCCCGCCGTGTCAATAAACACCACCGGCCCGATGCCATGCAGTTCCATGGCCTTATAAACAGGGTCCGTGGTAGTCCCCGGTACAGCTGACACCGTAGCCACCGACTGACCAGTCAACGCGTTAATCAGCGAGGACTTTCCTGCATTGCGGCGGCCAAACAAACCAATGTGCAAACGATTGCCTCGTGTTGTATCGTTAAGAGTCAATGAAAATTCCTCCTCCAACCTCATCTGTAATCAGTATAGCACATACCCTGCCAAATATGATACACTAGGAAAGAACAAATACAAAGGAGCGACCACAATGAGCAATTACGCAAACTTTCAAGTTGGGGAAAAATTCCCCCTGCCCATCAAAAACCAGCAGGACGGCGGCCTGTTTCAAATTGATGCCAACGGCTGCATGTTTATCCTGCAGCTATCCCGCCACGATGTCATCGCTGCTGAAGCCTTCCGTACCGGCAAGATGGAACTGGCCCTCTATGAACAGGACGGCCTTTTATTCTTCCTCTATCAGATTGACGGCATCTTTAAGGAAGGCTGGGGCGATGCCCCCTTCTCACTTCTAGGTGTAAAGCCGGAACTGCTGCCCACCGAAAAGAGCATGGCAGACAACACCCTGCACCTCTATTTAGTCGATACCACCCTGCAAATATTGCTGGCCCAACGTGATGTTCCCATTCCCACCGACTTTATGGCCATTCTCCAAAAACACGTTGCCGCACAAACGAAATCGCCCTATGACGAAGCAGCCCTGCGGCTTGCCATTCAGACCATCTGGGCACAAAAAAGCCCCGCGCAAATGCGCGAGGCTGCCAGCTCTGTTATCGAAGTGCCGCTTTCCATTCCCATACCGCCTTCCAAACAAAAGCTGAAGTGAACGTACCCCCGCCTATAGTGGCGGGAGCTTCCTGCTTCCACGAGAACAGCACCACTGACTCCGAAGAGTTGCAGCGACTTACACTCTCTCCACAGGCGTAGATTCCCGTGCGACCCACGGTATTTTACGAGATTCGTTAGGCAGATATTCGTCTAGCTTCTTCTCGAGTATTTATTGCAGCGTTTTTATCGCGGTTATGGTGACTGCCACAAGCGGGACAATCCCATTCTCTCACAGACAAGTTTTTAGTTTCGTCATTTTGGTAGCCGCAAATATGGCATAATTGACTGCTTGGATACCACTTGTCTATCTTTATAAGTTGTTTGCCCTGCCATGCAAGCTTGTACTCCAGTATATTTGTGAACAT
>NZ_AUJE01000049.1 GCF_000424065.1 Selenomonas ruminantium subsp. ruminantium ATCC 12561
TCTGTCCCGTCTGTCACAATGTGATAGGCCGTGACTTCCAAGCATCTTTGAATCTCAAACGCTATGGGGAAGCGGAGCTATCTAAATCTGCAAGCTGACACCAACAAGTCAATGCAGATATGTACCGATTCGTTAGTCGGGAATTTAAGCCTCTGGAGCGTTATATCAAACGTGAGTAGTCTGTTCTTCGGGACGGCAAAAGCGGACGCGGTGAATGAGGAATGGAACATAAAAGTTAACTTTCTACGGAAGGTTTATGGCTTTTTATAAGTTTTCAGTAACGGAAAAGGTATGAATCGCAAAATTGTATTGGCTGTATTGCTATTGGCCTTTGTGGGGTACGCCAGCTGGAGCTTTATGGATGCGGTCACGCCCTATGTGGGCATTGCCGAAGCGCAAAAGAGCACGGGCAGCGTGCAGGTAAAGGGGCTGCTGGCGAAAAATGCGCCGTCTCCGCATATGGAGGGAAATTTGTTCGTCTTTACCCTGCAGGATGAGGACACGGGCGAAACCATGCTCGTGCATTATCATGGGACGAAGCCCGACCAGTTTGATGAAGCCCATCATATTGTAGCTATCGGCAAATATCAGGGCACGGCATTTGAGTCGCAAAAGCTGTTGATCAAATGTCCGTCCAAATACGAACAGCAGAAGCAAAAGTGAGGAGGGGCATGGAGATTGGTTGGTGTTATTTCGTTAGCGTTGACCCTGTTATTATCACTCGGCGCAGTGCTCTGCTTTGCCGGGGGGAGTGAGGAGTGGCAAAGACGCGGGCGCATCCTGATGGGCTTATCCGCTGCTTTTGCGGCTGTGGCCAGCATTTATCTGCTCATCTTGATTCTGAATAATCGTTTCGATATTGCCTATGTGGCGAATTATTCGGCGATAGAACTGCCGCTGATGTATAAGGTTTCCGCCTTTTGGGCAGGCCAGCAGGGCTCGTTTTTGCTCTGGCTCTTGATTCATGCTGGCGCTGGGGTGTATCTATTGGTCAAGCGTGCTTTGCCTGCGGCGGGGCTGGCTGTTTATATGGCCTTGCAGGCACTTCTTACGGTGCTGGTCATGGCCAAAAGTCCCTTTGTGCCCAATCCTAACGTGGTGGAAAACGGCATTGGCCTCAACCCGCTCTTGCAGGACCCGTGGATGGCGGTTCATCCGCCCATCATCTTTGTCGGCTATGCCCTGCTGGCAGTGCCCTTTGTCTATGGGGCGGCAGCGCTTATCACGGGGCAGCAGGCCAAAGACTGGCTGCCGGCGGCGCGGCGTTGGGCGCTCATCGCATGGAGTTTTTTGGGCGCAGGCATTTTTATCGGCGGCTATTGGGCCTATAAGGTTTTGGGCTGGGGTGGCTTTTGGGGCTGGGACCCCGTGGAAAATTCCTCGCTGGTGCCCTGGCTTGTGGCGGGCATCTATCTGCATGTGTTGAAGGCCGCGCAGATTCGTCCGGCCGTTATTACGATGGTGCATTTGGCCGGTATCTTTGCCTATGGGCTGGTCATTTATGGCACGTTTTTGACCCGCAGCGGTATATTGGGCGATTTTTCCGTGCATTCCTTTGCCGGAGACAGCATTGGCATGAGCATTGCGGTGGTCAATGCCATTGTACTGCTCGCGGGGCTGTTGCTGCTTATGGCAAAGGCGGGCAGTCTGCCTAAAGGAGAATATTATCCTTCCTATGACAGCCGGGAGTTTCTCCTGCTTTTGGGCGCTTTGCTCATGGTCTTTGTCAGCGTGATCGTCTTTTTGGGCATGTCCATGCCGCTCCTCACGCAATTGATGGGAAAACCTGCGGCTGTGGATACGGATTTTTATGTACGGACGACCATGCCTTTAGCGATTGCCATGCTTTTGGTCATCAGCTGTGCGCTATTGCGCGGTTATGGTCAGGGAAAAGTTCTTGCCTCCGGCATGCCTCTGCTTATTTGGGGGCTGCTCGGTGCAGGGGCGGCGTATCTTGCCGGTGTGCGGCAGGTCTTGCCCTGCCTGCTGGCCGCAGCTTCTTTGCTGGCGGCGGGCGCGGCCATTCTTGCTTGGCGCAAGTCTGGGCTGCAGACAGGTGGAGCCGTGGCGCATATTGGTTTGGGACTCGCCTGTCTGGCTTTTGTGCTGGCCGGTTCGGGCAGTCAATCACATAACCAGGATTTGCAGGTTGGCGAAAGTTACACGGTTTTTGGATACGAAATCCGCTATCAGGGACAGGAATTTGCGGAGGGCAATAAGGAAAAATATTATGTGTATCAGGTGGACGGGCAGGAAGTCCGCGCCCTGACCAAACTCCATGCCAATGGTGAAGACGCGGCCCGGGAGCCGGCCATCGCCAAAGGGCTGGGCGGTGATGTTTACCTTGCGCCCACGCCGCCCAAGGATAAGGACCGCATGGAAATGATTTTGAAGCAGGGCCATATGGGCATGGACGATGTGCTGGCGTACCGCTTTGAAGAAGCGGCGATGGAAAAGCAGGCCGATGGAACCATGCTGGTGACGGCCAAGGTCGGTGTGACGGACGGCAATACGATTGAAGAAGCACAGCTGCAGCTGGTGGCGACTAAAGATGGCGGCACCTCAAAGCCGGTCGAGGTCTTTAACGGCCAAAGGCGTTTGCGCCTGACGGGGATTACCCAAAGCGGCAAACAGATTCGTGTGGAGAGTATGCCTGCGCTTACGGCAGAACTCAGCCAGCCGGTGACAACGAGCATCAGCGTAAAGCCCTGTATTTGGCTTTTGTGGTTAGGGGCCGTGTTGGTCTGTGGCGGAACCATGTGGGCGGCGAAATAAATTTTATCTCTTGACACCTGTTCGGGTTGTGGTTTATAATAATTCTTGTCGTTATGACATGGGGTTATAGCTCAGTTGGTTAGAGTGTCTCGTTGACATCGAGGAGGTCACAGATTCGAATTCTGTTAACCCCACCATATTGCTCGCCTAGCTCAGTTGGCTAGAGCATCTCCGTCACATGGAGGGGGTCGGGGGTTCGAATCCCTCGGCGAGCACCAAATTGTGAAGTGATAGGGAAGCAGAAATGCTTCCTTTTTTATTGACATTGTAATCCAATAAGATTATACTACTAGTAGTAGATGCTTAAGGTCATGGCTATGAGCCAAAAAATCGACCCCCACTGATGAAGAGCCTGGAAAACTATCATCGGTGGGGGTCTTGTATTTTTAATCAAAATTTAATCGAATTTCTATTGCAAATCGTTTTGTATTATGTTAATATAACTTAGGTCTTGAAAAACGAATAGAATACTTTGAGGAAACATGGACACTCACAGAATCTTCTATTCCGCCTTCAGGACGAATGTTCATTCTATTTTTTGAAGGAGGAGTTTCTCATGAAGAAGACTCTCGTATCCGCTCTGACGACCGCTCTGGTTGTTGGCGCTGCAAGCACGACTTTCGCTGCTGCAAATCCGTTCTCCGATGTTCCTGCTGACCATTGGGCATATGACGCTGTAAGCCAGCTGGCTGCTGATGGCGTTATCGAAGGTTATGGCGACAGCACGTTCAAGGGCAACCGTAACATCACTCGTTACGAAATGGCTCAGATGGTTGCTAAAGCTATGGCTAAGAGCACTTCCGGTGCTGACAAAGCCCTCATCGACAAACTGGCTGCTGAATTCGCAGAAGAACTCAACAACCTGGGTGTTCGCGTAAGCAACCTCGAACGCAACGCTGACATGGTTAAGTGGAACGGCAAAGCTGAATACACTTATACGCATACTAAGACGAAGCCGCAGGTTGGTCCTAAAACCTCGAATTCTGACGGCAACCTGTTGTTCCGCCTCGAACCGACGGCTGAAATTAACGACCACTGGCATGTAAAGGCTCGTCTCGATGCTTCTACGAAAGTTCAGTCTGATGGTCCGGATTCTATCAACATCAACAATGGTTCTACTGATAAGAGCGATCGCGTACAGCTCAAGCGTATTTGGGCTCAGGGCGATTACGACAAGTTCCAGGTTAAACTGGGTAAATTTGCTTCTTTCAATGATGATGCTTGGGCTGACCACACCTTCACTGGTGCTGAACTTTCCTACGGCAAGGAATTAAGAGGTGTTCTTGGTTTTGGTCGACTCAATCGTGATGGCGATTTCTTTGGTGGCACTCAGAGAGCTGTGCTCCCTGCTGCTATCACTAATGATGGTTCCAAACGTGCTTCTGTTGGCTACCAGTATATCGGTGTTGAATACAATAAGGATAAGTTCAACGCTGGCCTTGCTTATCATCGTGCAAAGTTGTCTGATGGCAGATTTAATAATGGTAACTTCGTTGGTTTCAGCAACAACAATACGGAAGATACCATGAACCTCATCGGTATTAAGGCTGGTTACAAGTTCAGCAAGAACGTAGCTCTCAAGGGCTGGTATGCTCAGAGCAACGCTGATATCCAGAAGAAAGCTGCTAGCTTCGAAGTTGACTACAAGGGTGCTCAGCAGGAAAACAAGGGCACTTGGGGTGCATGGCTTGCATACCGTCACATGGGCCGCAACGGTGCTATTCATCCGGGCACGTTCGATGTTGTTGGTGCAGGTGAAAAAGGCTGGGAAATCGGCGGTAACTACACGTTCCTCAAGAACATTGTTGGTACCCTCCGCTATGGTAAGACCAAAGACATCGGTGCTAACCCGAACAAGTATGATCACTTCTTCGGCCGTGTTGAATTCTTCTTCTAATCTTAGGATTACAAGACAGATACAGGCTAATAAAGACCTCCACTTCGGTGGAGGTCTTTTTCTTGCATTTGCATAAATATTGTGCTAGAATAACTATAGGACAAGACGTTAGAGATATGTTTCACCAAAAAGAACCCCAGCGATGAGTTAGTCTGGACAACCGCTCATCAAGCTGGGGTTCTCGCACATTTAGCGACCGTGCTCAGTCTAGGCTCACTGCTTAATCGAGGTATCTATCCAGCCATTTGCAGATAAGGTGGACAACAATACCTGCCATAATAGTACCCAAGAAAGACGTTAAAGACATCGATTTCACCTCCCTTCGATACTATAGTAGCGAAGGAGCAGCAAATCAATTATAGCATTTTTGACTGTAGTGTGCTATAATGTTTTTAGATAAAAAAAGACCACCGATAGACGGCTCGTTTCCGCGCTCGATGGTTAATGACTAAAATGTATTAGAGATAACCGCTGAGTTTGGTCACTTGGGCGGTTATTTCTGTTTCAATACAAGAATAATGAGGAACAGCATTAGAAGCTGAAACGAACAATTATCCATAAGTATGACCTCGCTTTCTGTAAGGTTTTCGCCTTTCTGCGCGAGGAGAGCAAGCCGCCTACCGTTATGGTGGTCAGTGCAGATTATGCACCGTAGAAAGTATAGCAAATAATTATTCCTCTGTAAAGCTGTCTTTCAACGCCTGTTGTTGTTCTTTATTCATCGTAATTTTTCCATGAAGCAGGGATACAAGCCCTGCTTCTTTTAGTTTGACCACGCCGCGATTGACGGTTTTTACGCTGGTGCCGATGTCATCGGCGATTTGCTGGCGGCTGGTATGGAGAATGAAGAGGTCGGTTTCGATATCGCCCAGTCGTTTCAGGAGATAGCTGTGCAGGCGGTTGAGACTGGACAGGAATTTTACCCGGCCGGCTTCATTGGAAGTGGGGTACATCTTGGCGGCTAACTGCCGGGCGATGGCGAGAGAAAATTCATTGTCGAGCAGCATCCATTGCAGGAAGGTTTCGGCCCGCATGATGATGGCTTCGCAGGTGGAAACGGCTTCGTTAGAAGCAGCGTAGAGTTCCTGCCCGGCAAGCACTTCCAAATCGCCAATCAAATCCGATGCGCCCAGTGCGGCAAACGTATAGCGCTGGCCACTGGAAAATTCGTTGCTGACCCGGGTTTCCCCTTTTAACAGCAGGTAGACGTGTTTGGCTTCCTCTCCCTTGCGGACAATGGATTCGCCGGGGAGATAGACTTTACGGGTGGTCTGCCGCCGGATTTCTGCGGGCATATGGTTGAGAATGTATTCCAGTTTCATAGGGGGCCAGTCCTTTCTGCATTTCTGTTTCCTTCATTATATATTATTTTGGATAAATAAAAAAGGTCATTTTGAGGACGAATGTCCTTTATTTATTGGCGGGGAAAAGATAAACTAATCACATACCAAGCTTTCTTTTCCTCAAGAATCTTGTTTTCCAGACAAGATTCCAGCAGCACCAATCGGGTGCAAAGAATTTACATAAAGCTTTGATGAAAGGCTCTGTATCGTTCCTGCAAAACGAGACAGAGCCTTTTATCGTATTGTATTTTCTCTTGCAGGATTTTTGCAGGTTGATGTAGTATAATAACAATAGTATACCTATGGGCGTGGTAAAATCACACAGTAAAGAAGGCGATATTGTGGAAGATAAACCTGTGATGTTAATCGTAGATGACGTGGAAATCAACCGGGTGGTGCTGACCCAGTTTTTCCAGGAAGAATATCAGATTATCGAGGCAGAGAATGGTAAGGAAGCTCTGTCTGTTATCGAGGAGCAGCCGATTAGTATTGTACTGGTTGACCTGGTTATGCCGATAATGGACGGCTTTCAAATGATTTCAATGATGAAACGCAATGACCAGTTTGCTGGGATTCCCGTGGTGGTCATGACGGCAAATAATGATGGTGACAGCGAAGCAAGAGCCATGGAGATGGGGGCGGCCGATTTTATTACCAAACCCTACAATCCGACGATTGTGCGCTGTCGTATTCGGAATGTCATGGCACGCGAGGAAATTGAGTGGCGCAGAGTGGCGCAGGTGGCTCAGAATCGCCAGCTCATGGAAATGCATCAGTATGTGGAAAAAGACAGTCTTACGGGAATTTATAATCGGGAGGCTTTTTATCGCAAGGCTGCCGAACTTATGCAGGAGCATCATCAGACACAGTACAGTATTGTGTATCTGGATATCAGCTGTTTTAAGGTAATCAATGATTTGTTCCGCATTGAGACAGGCAATCTCATACTGAAAACGGCTGCGTTTTATTTTAATATGCTGGTGGGCGAAGAAGGTCTGTGCTCCCGGATTGAGGCAGATCATTTTGTTCTTTGTGTGCCTACGGATAAATTGGATATGGATAAGATGATTGCCGGACTGGACAGCACCATTCAGTCCCTGGGAATCAGCCACAATATCGTTTTTTATGCGGGAATCTATCCAGTGGATAACGCCTATCTGCCGATTGATCAGATGTGTGACCGCGCCCACATGGCGCTCAATCGGATCAAAGGCCGCTATATGACCCGTTTTGCTTATTACGATAAGGCTATGCGCGACCAGATGATTGAGGAGCAGATGATTGTCCGCAATATGGAATACGCATTGCAGGAACGGCAGTTTGTCATTAATCTGCAGCCAATTTACAATAGTTCCACGAACGGTATTATCGGAGCAGAAGCGTTGGTGCGCTGGAATTATAACAAAGGGCATATCAGTCCGGGAAAATTCATTCCCATTTTCGAGAACAATGGCTTCATCGTGCGTTTGGACAGATTTGTTTGGGAAGAGGCTTGTAAAGTCCTCCGCGCTCAGCTGGATGCCGGCTTAGACCCCGTGCCTGTTTCAGTGAACCTGTCCCGGTTGAATTTCTACAGTCAGGATTTGCTGGAATTCTTGCAAGGGCTGATAAAGAAGTATGAATTGCCGACGAATCTTCTGAAATTGGAAATTACGGAAAGTGCCTATATGGAAAATCCGCATCAGCTTATTGCGATGGTGCGGGCTTTTCGGGGGAATGGCTTTTCGGTGATGATGGACGATTTTGGCAGTGGTTATTCTTCGCTGTCCATGTTAAAGGACCTGCCTGTAGACGTGCTGAAAATCGATATGGCCTTTGTACAGGAAGTGGACAAATCCAGCCGGGCTGGTGCTATTCTGGAAAGCATTGTGGGATTGGGCAAGCATTTGCGCATGGAAGTCGTGGTAGAAGGGGTCGAAACCAAGGAGCAGGTGGACTTTTTGGAGAAGATTGGCTGCCGGGCGATTCAAGGCTATTATTTCTCCAAGCCATTAGATGTAGATAGTTTTATGGGACTGGTTAAAAGGAGTCAGGGTATTTGAAAAACATCAAAGCAGTAATTTTTGATATGGACGGGGTAATCATTGACAGTGAACCCATTCACAGCCGGGTAAAAATGGATACCTTTGCACATTTTGGCATGCCGTTCAATGAGGAAGATTTAGTTCATTATATGGGACGCACCAGTGAAGCTATCTTCAAGGAGACACTGGCAAAATACGAACGTACGGATATCCAGCCCAAAGATATGGCAGCTTACAAGCATGCGCACTATCTGGAAATTCTTGAAAGCGGGGAAATTGCTCCGGTCGAGGGCAGTGTGGAATTGATAAAATTCCTGCATGAAGCAGGGCTTCCGTTGGCACTGGCTACATCTTCCAATGTGCGGGTAATGAATACGGTGCTCGACAGCTTTGGCATCCGTCCGTATTTTTCGTCCATTCTTTCCGGCGGAGAGCTGCCGGAGAGCAAGCCTGATCCGGCTATTTATTTGATCAGTGCAGAACGTTTAGGCATTGACCCGGCAGATTGTCTGGTAATTGAGGATACTGCGAATGGTATTTTGGCGGCGAAACGGGCTGGAATGTACTGTGTGGCTTATCGCAATCCGAACTCCGGCAAGCAGGATTTAAGCAAGGCTGATGAAATTGTGGACAGCCTGCTGGAAGTAAAAAAAGCCTTCCCCTTTGGGGAAGGTGGGCGCGAAGCGCTCGGATGAGGTTTATATGCGCAAAAAAGCCCGGATAAACATTTTCGCGTAATGTTTATCCGGGCTTTTTATACTAACTTTGCTGTGCTGCGCGGAGCTGTCTGTGTTTTTATACGATAGCGAAGCTTTCAATTGCTCCAAACTGCAGGTAATTGCTGGCTTTGGTGGGTTCGCCAACCAAAATTTCCTTGCTCACGGCCTCCATTTTGCCTTCGGCAACATTGACACGGCTGGCAGCAACTTCTTCTTCTACTTTGGCCAAAAGTTCCTGGCGGGCTTTTTTGGTATCCTTGTAGATGGTCTGGTTGTAGAAGATGTTCATGGATTTCTGTGACTTTTCATCGTCACAGTTAAAGAAAACATAAGCTTTTTTTTCGGTTGCCATAATTGATAATCCCCCTTGAAATAATAAAAAATAATTTCATTTATAAATATGTAACCAATAAAAATATTATAACATACTTTGTCAAAAATGATAAATTAAATTGAATCTTCACAGGTGGTTGACAAATGAAACAAGAAAGAGTAAAGTGAACCTGTATGGAATTGTTGCAAATCAGGAGCAATTCCTAGTCCGACACCCGGGAGGTAATGATATGGCTATTATTAAAAAAGAATCTTTTGGCAAGTTAAGTGATGGGCGTGAAGTGTTTCTCTATACGCTGCGCAATACCAAAGGTACAGAAGTGAAAGTTACCAATTATGGCGCACGGCTGGTCAGCTGGCGGGTTTTTGGCAAGGATGCAAAGCAGGTGGATATCGTGCTGGGTTATGCTGATGCCCTGACTTATGAAAAGGACGACACCAGCATGGGCGGCGTGGTAGGACGTCACGCCAACCGAATTGCGGGTGGCAAAGCAGTCATTAATGGTCAGGAATACCAGCTGGATTTAAATACAGGTTCCAAGATGCAGAACCATATTCATGGCGGCTCCAAGGGGTTCCATAATGAGCTTTGGGAAGCACAGGAAGTCTATGAAGGTGTGCGTCTGAGCTATCACAGCAACGATGGCGATGCCGGTTATCCGGGCAATATGGATGTGACGGTAACCTATTCCCTGTCCAATGATAATGAACTGTCCATTAAATACGAGGCCGTCAGCGATAAGGATACCATCTGCAATCTTACCAATCATAGTTACTTCAATCTGGACGGTTTTGAATCCCCTTCGATTCTCGACCAGAAAATCCAGATTTTTGCAGATCAGTATACCTGGGCAGACAGCGAATCCCTGCCGGACGGCAGAATCCTGCCAGTTGAGGGGACGCCGATGGATTTGCGGCAGCCCACGAGAATCGGTGAGCATATTGATGATGATTTTGACGAGCTGCAGATGGGGAAAGGCTATGACCATAACTGGGTAATCCGCGATGAACCGGTGATGGTGGAAATGAAGCCGGGCATGTTCGGTTATGACCCGCATTGTCCGATTGATTACCTTAAGGGCGGGCTCAAGAAAGTGGCCTATGCCGAATCGGATAACAGTGGCTTGTCGCTGACCTGCTACAGCACCCTGCCTGGTGTACAGTTCTACACGGGCAATTTCCTTGAAGGCGGGCTGCCGGGCAAGAAGGGTGTGGAATTTACGCACCGTTCCGGTTTCTGTCTGGAAACGCAGTATTTCCCCAATTCACTGGCTAACCCGAACTTCCCGCAGCCCATTATCAAGGCCGGAGAAAAGTGGGAATCGCAGACGGTATTCGTTTTATGGCCAAAGAATTAATTAAATTTTAGTAGCAAAAGGCTAAATTTTGCCTTCGCAAGCAGGATTTTTGGACGAATATGTATAAATAACATATAAGTTAGAATTTTAGGGAGGCATACGCATGAATATTCATGAATACCAAAGCAAGGCCGTCTTGAAGGCCTATGGGGTTACGGTTCCCGAGGGACTGCCCGCATTCACCGTAGAGGAAGCTGTGGAAAATGCCAAGAAAATCGGCACCCCCGTGGTGGTGGTAAAGGCGCAGATTCACGCTGGCGGACGCGGCAAGGCAGGCGGCGTGAAGCTCGCCAAAAACCTTGATGAAGTGAAATCTTACGCTACGGAACTTTTGGGCAAGACCCTGGTTACCCATCAGACAGGCCCTGAGGGCAAAAAGGTTGGCCGCCTCCTGATTGAAGCTGGTTCCCATATCAAGAAGGAATATTATCTGTCGTTCGTTATTGACCGTCAGACGGCCCGTGTGGTCATGATGGGCTCGGAAGAGGGCGGCATGGAAATTGAAAAAGTTGCCGCTGAAATGCCGGAGAAGATTTTCAAGGAATATATTGACCCCGCAGTAGGACTGGCACCGTTCCAGGCTACGCGTATGGCGTATAATATCAATATTCCCCAGCCGGCAATCCGCAAGGCAACGAAACTGATGACTTGTCTCTATCATGCCTTTGTCGGCAAGGACTGCTCTTTGGCGGAAATCAATCCGCTGGTGGTTACGGAAGAAGATGATGTGGTAGCCCTCGATGCCAAGCTGAATTTCGACGACAGTGCGCTGTTCCGTCATCCGGATATTGAAGAACTCCGCGATGAGAGTGAAGAAGACCCCAAGGAACGCCGGGCGGCTGCAGCTGGCCTTAACTATGTAAACCTCGGCGGCGATGTGGCCTGCATGGTTAATGGTGCGGGGCTTGCCATGGCTACCGTAGATATCATCAAGCACTACGGCGGCGAACCGGCCAACTTCCTCGATGTGGGCGGCGATTCTTCGCCGGAAAAGATTGCTGAAGCTTTCCAGATCATGCTCGATGGCGGTCAGGCCAAGGGGATTTTCGTCAACATCTTCGGTGGTATCAATCGCTGTGATGCAGTAGCAGCTGGCATTGTCGAAGCGGCAAAAATCATTTCTGACGATGGGAAATCCCTGCCTGTGCCTGTGGTGGTGCGCTTAGAGGGTACCAATGTGGAACAGGGACGCAAGATTTTGCAGGATTCTCCGATAGCCAATGTCATCATGGCACCGACTATGGAGGGCGGCGCAGAAGAAATCGTCAAACGGGTCAAGGCAGCGCAGTAAGGGGGCCATCGAAATGGGTGTTTTAGTCAATAAAGATACAAAGGTAATCGTACAGGGCATTACGGGCAAGCAGGCCACTTTCCATACGAAGCAGATGCTGGCTTATGGTACGAAGATTGTGGCCGGTGTTACACCGGGAAAAGCTGGTCAGGAAGTAGAGGGCGTTCCGGTATTCAATACGGTTAAAGATGCGGTGGAAGCTACGGGCGCAACGGCTTCGGTGGTTTATGTACCGGCAAGGTTCGCGGCTGATTCCATCATGGAAGGTGTAGATGCTGGTCTGGATTTGGTGGTCTGCATCACGGAACATATTCCGGTTCAGGATATGGTCAAGGTGCGCCGCTATATGGAAGGCAAGAAAACCCGCCTGATTGGGCCGAACTGCCCGGGAATCCTTACCACCGATGAGGCAAAACTCGGCATTATTCCGGGCAATATCCAGAAGAAAGGCCATGTAGGGCTGGTTTCCCGTTCGGGAACCCTCACTTATGAAGCAGCCTTCCAGCTCATGAACGCTGGGATTGGCGTGACTACGGCTATCGGTATCGGCGGTGACCCGGTCAAGGGGACGGATTTCATCGATGCGTTGGAACTCTTTAAGAATGACCCCGAAACCAAAGCTGTACTCATGATTGGTGAGATTGGCGGTACCGCCGAAGAAGATGCCGCCAAGTGGATAAAGGAAAACATGCCGGAAAAACCGGTAGCCGCCTTCATCTCCGGCCGTCAGGCGCCTCCGGGAAAACGCATGGGCCATGCCGGTGCAATTATCTCCGGCGGCAAAGGTACGGCTGCTGATAAGATTAAGGCCCTCAACGGCGTGGGCATTGAAGTAGCCGATACGGTAGCCCATATAGGCGCAACGGTTGTCGATACGCTGAAAAAAGCAGGTATTTACGACGAGTGCCATACTTGCTAAAATAATTTTATTTAATGGTAAAGAGATAGTTTCATTTGTGAGGCTATCTCTTTATTGTTGAGAGTGAATGATGTTTGATATTGCTATTGTTCTACCTTGAGAATATAATAATACTAAAAGGTGTATAAGAGGAGGACAATATGAGTTTTATATCTGCAAAGGAAGCTGCCGTCAAATGGGGGATTTCCCAGCGGCGGGTTTCAACTTTGTGCGCCGAAAAGCGTATACACAATGCGGAAATGGTGGGAAATGTGTGGATTATCCCCGCAGATGCGGAAAAGCCGCAGGATGCGCGGAGTCTGCGTTATGTGGAAAAGCCGCAGGCGGGCGTGAAGCCCTTTTTGAAGTGGGCAGGCGGCAAAGGCCAGCTCTTATCCGAGATTTCTGCCTACTATCCGTTTGGCGACGGCAAGTTCACCAAATATGCCGAGCCATTTGTGGGTGGCGGAGCCGTTCTGTTTGATGTGCTGAATAAATTTGACCTTGAAGCCGTTTACATCAGTGATGTGAACCGTGAGCTGATTGGTGCCTACAAGTCCATCAAGGAGAATGTGGATGAGCTGATTGCCCGCCTGCAGGAATATCAGGCGGCATATCTGCCGGAACCTACCGAAGGGCGCAAGGCGTATTATATGAAAATGCGTGCCCGGTTTAATGAATTGAAGCTGGCTGGCCATGATGCAGATCAGGTGGAACGCGCCGCCCTGCTGATATTTTTGAACAAGACCTGCTTTAACGGCCTGTACCGCGTCAATAAAAAAGGTGCTTACAATGTGCCCATGGGAGCTTATAAGCGGCCTTTGATTTGTGATGAAGAAAACTTGCGGGGCATTGCCGCAAAACTCCAAAATGTAGCGATTGTCTGCGGTGATTACAGCAAGGCACGGGATTTTATTGATGAGCATACCTTTGTGTATTTTGATCCGCCCTACCGCCCGTTGACCGCTACCGCCAGCTTTACCTCCTACACGGCGGACTGCTTTAATGATGATGACCAGATTGCCCTGGCCAAATTCGTTGACGAAATGTCAGCCAAGGGGGCAAAAGTCGTCGTGAGCAACTCCGATCCCAAAAATGCGGACGATATGGATAATTTTTTTGATGAATTATATTCTTCACATAAAATTATTCGTGTTGAAGCTATGCGGATGATTAATTCTAAAGCTAATTTAAGAGGGAAAATTAAAGAGTTATTAATATCAAATTTTTGAGGAGGAATTAAGATGCCATATGGTACTTATGCAGAATGCCCTTGTTGTAAGAAAAAGGCATATAAAGAGAAGGAAATAGAAGAAAAGTTTGGTTATAGAGACATGGGAGATGGCCGTATTATACCGCAATCATACTGTCGCGCATGTCGCTCAGCAGGGTGTAAAGCGGGACAACCTTGCAGAGTTGGAGAAAATTGATATGTCAAAACGTGAGTTTGCTAGATGGCTGGCAAGTTTTCGATCAAGTATCGCAGATTATGGTTATTATGTGGATTTTCCAAAAGTATTCCGCAATGTGGACAATGTGAAGGTGGAATTAAACATTCTAAATTCGCTGATTGGCTCCAAGAATATTGAAGCTGATTTTAAGTCACTGCTTATGCGTTATCCCGAAGTGATGAAATGTATCCCGCTCCTTTTGGCCGTGCGGGCGAATGAAATTTACGCAATGGATGAAGATGGCGCTTATTTGTATCAGTTTGCAAAGGCCAATTATTCTATCGAGCAATACGCTGTCTTTATGCGCAAGACCGGCCTTTTTGACTTATTGGAAAACCATATTATCGGCAATCTTTTGGATTATGCAACAGGCGTGGAAACCGGAATTGACTCCAACGGCAGAAAAAATCGCGGCGGCCATCTGATGGAGAACTTAGTGGAACGCTTTATCGTCAAAGCTGGCTTTAAGCGGAATGTAAACTATTTTAAGGAAATGTATATCCATGAAATTGTCGATAAATGGAATATTGACCTTTCTGCTATTTCCAATCAAGGCAAGATGGAAAAACGCTTCGATTATGTAGTTAAGACCGATAAGATGATCTATGGTATCGAAACCAATTTCTACGGCAGCGGCGGCAGTAAGCTTAATGAAACCGCCAGAAGCTACAAAACGCTGTCCATGGAAAGCGATACGATTGATGGTTTTACCTTTGTATGGTTTACGGATGGCAAGGGCTGGACGAGT
>NZ_AUJE01000050.1 GCF_000424065.1 Selenomonas ruminantium subsp. ruminantium ATCC 12561
TGGCGATGTTGTGATGGCAAGCAACAAGTATATCGATGTTCTTGTTATGGGAGCAACGAGTTCGTGGCAATGGGCTAATCCGTAACTTGGGGCGAACGGGGGAGTGCTTTTTCTGTAGGAGCGACTGCCTGAACGCAGTGAAGGCCGGCCCGACGCAGGCAGCAACTAGAAAGCACGTTGAAAGACGCGCCGCCGGCCTGCCCGGCGCATATAGCTAAACAGCGATTTCTGTCAGGGAGGGTCGTTTAGCGGAATCAGAAAAAGTACTCCCCCGTTCGCCCCTGACAACGTATGACCTGGATACCTTTATCACGAACTTGCCGACAAACTGCAATTTATTCGCTTTTTTCTTCGGGAATATCGAGGTACTGCCGGATGGCGGTGATTTCTTTAGCGGTATAGAGTCCCACTGGGGATTCACGAATCATGATGGTCTGGAGCATTCTGCTCTGTTGGGCCTGGTCATCGGTTTTGAGGTTGGCGGGATCAGCCGCTGCCCTGGTCAGGGCAATGGTGCGGTACTGGGCTTCGGCGTAGGCGTTGGTCTTGTTTACGACCTCGGTCAGCAGGTCATAGCAGCCATCGTTTAAGGCTACTGGCGGGGCGTGCAGGGCAATCCGGTCACGCAGCTGCTGGCTGTCCTGATCAAGCTGTTTCAGCCGGACAAATGTGGTCTGAATGCTGATGTTGTCGGATTTGAAGTTTTCGATGATCTGGTGATACCAGCGCCAGTTTCGGTCTAGTTCATCTAAATCCCGCTGGTAATCGGCGTACCAGGCTGCAAAAATCTGTTGCTGCTGCATGAGTTCATAGCGTTCCTGTTCGCTGATGGGCGCAGGTGCAGGCTCGGGGGCAGGCCAGTATTTGTAGGCAATGCCGCCGGTAAGCAGCAGGGTCAGGCAGAAACAGGCAAAGATTTTTTTATTGGGCAGATAATGATAGAGCAGCAAGAGCAGGCAAAGAGCTATCACTGCCAAGAGATAGACAAGCATTTATAAATTAGACCTCCTTGTAAGACTGGATTTTTCATACTATCATGTATTATAGTATGAATTTCTATTTTAGCGAATGAATTCGCCGCTTTTGCCGCCGCTTTTCTTATCCAGGTGGATATCCGAGATTTCCATGCGTTTGTCGATGGCTTTGCACATATCGTAGATGGTTAAAAGGGACACGCTTACACCGTGGAGGGCTTCCATTTCCACACCGGTGAGACCGGTAACCTTTACGGTGACAATGGCTTTGACGGCACATTCTTCTGCAAGCAGTTCAAAATCCACGCTGCATTTGGCAATAGGCAGGGGGTGGCATAGCGGGATTACCGAACTGGTGTTTTTGACGGCCATGATTCCGGCAATCCGGGCGACTCCCAGCACATCACCTTTGGCAGCAGTGCCTTCCTGAATCGCCTGAAACACTGGCTGGCTGACTTTTATGATACCGCTGGCAATGGCGGTGCGATTGGTTTCCTGTTTGCCGCTGACATCGACCATGATGGCCTGTCCTTGTTCGTCGAAATGGGTAAGTTCATTTTTATTCATACATGAAAGCTCCTTTGCGAATGGTTAAGTACATTGTAGCAGTATTGCAGGAAAAAAAAAACTCTTCTTGCCGTACAAATGTGAGAAGGAATATAAATTTCCCTTGGCGAATAATAGAAAACAAGGTTGATATTAACATTTTTCGCTGAGGAGGCGGCCAAGTTGGACAGAAAACTACGGGTATTGATTACAGATGATTCGAAGCTCTTGCGCAAGAAACTGCGTCAGGAGCTGGAATCCTTGGATTGTGAAGTTTTGGAAGCGCAGAATGGCAAGGAAGCCGTAATGCTCAATCTGGAAGAGCAGATTGACTGTGTATTTTTGGATATTGTCATGCCGGAAGTTGGCGGGATTGAGGCTTTGCAGGTCATCAAGGAGGTCAATCCGGATTTGCCGGTGGTGATGCTGTCTTCAGCAGGCACGCCGCAAAAACTGATGACCACGTTGAAGATGGGCGCTATGGACTTCATTCAGAAGCCTTATTCCAGCGAGCAGATTAAGAAAGCTGTGGAGACAGTGCGAAGGAAGGTCGCGGCGAATGATCAGTAATTTTAGCATTGTCCAATGTATCTTTAACCGGGATCAATATACACCCGAAGAGATGCGGCGGATTTTGAGGGAGGCTGAGCAGGACGAATCGTCCGCCGCGAAACTATTGGCTGATGAGGCCATGGATATCAATCCGGTGAGGACGGCGGTACTGCTGGCCGTAGGAAACAATTACCCCAATCAGGAACTGCATTATGCGTCTTACATGGAAATGTTTATGGCCGCGATGAAAAGCATGCTGCACACCGAGGCGGTGGTGGAGCGTTTTCCCTGCGAAGATGATGAGGAGCAGCCGTGCTATGCAACTTCGCAGCGGCTTAGCGGCGATATTCATTTTGTGGCAGGTATTATTGCCAGTGAATCCGTTTATCTGAAGCTGGCAGAACGCTATAGTGAGGAAGAACTTCCTGAAATGGACGAAATGGCCCGGGACAGCATTGAGGAGTTTATCAATGTGCTCAATGGCATGTTCAGCGTGTCTTTGGGGGAGGAAAAAATCGAGACGGATTTGGACCTGCCCCGTTTTGGGCAGAATGTGAGCCCGCATGGCAGCAATCAGCTGCGTTTGCGGGTGCACAGTTCAGTAGGTTCTTTTCAGGTGGTTATGGCTACGGACGAGTTCTTTTAGGCGGCGGCTTTTCCGCCGTTAATTTTTTTTGAAAAAAATTCAAAAAAGGTGTTGACAGATGGTATTTATATGCGTATAATAATTCTTGTCGCTGAACGAAAGCGGCAAACGAAAATGACTGTTCATCAGTTAAAATTGAATAGCTTCTATTTGTAGAGCATTGTGGAGAGTTGTCCGAGTGGTTGAAGGAGCACGCCTGGAAAGCGTGTATACGGTGAACGCTGTATCGAGAGTTCGAATCTCTCACTCTCCGCCATTTTTATATTCTTTTTCAGGTCGGGTTGCAGTGTCTGGGTCTTGCGCAATGGAGTCCTGTGAACCTCGTCAGGTCCGGAAGGAAGCAGCGATAAGCGGGGTGCTTCATGTGCCGCGAGGTCGCCTGGGGACTGCGGCTCGACGTGAGAAAGAATACTGGAAAATAAGAGCAGTCGGAAGACTGTTCTTTTTTTATTTATGGGGGAGAATTATGGCCTATATTGCACTTTATCGTAAATGGCGTCCCGGCACCTTCGGGGATTTGGTGGGACAGGAACATATCAGCCGCACACTTTCCAATGCCATTACTACCGGGCGTATTGGCCATGCTTATCTTTTTTCCGGCCCGCGCGGTACAGGTAAGACGAGTACAGCCAAAATCCTGGCTAAGGCACTCAACTGTGAACATGGCCCGACTCCGGAACCCTGCGGCAAGTGCCCGGCCTGCCAGAAAATCAATGATGGTTCTTCGATGGACGTATTTGAAATCGATGCGGCTTCCAACCGTGGTATTGATGAAATCCGTGATTTGCGGGAGACGGTAAAGTTTGCACCTGTAGATGGACGCTATAAGGTCTACATCATCGATGAAGTGCATATGCTGACTACGGAAGCGTTTAATGCCCTGTTGAAGACTTTGGAGGAGCCGCCTGCCCATGTGGTGTTTATCCTGGCCACCACAGAAGCGCATAAGGTGCCGCCGACGATTCAGTCCCGCTGTCAGCGGTATGATTTTAAGAGGATTACCGTGGAAGAAATCCGTGGGCGGCTGGAAACCGTGGTTACGGAAATGGGGCTGCAGGCTGAGGCTGAGGCTTTGGATATGATTGCCATTCAGGCCGATGGCGGTCTGCGTGATGCACTGTCTTTGCTTGACCAGTGTTCGGCTTTGGCTGAGGGAGAGCTTACCGCTGCCCGCGTGCGGCAGACGTTAGGGCTTATCGGCCATGATTGGATTTATAAATTGACGGAGGCCATCTATGCCCGTAAATCACAGGCCGCATTAGGTGTCTTGGCAGAACTTTTGCGGGACGGCAAGGACTTGAAGCAGGTGCTGACCGAGCTTTCGCTGCATTTGCGCAGTCTGATGATTTATCAGGCAGCGGGAACCTTGGAGCAGATGGATTTGTATGCCGAACCAGATGAAGTCCTGCGGGAACAGGGAAAATTCTTCAGCGGTGAAGAACTTATGGCGATGATTAAACGTCTCCATGAAGCGCTGGCGGAAATCAAATGGTCGCCGCAGCCGCGCATTACGGTGGAAGTGGCCCTGATGGCTCTGTGCAACCCTGTGGCCAGCGGTGCTGTACCACAGGCGGCAGGGGCTGTGGTCGATGATGGGCGTCTTGCGCAGCTGGAGGCCAAGTTGTCGCAGATGGCAGCACAGCTGGCGGCAAGACCGGTGGCTGCAGCAACTCCGACCGGCACCCGTACACCTGCGACATCGCGTCCTGCAGCGGCGGCGCAGGGGGCTGCTGCGCGGGCAGCTGTAACTGCCGAAACCGTGCCGCAGGAACCTGCTGTTCCTATTACCGCCAGTGATGCGGAGGTTTGGGATAAGCTCTTGGGGACGCTCAAGGAGCGCAATAAAATGCCGGTTTTTGCCTGCATGAATCAGGGGCAGTTTGCTGGTATGAGTGAAACGCAGTTCTATGTCAAGTTCAAGGGCGTGCTTATGGCGGATTTGGCTATGCGCAATTATCGTTCTGTGCTGGAGGAAATTCTGCTCGAACTTACTGGGCGGCAGCTGCACCTGCATTGCAGCGGGGAGGATACGCCTCTTATGCCGCCGCCTAAACCGGTGAAGAAAAAAGCAGCTCCGCAGCCGCTGCCGGAGGAACCGTCCATTCATGTGGATTTGGATGCCATGCCGCCGGAAGAACGGGCACCGCTGGAAAAGGCGTTTGAGATTTTTGGTGACCATGTAGTGGAAATAGAGGAAGATAAATAATGAACGGATTGATTAGCCTGTTACAGGAGCAGGAGGGCTTTTCCGAGTCCGAACGCATGATTGCAGATTATCTGCTGGCCAATTTCCGTATGCTGCCGGGCATGTCCACCCGCCAACTGGCCAAGGAAACCTTTACCAGTTCTGCCGCTATTGTGCGGTTCAGTCAGAAACTGGGCTTTGGTGGGTATACGGAATTCCGGGTGAAGTTTTTGGCGGATATGATGCGGTACAGAGAGAATCCTCATGGGGAAGAACTGGCCGTGACAGACCGGGATTCGGTGCACAGTATCCTGGATAAGGTGACTGGGATTTCCATTGATGCGTTGAAGGAAACGCGCAATATGTTAGAGCCTGGTGATTTTATGCGGGCTTTGGCCATTTTGAATAAAACGGCCCATGTGGATTTTTATGCGACGGATAATAATCTGGACATTGCCAATATGGCGGCGACCAGTTTTATCATGGCCAATAAGTGTCCCACGGTGCATACTTCCATGACCATGCAGTATCTGCAGGCCACGGGAGCGCCTAAGGAGCATGTGGCGTTTTTTATCAGCCGCACCGGGGAGAATCGGATGCTCTTAGATATCGCGCATCTGTTGAAACAGGGAGGTAATCCCATTATGGTACTGACGGCTTCGCCCAAGTCCAGCATTGCAGCTTTGGCTGATGTGGTATTTCCTGTGGCAACGGTGAAATCCATGGAGGAGCTGGGCCCGCGCGTGTTTTTGTCGGGGGCTAAGTATGTGATGGATATTTTGTTCGCGGTATTGATGACGCGGGTAGATTATCGGAGTGCACGGCAGAAGGAAGCGTGGTTGGGGAAGCATTTCTACTACTGAAGATATTTATAAGTTTATACGATATGAGAAGGCGCCGCCCCGGTGGGAATGCCTTTCCTTCGCTTAGACAGGCTTGTCAAATGCTGCGGAAAGATATTCCCGCCGGGGCGGCTTAGGTTTTCCTTACATTTATTTTGAAACGCTGATACATAGAGTTGGCATTTATGATGTCCACGGTTGTATCAGCGTTTCTTATTGGTTGCAGATTATTGTTTCGTGATTTTTCGCGTGTTATATTAAAAACACCTTAAGGGAATGAGGCTGAACGCACAGTCTCGGACGATTAAACTTTTAGGAGAGGAAAATCATGACAAAACAAGAACTGTTCGATAAGTTTATCGAATTCATGGGTGAGTTTGCGCAGATAAAAGCGGTAGCGGCTCTCCGTGATGGCTTCATTATGACCACGCCGTTTACGATTTGCGGTTCGGTGTTCCTGCTGCTGGCTAATCTGCCGCTGCCGGGGTATGCGGAGTTTATGGCCTCCGTCTTTGGGGCTGACTGGACAGCACCGCTCAATGCGGTGGCGGGTGGCACCTTCAGTGTATTGGCCTTGATTGTCGTTCTGGCAATCACCTATAAATTTGTGGAGAATGAGGGCTGCGATGCCATAATGGCCTCTATCCTGTCACTATCGACGTTTTTGATTCTGATGCCGCCTGCAATTGTCAGCAAGGGTGGGGAAACCATTGGTGACATCATTCCGAAAGCTTGGGTCGGCAGTAACGGCGTTATCACGGCAATCCTGATTGCGTTCTTCGTATCGTATGTGTTCTGTTATTGTGAAAAGAATCATATCGGCATCAAGATGCCGGATTCGGTTCCTTCCGGTGTAGCAAAAGCCTTTACGGCGCTGGTGCCGGGCATGATTTTCTTTACTACGGCATCGGTGCTCTATGGTCTTTGCCATTATATCGGTGCAACGACGCTTCCGGAACTGGTGTTCAAGGTGATTCAGACGCCGCTGCAGGGCCTTTCTGATTCGCTGGCAGGCGGCTCCATCATCGTCGGTTTGCAGAGTATCCTGTTCTGGGCGGGGATTCATGGCCCGAATGTTGTGGGCGGCGTAGTAAGCCCGCTGCTCATTGCCAATTCTTTGGATAACCAGCACCTCATTGATGCAGGTATGAGCCTCATCAACAATCCTGAAGCAAAGATTTTCACCTGTCAGATCAACGATGTGTTCGTTAAGAGCGGCGGCTGCGGCCTGACCCTTGGCTTGTTGTTTGCCGGCCTGTTTGCGGCGCGTTCGCAGCAGCTCAAATCGTTGATGAAGATGGCTTTTGTGCCCGGTCTGTTCAATATCAATGAACCGATTATCTTCGGTCTGCCGATTGTGTTCAATCCGTATTTGCTGGTTCCTTTTGTTCTTGTTCCGCTGATTGCGATGTTCGTGACTTACTTTGCTATCAGCACGGGCTTTATGGCTCCGTTCAGTGCGGTACAGGTTCCCTGGACGACGCCGCCGGTTATCGCCGGTTTTCTGCTGAATGGCTGGCAGGGCGCTGTGGTACAGATTGTCAATCTGGCTATTGCAACGGTCATCTACTTCCCGTTCCTCAAGGCACAGGATAAGGCATTCCTGAAAGAGGAAATGGGGGAGATGGAAGAAGCTGAGGAAGAAGCTGCAGTAGTTAAAACGGTAATGGAACATTGATGACAGTGAAAAGGAGAGCAAACATGATGCAGAAAAAGACAGCCGCTTTGGCTTTGGCCTTGACTTTGGGACTTTCCGGTACGGCTCTGGCCGCTCCAGCTGCAGATGCATTGGCGGCAGAGAAACCGGTGGAAATGGATATCAGCGCCCGCATTGCGGCTATCGAAGCACAGCAGAAAGAGCTTACGGCGCAGCTCGAAGCACTGAAGGCCGAAAACAGCAAGTTAAAGGCTGAAAAAGCGGATACGGATAAAAAAGTGGACGCAGTGAAAGAACTACAGGAGCGCGTAAAGCTCTATGGTTTTGTCCGGGCTTCCTGGGATAAGGATACAGCACGGAATCAGGGAAATGCCTGGGACAATGAGAAGACCAACTCCCGTTATTATCTGAATCTGATGGCTGACCTCAAGGTTAACGATCAATGGACTGGACATTTCCAGAGTGAAACCAATCAGCGTTTTGCCCATAGTACGGCACAGGGCGCAGATAGGAAGCTGGACAAGCAGGATGGTACGATCCAGCGGGTATGGATCAGCGGGAACTTGAAAAATGGCCTGCAGGTCAATGCTGGCCGCAGATGGACTCCGTTGGGCATGCAGTTCTCCCTGCTTGGCTGCAGTACCAGTGGTGTTGATGTCAGCTATCCGATTACCAAACAAGGCCTGCGGTTAGGGGCGTTCTATTATGCCATGGCTGAATATGATAATGCCGACTTCTCTCTTTGGGGCCCCACAATCAGCGGCCCGTTAGGCCATAACTTTGATATCAATCTGGCTTATGCGAAGCTGAATATCGGTAAGAATGCTCAGGTCAATAATTTCTGGACTGGCGGTAAACAAGCAAATCCGTTCGGTAATCGGGCTTTTGTGGTCAGTGCTGCGACCAACGTGGCCAAGAATCTGCGCCTGACAGCAGATTATGTGCAGACCAATCATGAAGCAGCAGCGGGACAGAATGATGATAATCGTGCTTACCTGGCTCGTTTGGATTACAAGTGGACGAATCCATCGGTGCCGCATTCCTTCAGTGCTTATCTGCGTTATCATGATATTCAGGCACATGGCAATGTATGGGCAGATGATGCTTGGGGGTCTATCCTGAAGGATTCCAGAGGTTGGACGATTGGCTTTAAGTATGTTCCCTGGAAGAATATCGAATGGGAAACGCTTTACCAGCGTTCCAACTGCAATATGTCCAATCCGGGCAATACGTTCCGCCGTAATCTTATCCGCACGCAGCTGGATTATCATTTCTAAGCGTAATGGTAGAAAATATTTAATGAAAGTTTGAGGTATTACGATGAGTTTTCCAAAAAATTTCCTCTGGGGCGGCGCGGTAGCTGCCCATCAGCTGGAGGGCGGCTGGCAGGCAGGCGGCAAGGGGGTTAGTGTTGCCGATGTCATGACCGTGGGCGGCCCGGGAATTCCCAGAGAAATCACCGCTGGGGTGCTGCCGGGAAAAATGTATCCTAATCATGAGGCTATTGAATTTTACACGCATTATAAAGAGGATATTGCCTTGCTGGCCAAATTGGGCTTCAAGTGTTTCCGCACCAGTATTGCCTGGACACGGATTTTCCCTAAGGGTGATGAGTTGGAGCCAAATGAAGCGGGGCTGCAGTTTTACGATGACCTGTTCGATGAAATGCACAAATACGGCATGGAGCCGGTTATCACCTTGTCTCACTTTGAAATGCCTTATCATTTGGTAACGGAGTATGGCGGCTGGCGCAATCGCAAGCTGGTGGATTTCTTCGTCCGCTTTGCCAAGGTCTGCTTTGCGCGTTACAAAGACAAGGTCAAATATTGGCTGACTTTTAACGAAATCAACAATCAGCGCAATGTACAGGAGACGTTTGCTCCCTTTACCAATTCCGGTGTGATTTATCAAGACGGCGAAGACCGTTATGCGGTGCTTTATCAGGTGGCCCACCATGAATTGGTGGCTTCGGCCAAGGCGGTAGTAGAAGGGCATAAGATTAACCCGGATTTCCAGATTGGCTGCATGCTGGCGATGTCGCCATCTTATCCGGCTTCCTGCAGGCCGGAGGATCAGCTGGCCGCGTTGAAGGAGATGGATCGCAGTTTCTATTACAGCGATGTGCAGTGCCGGGGGCATTATCCGCAGTATATGCTGAAGGAATGGGAACTTCATGGCTATGACATCAAGATGGAAGATGGCGATTTGGCGGTGCTCGAAGAAGGCAAGGTGGATTATTTTGCCCTGTCGTATTACATGAGTTTTGTCAGTGAATACGATGAAAACAGCCGTCACTTAGCCAAAGAAGTACCCAATCCCTATGTCAAGGCTTCGGACTGGGGCTGGCAGATTGACCCGGTGGGGCTGCGCTATATGTTAAATGTTTTGGCTGAGCGCTATGAGCTGCCCATGATGATTGTGGAAAATGGCATTGGGCTGCATGAAGAGCCGGATGATAGCGGCATGGTACAGGACGATGAACGCATCAAGTACTTTGCCGAGCATATCGCCCGGATGAAAAAAGCGGTGGAGGAAGATGGCGTGACGCTGATGGGCTATTGCCCCTGGGGACCGATTGATTTGGTCTCTGCCAGCACCGGTGAAATGGAAAAGCGTTATGGCTTTATCTATGTGGATAAGAACAATAAAGGCGAAGGCACGTTGGCACGCAGTCCCAAGAAATCCTTTTATTGGTATCAGAAGGTTATTGCCAGCAATGGCGAAGATTTAAGTTACTAGGAGGAAATACATCATGGATATCCGTAAGAAAGCAGTGGCCGCAGCTGTTTTGCTGGCCCTTTCCGCACCTGTCTCTGTTTCGCTGGATTTGTTTACGCCGGCAGTGGTATCGGCTGCTCCGGCAACGGAAACGAAGGCTGGTGATGCCTTTGCCGTGGATTTGACCAAAGGTGCAAATAACTTGTTTGAGGCTTCCGATGGCTGGACGAACGGCATGCCCTTCAACTGTTTCTGGCATAAGGAAAATGTGCCGTTTCAAGATGGTGTCTTGAAGCTGATTGTGAATAAATCCCCGAATCCTGCGGCGGACAAGGTGCCGTATTCCGGCGGTGAATACCGCAGCAAGGCAACTTATGGTTATGGCCGTTATGAAGTTGTGATGAAGGCCATCAAAAATGATGGTGTGGTATCGTCCTTCTTTACCTATACCGGCCCGTCTGAAGGCGACCCCTGGGACGAAATCGATTTTGAAGTGCTGGGCAAGGATACCACGAAGGTACAGCTCAATTACTTCCGCGACGGCAAGGGCGGTCATGAAAAGATGATTGATTTGGGCTTTGATGCGTCCGAGGATTTCCATACCTATGCGTTTGAATGGCGCAAGAATTCCATCATCTGGTTCGTGGATGGCAAGGAAGTTTTCCGCCGGGAAAACGAGGATTTTCCGGTGACCAAGCAGAAGATTATGATGAATGCCTGGAATGGCAAAGGCGTGGACGAATGGCTGAAGGCCTTTGATGATTCCAAGCTGCCGCTGGCTGCTGAGTACAAATCCATTAAATACACGCCATTTGCAGAATGAGGAGCTGATATCATGCAGAGCAAGAAATTATGCCGCCTGGTACTGACGGGCCTGACTATGGTGGGCGTATATGGTGCAAGTGTTTATGCGGAGGCTGCCGATGCCGGTATGCACGTTGACCAGGTCGGCTATCTTACCGGCTATGATAAAACTGCTATGGTAACGGATTCGGGGACTGATGAATTCAGCATCGTCGATGCCAAGACCAATCAGGTGGTTTTTAGCGGCAAGCTGTCGGCTGCCAAGCTGGACGTGCTGTCAGAGGAAAACTTGCGGCGGGCGGATTTTACTTCGCTGAACACGCCCGGCACGTACAAGCTGAAAGTCGGTAATCGTGAGTCCTATGCATTTGTCATCGGCGATAATGTTTATGCTATTCCCAATGTGCAAACCTGGCGTTCCTTTACCCTGTCCCGCAGCGGGACTCCCCTTAACGATAAAGGCGTAACCGATTTGCAGATAAACATGGGCCATGCACAGGACAAGGAAGCAAAGGTGTACTTCACCGATACGCTCAATCAAAAAGGCGATACGGTCGATGTGTCCGGTGGCTGGTATGATGCCGGTGACTATGGCAAATACACCACGACCGGCGCGATTGCGGCGGCAGAGCTTCTGCTGGCCTATGAAGCGCATCCGGACCATTTCACCAAAGGACAGCTGTTATTCCCCGCAGGTGCCCAAAGCGACAAAAAGCTCCCCGATGCCCTCAGTGAAGTAAAGTATGAATTGGACTTCCTCAAGAAAATGATGCGCCGTGATGGCAGCACCTTCCATAAGGTGGCCGGCGCTCAGTGGCCGGGTTTTGACAAGAGCCCCGATACGGATACGCAGGAGCGTTTCCTCTACAGCACCTGCACGGCCAGTACGGCCATGTATGGCGCAAGTCTGGCCATTGGTGCCCGCGTTTACAATGCTTTGGACAAGGAATACGCGAAATCCTTGCAGCATGATGCCGACAGGGTGTGGGATTATCTGTCTAAGACAAAAGAATCCATCTATCGTGTTGATGAAGGGCAGGAAAATGGCTCTGGCCCCTATAACGACACGAATGATATTCAGGAACGGCTCTGGATGGCGGCGGAAATGATGCGTACCACCGGCGATAAGCGCTATGAGGATTATCTAAAGGCCCATAAAGCCGAATTCTTGCAGGCGCCGGGATTCTTTACCTGGGATAACACGCTGGCGCTGGCGCAGTTTGCCTATGCCATGGCGAAAAATGCCGATGCTGGTTTTCAGGCGGAGGTGAAGCAGGTTTATCTTGCCTATGCGGATAAGATTGTGGGCAAGATAAAGCAGGACGGCTTTGGCTGTGCACTAGCCAAAGAGGAGTACACCTGGGCTTCCACGAAAAATGCCCTGACGCAGGGCGATATGCTGCTGATGGCTTACCAGCTTCAGCCTAAGGCCGAATATGAAGAAGGTGCCCTTAGCCAGATTCATTATATGTTCGGCCGTAATTCCCTCGATAAGAGTTTCCTTACCGGCATGGGCAGCAATCCCCCGGAACACCCCCATAACCGTATTCACGAGAGCACAGGCGCTTATGTACCGGGGCTCTTAGTGGGCGGTCCTAACCATGTCAAAGGCGGTGACCCCGACCAGACCAAATATCTGGAAGAAAACAAGGTGCCCGTGGCCAAATCCTATCTGGATGTGCTGACCTCCTGGTCAACCAATGAATACGCTATTGATTACACGGGGACGGCAGCCTATGCACTGGCCTGGTTTGCCAAACCGGTAAACGTCAAGGCCAAGGATTTGCAGTTGACGCGTCAATTTCCCTCGATAACCAAATAACCCTTGGTTTTGCCCTCTCCGAATATGCGTATGGAGAGGGCTTTTTTCTTGACGGAATGGCTTTATTTTGGTAGTCTAAGAGAAGTTAAAAATTACCTTGTTGAGAGGAGTTAAGAATATGTTTGGTGGAATGGGCAACATGGGCAACATGGCTGGCATGATGAAAAAAGTCCAGAAGATGCAGAACGATATGAAGAAGATGCAGGACGAATTGAAGCGCAAGACGGTAGATGTGACATCTGGCGGCGGTGCGGTGAAAATCACCATGAATGGTGAAAAGCAGGTGGTCAATCTCGTGATTGATCCGGCAGCTGTTGACCCGGAAGATGTTGAAATGCTGCAGGACCTCATCTCTGCCGCCTTCAATGAAGCCACGAAGAAAGTGGACGACATGATGGCCTCGGAAATGGGCAAACTCACCAGCGGTCTTGGCCTGCCGCCGGGACTCTTTTAAGGAGCGGTCGTGCAGTATATTGCCCCGCTGGCAAAGTTAATAGAGCATTTTCGCGCACTGCCGGGCATTGGAAACAAAACGGCAGTGCGTCTTGCTTATCATGTGCTGGATATGGACGTTGAGCAGGCAAAGAAACTTGCAGAAGCCATCATTGAGGCCAAGGAAAAAATCGGCTATTGCAATACCTGTTTTAATCTCAGCGACCAGAATCCCTGCGTGATTTGTGCAGCGGAAGAACGGGATCACTCCGTTATCTGTGTGGTGGAACAGCCGCAGGATGTGGCGGCCATGGAACGTATGCGGGACTACCGCGGCGTTTATCATGTGCTGCATGGGGCACTGTCGCCTTTAGAGGGGGTAGGGCCGGATCAGATTCGGATTAAGGAGCTTTTGGGGCGCCTTACCGATGATGAAGTGAAAGAAGTCATTATGGCCACCAATCCCAATGTGGAGGGGGAGGCCACGGCTATGTATTTAGCCAAATTGTTGAAGCCGATGGGGGTAAAGGTTACGCGTATTGCCCATGGTCTGCCGATTGGCGGGGATTTGGAATACGCAGATGAAGTAACGCTTTCCAAGGCGATGGAAAACCGGAGGGAAATTTAAATGGAAGTTGTTGCCGCATTTGCGGTAGGTTTGATTGCGCTGTGCCTGATTGGCAAGATTATTGCGCTGCCGATGAAGATGTTGTGGAAGATGGTTACCAACAGCATTGTGGGGGCGGTGCTCCTGTGGGTGGTCAACCTGTTTGGGGCAGGAGTACATATTACCTTTCTTAATGCGTTGATTGCCGGGGTGCTGGGAGTACCGGGGGTTATCATTGTACTGATCATGAATTGAGCGGTGCTTACATCTATATTGATACATTAAAAGTCGCCCGCGGGGCTGGTGATATTTTCCTTTGCTATAGACAGGCTTGTCAAAAGCTGCGGAAAACATCACCAGCTGCTGCGGGCTTATTGCGTAGATTAAATTGCAGTTTGTCGGGGAGTTCAGTTCGTGGTAAAGGTATCTTGTTCATATGTGGTCAGGGGCGAACGGGGAGTACTTTTTCTGTTTCCCGCTAAACGACCCCCTCGGAAAAAATAGCTGTCCAGTTACTCGCGCCGGGCAGGCCA
>NZ_AUJE01000051.1 GCF_000424065.1 Selenomonas ruminantium subsp. ruminantium ATCC 12561
CTCGTTCGACTTGCATGTGTTAAGCACGCCGCCAGCGTTCGTCCTGAGCCAGGATCAAACTCTCCATAAAACTTAATTTATGAAGAACCTTGATTAGGCTCTCAATTATCATTAAAGAAATTGCCGATTGCTATGTTGTTCATACCAATCGATGTTTTAAATAAGAAGTTTTCACTTCTCAAACATCTGGCTTTAATCATGTTGCATGATTATTTGCATTGTTTAGTTTTCAAAGAACAATCTTGTTCAGCGCTTCTTTCGAAGTGCCTGTCGCTTCAAGCGACTCATTTATCTTATCGCATTCAGCTTAGCTTGTCAAGAACTTTTTTGAAGTTTTTTTCGAAGCTTTTCGGCCCTTCACAGCGGCCTGCCAATCAAGGCTTGCTGGGCTGTTTCGTTGCCGTGTCTGTCAGCGACTTGTATTATATTACACGAGTTAGAGGGGATTGTCAACACCTTTTTTGAAAAAAATATAAAACTGCTGGCAAATTGCAGTTTGTCGGGGAGTTCAGTTCGTGGTAAAGGTATCTTGTTCATACGTTGTCAGGGGCGAACGGGGAGTACTTTTTCTCTTTCCCGCTAAACGACCCCCTCGCAAAATAGAGCTGTCCAGTTATCTGCGCCGGGCAGGCCAACGGCGCTTCTTTCAGCGTATTTGCTTAGCTGCTTTCTCCAGGGGCCGGCCTTCACTGCGTTCAGGCAGTCGCTCCTAACAGAAAAAGCACTCCCCGTTCGCCCCAAGTTACGGATTAGCCTATTGCCACGAACTCGTTGCTCCCGTCACAAGAACATCGATGTACTTGCTGCTTATCACTACGAAAATGACGTCTTATACAGAAATCACTGAGGGCAGAGGTGGTGATGCTTTTCGCTGTGGAACGACTGTCCGAACGCAGTGAGGACTGGCCCACAAACGACAGAGACTAAAAACTGAGCTGAACATACGCGCCGCCGGTCTTGCCCGGCGCAGGTAACTAAAAAGCCCATATATTTCCTTGTGGGTCATTTAGTGCAACGGCGAAAAGTATTACCACCTCTGCCCAAACTGAGCTGTAACAAATAATTCAATCTCGCAATAACATCGATAAACTGCAATTTAATCTACGCAATAACCCCGCTTTTCCGCAGCTTTTGACAAACCTGTCTATGCCGAAGGGAAAATACTACCAGTCATCACAGCGGCTTTACTGTTCGATGTAAACAACTACAATAAATTGCATAAAAGCCCTGAGGGCAGATGATGTTTTTCCGTCGCTTTTGACAAGCTTATCTAAGCAAAGAAAAAATATTATCTGCCCTCAGGGCGGCATTTCATATAGATGTAAACAATAAACCTTGTACTGCGGCCTAAATTGCCCGCACCTGCCAGCTTCCATCTCCAGCCAGCTTCAATTCCTGCTCATGCTGCGCATACAGGGTAGACCTATGCCCTACGCTGACAACGCCCATCTCCGGCAGTTCTTTCTTCAATAACTCATATACTTCAGCTTCCCGCGGCTCGTCCAGCGCCGAAGTTGCTTCATCCAGGAACACCCAATCCGGCTTTTGCAGAAGCACCCGCGCAAAGGCCAATCGCTGCTGCTCACCCAAGGACAAGATCCGGCTCCAATCATCCACTTCGTCCAAGCGCGTCACAAACTTTTCCAAGCCCACTTTTACCAAAGCCGCCCGCAAAAGGTCGTCACTGCCTGCCGCCGTTCCCGGATAGTAAAGCGCGCGGCGCAAACTGCCCAACGGCAGATATGGTTTTTGTGGCAAAAACAGCAGTCTGCTGCCCTCCTGCAAGAACAATTTTCCCTTGCCATAAGGCCAGATTCCCGCCAACGTACGCAAGAGAGTACTCTTACCGCAACCCGATGAGCCAGTCACCAGCAAACGGCTTCCCATAGGCAAAGTCAGCGTACAATCCGCTAACAGCACCCGGCTGTCCGGCAGCTGTACCTGCAAATCCTCAACGCTCATTTCAGCAGCATCATTCACTTGCTGAATAATGCCGTTTTGCACATTTTCAGCCGTATCCATATGTTCCGTAAAGGTTGCCAGTCGTTTTACAACCGCTGCAAGCTGAGCGATGCTGTCATAAGACTCCACAAAATAAGACAGCGCATCCTGCACGCGCCCGAAGGCCGAAACCGTCTGCATAAGGCCGCCCAGGGCAATGGCTCCCGCAAAATACTGCGGCGCAGCCAGAATAAGCGGTACAATAACTGCCAGCTGTGCATAGCCGTTCACATAGAAATTCAGAATTTTAGTCTGCTTCATGAGCTGCCAGAAGTTACTGATCACTTTGGCAAAGCGCTCATGAAAGCCTTTGTTCTCTGCATTTTCGCCACCGTAAAAGGCAATGCTCTCGCTGTTTTCCCGCACCCGCATCATATTAAAACGGAAATCTGCCTCAAAACGCTGCTGTTCAAAATTCAAGCCAATAAGCTTTCTTCCCACTAAATGCGCACAAACTGTACCAATGCCGGAGTAGCACAGGGAGAACCAAAACATATAACCATAGATAACAATTTCCTGACCGCCAATTTCCCAGGTAAAGGCGCCGGAAAGATTCCACAAGACTACACCAAAAGCCGCCAGCGTGGTCAACTGCTTCAAAAAGCCAATGAGCAGCTGCAGGGACAGATTCACAAATTGATTGATATCCTCACTGATTCGCTGATCCGGGTTATCCGTATCGCTGTTTTGCACCTGCAAACGATAATAGACCTGCCCTTTCAGCCAGCGGGACAAATATTTATCCGTCAACCACGTACGCCACTTAATCTGCACAGCCTGCCGCAGGTAAATCGCATAAACCGCAATGACGATGTAGAGCATGGCCAGTCCCGTAAACTCACCGACCAATGGCCAGAACGATTCCACCTGATACTGCTGCAAGGCATTATAGAACTCATTGTACCAGCTGTTCAGCCGTACCAAAAGATAGACCCCGAAAAAATTCAGACCAATAACAAAAGCCAAAAGCCCCCGGGCTTTCCACTTATGTTCGCTGTTCCAATACCCTCGGAACAACTGCCAGAAGATGCTCATTGCACCCCGTTTCCCCATATCAATCACTCCAAAATAAAAGAGATTGTTCCGCACAAAACGGAACAATCTCAGTATAGACCTTTCAGTTGCTCATGGCAATAAATATTGTCAACCAATCATCTTTTTCAAATCCGCTTCCACGGTAGAAATCGTGCCGATGCCAAAATTCTCCACGAGTACCTTCGCCACATTCGGAGACAGGAACGCCGGCAGCGTGGGGCCAAGATGAATGTTCTTCACGCCTAAGTGCAGAAGCGCCAGCAGAACGATAACCGCTTTCTGCTCATACCACGCGATATTGTAGGCAATAGGCAATTCATTGACATCATCAAGAGCAAAGACTTCCTTCAGCTTTAAGGCAATCAGGGCAAGGCTGTAAGAATCGTTGCACTGCCCGGCATCCAGCACACGGGGAATTCCAGCAATGTCCCCCAAATTCAGCTTGATGTATTTATACTTGGCACAACCTGCCGTGAGAATAACCGTATCCTGCGGCAGCGCTTTAGCAAATTCCGTGTAATAATCCCGGGACTTCATGCGCCCATCGCAGCCGGCCATCACAACAAACTTGCGGATAGCACCACTCTTGACCGCAGCAACCACCTTGTCCGCCAATGCAAAAACCTGCTCATGGGCAAAACCGCCCACAATCTGCCCCTGCTCCAGTTCCTGTGGTGCAGGACATTTTTTCGCCAGTTCAATCAAGGACGAAAAATCCTTTGTACCATCTGCCTCGGCCTCAATATGCACACAGCCGGGCACGCCTGTTGCCCCCGTGGTAAAGAGTCTTGCCTGATAATCTGCTTTGGGCGGCACCACACAGTTGGTAGTCATAAGTATGGGGCCTCCAAAGGCAGTAAATTCTTCCTTCTGTTTCCACCAGGCATTGCCATAGTTACCAGCAAAATGTGCATATTTCTTGAATTTCGGATAGTAATGCGCCGGCAGCATTTCCCCATGCGTATAAACATCTACGCCTGTACCTTCTGTCTGCTCCAACAGCATTTCCAAGTCCTTCAAATCATGGCCGGAAATCAAAATGCCCGGATTCTTGCGAACCCCCAAATCCACTTTCGTCATTTCCGGATTACCATAAGTTTCCGTATTGGCCTTATCCAACAGAGCCATGCCATCTACGCCCCATTTTCCCGTTTCCAAAGCCAGCGCAGTAAGCTCATCCCCGGTCAGGCTGTCATCTAAAAGCTTAGCCAGTGTTGACTGCACAAATGCGTCTATTTCTTCATTTTCATAGCCCAGTACATTGGCATGCTTTTGGTAAGCAGCCAATCCCTTCAGGCCATAGGTAATCAGTTCCCGCAAGCTGCGAATATCCTCGTTTTCCGTCGACAAAATCCCCACCTGAGCAGCCTTGCATACAAAATGATCTGCCGTATCCTGCCAAAGCGCTGCCGCAGGCAGATTTCCCCTGCTCTGCAACTGTGCTAAAAGCGTTTCCTTGATTTTCAACGTTTCTTCAATGCGGGAAACGATTGCTTGCGAATCAAAATTTGCGTTAGTAATCGTGATAAATAAATTCAGGGTAACCAAGTAATTTATACTGCTTTCTACTCTTTCCCCCTCTGCCCGCAAACAACTGGTAACCGCAGAAAGCCCTTTTGTCACATAGATCAAGAGATCCTGCATAGCCGCCACTTCCGGATTCTTGCCACAGACCCCCATTTGCGTACATCCCTTGCAGCCTGCTGTTTCCTGACACTGATAACAGAACATTTTCGCTCCTTTTGCTTCCATAAAAGCACACTCCTCATATAACACACCATGCTTAACTTCAAATTACATGACCCATTATAAACGGAAAAAACGCCTGCGGCTGTAACAAACGTTACAGGCAGCACCTTATTATACGTAAAAAGGCCGCAAACCATAAAGTTTGCGGCAAATCATCATTTTTTATTCAGCGAGATCCACATTTCCACCGGCTGCAGCTTTTGGTTTGTAATTACTAATCTGAGCATTAGCCTGCTGGAAGCGGCTGTGGCCGAGACTCGTCTCCGTACCAAACTGAGATACACGCGTAACATCAAGGGCTGCTTTCATGCTGCGCGCCATATTTTGCTGGCCTTGCTGAGCAATTTCCTTGCTCTGCTGCTGGAATTTGCTTGAACCAAGCTTTGTTTCTGTACCAAAATTGGACACTTCATAGTAAGACTTTGCCTTATCCATGATTTCCGAGGTATTTTTCATCCCCTCGCGGTTTGCCTTTTGGTTGCTCTGTTGAAACACGCTGGAACCAATCTTCGTTTCCGTACCAAACTGAGACACTTCATAGTAAGACTTTGCCTTATCCATGATTTCCGAGGTATTTCTCATTCCCTCGCTGTTGGCCCTTTGGTTACTCTGCTGAAACACACTGGAACCAATCTTTGTTTCCGTACCAAAATTGGATACTTTGTAAATTGCCTTGGTTCTGTCAACAATTCGCGATGTTTCCTGCTCACCGATATTGATAACCGTATCGTTGTTGCGCTGGAACTCGCTGGATCCCAATTTGGTTTCGTTGCCAAACTGCGATACTCTGGAATAGGACGCTGCCTGATCGCTACGTTCTTTGGTCGCTTGCATTCCCACTGAATTAACTTCGCGATTAATTTGCGGGAAGCTCGAAAGCGTCGTAGCCTCCACACCCGAGATACCCATAATCAATCCCTCACTTTCCTTGAGACATTACTTAATCCTTTATATAGGTATACAGCCCTATTTTAATTATAAGCTTTTTACATCGTATTTTCAACCAATTATCCTGTATTTATTATTATTGTTTCTTTTCACTCAACCAATCAGCCCCCAATCCAACATCACTTCCTGCACCTGCTGAATTTCAATAGGCTTGGAAGCGTAAGCATCACACCCCAGTTCAAAAGCCTGATCAACGTATTCTATATCTGCTGCAGCCGTCATCATGATGATTTTCGCCTGACTCTCTTCCGCCACCTTATGCTGAGCTTCTAACTCCCGAATAAGCTTCAACACCATCAAGCCGTCTACCTTGGGCATCATGATATCCAGACACATCATATCGTAAGGCAATCCACGTTTAAATGCCTCTACATATTTATCAAGGGTTTCCATACCATTTACAGCCGTATCGCACTGGCCATACTCTTGCAAAAACTCGGTCAAAAAGGTGCGGCTCACTCTGTCATCTTCCGCAATTAAAATTCTCATGGGGATTCCTCCTTGGAAGGCAGCTTAACCTCCTCCGCTAGTTTTTGCATACAGTAATGCATAAGATTCTCCGCTTTAGGATCACGATTTTCTAGCCATTTTCCTTCCTTCTTGACACGCGGCCGCAGGATAATGCGATTCTCCGTTTCTGCGGAACCAGCCTCCTGTAAGGGAATCCAAAATGAAATGCACGTCCCCCGTCCCAGTTCTGAATCCAGGCTCATCGTGCCGCCCATCAGTTCCACTAGTTCCCGGGAAATCATCAAGCCTAATCCCGTACCACTTCCCCGGCGGTGAATGCTGCTGTCAGCCTGTACAAAGGGTCGAAATATCTTATCCCGCATACGCGGTTCTATGCCAATGCCCGTATCTTCTACACTGAACTCCAATGTAGGCCGTCCCTTCCGTTCACTACGATAAACGGCAAAAGTCACCTTCCCCTTTTCCGTAAACTTCATGGCATTCGTCAGGAGATTGTGCAGAACCTGCCGAATACGCAAAGCATCTCCACGAATAAATCGCGGCAAAGACGCAAAATCTGTCACTAAAAATCTGAGCCCCTTTGCCGTTACCAGCTGCTGATAAATATCCGCCATTTGCTGCAGCGTTTCCTGTAAATCAAAATCCGCTTTTTTCAGCTTCATCTTGCCATCTTCCAGCTTGGCAAAATCCAAAATATCACTCAGTATATGCTGTAAATCATCTGCACTACATCTGGCGTTTTGCAAATACTGCCGCTGTTTATCCGACAGCGGCTCTCTCCCCACCAAATCCAGCATACCCACAAGTCCATTCAACGGCGTGCGGATTTCATGGCTCAGGGCGGATATGAATTGCATCTTACTGCGGTCAGCTTCCTCTGCTGCCCGCTTTGCCTGTTCCAATTGCTGTTCATACTGCCTGCGCACAGATTCGTCCACAATGGTAACAATAATCTTTTTTTCCCAGCCTTCACCGGTCTGTGATACGCCCAAATTCAACCACAGTCGTCCCCCGGTCTTGGCATTTTTCATCTGCATGGAAAATTCACTGCTGAACTCATCATCTGCTATGGCAGCTTCAATATTACGGCGCACCGGACAATGGCGGCAATTTTCACCATGACCACAACCCCGCTCCAAACTATTCTCACAGCAAAAAGCATCACCAAACTGACGGCCAATAACACTGTGCCCATCCACCTGCATCAATGTCTTGCCCATCTCATTTACTGCCAGCACGGCCCCTTCAGCGTCCAACAGACAAAGCCCTACCTTGGCCGCCGCAAACACTGACTGCATATATTCCTGTCCCGCTTTTACACGAGCCCCCGATTCATCAATCCGTGTCTTAAATGCTGCTCGCATAAACATACCTCCTAATTATTAGTATCTATAATGCCTCCACGCATAATCATAAACACTAACAATCAAGAGATAATGCTATCTCTAAGCTAATAATAGCATAAAATCCTGTTTTTGTATAGAATATAATCTGCACCTCCCTGACAAAAATAAAAAAGTCCCCGGAACGTTTTCCAAGGACTTTTTCATCATTACACTTTGAATTTCTGTACTTCTGCCTGCAGTTCCATAGCCATCTTGGCGAGGCTGTTGCTGGCATGAGCGATTTCTTGTACTGAAGCGCTTTGTTCCTCAGTCGCTGCCGATACAGTTTCTGCTTCCTCAGCAGTCCCGCGGCTTGATTCTTCAATTGTGCGAACATGGGCAACAATTTCCTGCCCGCTTTCTGCCATACCGCTGATGGACTGGGAAATTTCCTGTACCTGCGTGGATACATCTTCAACAATTTCAATAATCCGCCGGAAAGATTCCCCCATGGACATGATGTTTTCCGTGCCCACGCGGACTTCTTCACTGCCGGCCTTCATGCCTGCCACGGCGTTATCCGTATCCCGGCGGGTTTCGGTAATCAACGAAGCAATGCGCTGGGCGGCTTCCTGGGAAGACTCCGCCAGCTTACGCACTTCATCAGCTACGACAGCAAAGCCGCGGCCATGTTCGCCAGCTCTCGCCGCTTCAATAGCAGCATTCAACGCCAAAAGATTGGTCTGTTCCGAGATACTGGAAATCGTATCGACAATCTGGCCGATTTCGCTGGAGCGTTCGCCCAAAGCCGTTACCACCTTGGTGGATTCGAGTGTGGATTCCTCGATACGCTTAATCTGTCCGACCGCTTCGTTGAGCGTCTTGCCCCCGTCACGGGCGACTGCCGAAGCTTCGCGGCTGTGGCCGGCAGCCTCATTGGCCTTGCCCGCAATGCTCTGAATCGTATCGTTCAGGTTTTCAATCGCACCGGAGGTGGAATTTACCGCATCGAGCTGTTCACTCGTGCCCTGGGCAACTCTGACAATGCTGTCGGCCACCTGATTGGAGGCCTGTGCCGACTGTTCCGTGGTGGCATTCAGTTCCTCAGCCGAAGCAGACAGGCTTTCTGACGATGTGCTCACGCTGGAGAGCACCCCCCGTACACCGCTGCGCATTTCCCGCACAGCCTCAGCCAAACGTCCCAGTTCGTTGTTGACCGTAATCTGGGACGGACGATTGCGGAAATCGCCGCCGGCAAGCAGATGCATTTCCTCCATCATGACCGCCAGTGGCTTCATGGAGCGATTCACCGTCAGCATGACTCCTAGAGAAATCAAGATAATCAGCGCCAGCGAAATTCCCGCCATGATTTTGAGCACATTGCCCACAGGAGCAAAAAGTTCATCTTCATAAGCAATCGTTGCCAGACCCCACCCCGTAGCCTTAACCGGGTTATAGAAGGCAATCATATCCTTGCCATCCGCACGGGTGAATTTGTAGAATCCTTCCTCGCCGGAAAGCATTTTTTCGCCCAGTGTACGCAAAGCCGGGTCATCTTCTTCGGAAATCTTTTTCTTCATGATGGCACTTTCATCGGGATTGACGATATAGGTGCCCTCCTTGGAAACCAACAGGCTGTAACCATCTTCACCCAGTTTCAAATCATTGACCTTGTCCACCACGGCATCGACATAGATGGCCGCCAGCACCATGCCCACATTGGCACCGGAAGTATCCTTGGCCAGGGCAATGGAGTTGACGATGATTTTACCCGTGGCCTGCGAAACCACCGGCGAGGACATAAAGCTGTCCTGTGCGCCGGTCATGGTCTGCTTGTACCAGGCTTTATCGGCATTATGCATTTCCTTAAAGCCGGCTTTTGTCTGGCCGTAGAGCACACCCGAGCCGTCAAACGGCCCCCAGCTTACGCTGTCATAAACGCCGGGATAGATTTTGTTCATCAGGTTCAGACGATAGACATTGTTGGCATTCATAAGTTCCGGAGCTTCCTTCAAGTTCTTGGCTGCCGGATGATTCGCTGCATTCTGGGTTTCGAGCATGCGCGTATCCAGCCAGGCCGATACGCTGTTGGCAACTTCCTGCGCGTTCTTCAGGGAACTCGACGTAAGCTGTTCCTCAAAGGTCGAACCCACATAGCGGAAAATAATCCCTGCCATGAGCATCAGCCCGACCACGACAATCGGAATCACATACATGAGAATTTCCGTTTTTACCGTCCGTTCACCACTCGGCAAACCATTTCTGGCGTCCATAATATCCCCTCCCCTACTGACTCATATCCCTATTTTTTACTCAAGCATTAAATATTCCAGTGAATCATTGCCCGCATAGACATCTCGAAATCGCCATCATCAAAAGCCTCCATCTCCGGCAGCCAGTCTTCGGCGAACAAAGGCAAATCCTCCACCAATTTCTTGATAAATTTGTTGACCGTCTGCAGTGCAGCATCATCCTGCGGGGAACTTAGGAAGTCGCCCAGCACGCGGCCAACATCTTCCATTTCCTCCGCCTGCAGATAACGGGTAGCACTATCCAGACTGGACAGCCGCAAAATAGGATAATTGATATTATCCTCAGCCGTCATGAGTTTTTCCGCTTTGACCAAAAGCCCGGCATACTTGAGTTTATCTGCAAGTTCATCCCCATCACAGCCATCCGGCAGCTGCACGAGCACCAGATGATTTTCCGTTGGACTGCAAAGAAGCTTGCATCCGGCCCCCAAAAGACCATTCTCCAAAGCTCTGGCATTATCGAGCACCTGCTGAGCATAATCCTGATACTCCATGCAGTCTGCTTCCTTAAAGACCAGGGCCAACGAGGCCAGCACGTTTTTCTTGAGGGAGCTGTGGCCTGTTTCAATCACGGTCTTGTCCAAAAGTTCAGCGATTTTCTCCTTGCAGAGGATAATGCCGTTCTGCGGCCCATGCAGGGCATCGCTGGCGGCAAAAGTTGCCACATCGGCATAAGGTACCGGGGAAGGAATTTTCCCCGCCGCAATCAGGCCGGAGTTCTGCCCCAGGTCAATCCAAAGATACGCCCCAACTTCATCCGCAATCTTGCGCAAACCTGCATAGTCGATATTGCGCGGGTAATTTACCGGGGAATAAATAATCATCGCCGGACGATGTTTTCTGGCCAATTCCTGCACCTTGGCAAAATTAAGTTCCAAAGTATCCGGCTCCACACCGAATTTCACGAAATTATACTGCAAATCGCCTGTGCAATGTTCAGATTTACGCAGATTAAACGAGAGCACCGTATCTCCCTTTTGGAGCAGAGCCAGCATAACCACGCGGGAAGCAATCGCCAAACTGCCAATACGCACAATCGCATGCTCTGCGCCAAAAATAGCCTGCGCCCGCTCAGCCGCCAATTTTTCCAGACGGCTATGACGGTGTGCTTTATGATGGTCAATAATTTCATCCCCCAGCGTACTGCCCTTCAAAAAGGAAGCAAAAGGCGAAGCCGCATTCGTGGTCGGAATCAGCGAAAGGGTCGTCCGCTGCTGCTTTAATGCCTGCCGCAGCTGTCCGCATAATTCCGGGTCAAAACTCTCCAGTTTCCGCAAAATCTTCTCGTTGGTCATATTCCCTGTCCTTTCTAATCTATAACTATTTTTATATCAATTTCATTTATATTTTTTATCTTTGTTTATTTCGACACACACAGAAAAAATCCTGCATGATTTTTGCCGAAGCAAAAAAGAGGCATCAAAAGCCAACCACCTGAATACAGGCGCTTTCGGCTTTTAATGCCTCATAATGGAGGGGAAATTTTTACTTATTCATATCTTCCCATTTTTCTTCCAGTTCTTCCACGATGCGGGCATGTTCTTCTTCCGTCAGCGTAACCTTACCACGGTAAACGAAAGCAGCGAGTACCAGCAGGATTACCGGTACAGCGAACATGATGAGCTGGAATTTCAGCAGGCTGCCAGCCGTGATGTCTGCAGCCGTAGCACCGCCGGTCATACCGACCCATACAGCCGTCAGACCTACGATACCACCCGTAACGGCACCGGAGAGTTTATCCACCAGCGGACGTACGCAGAGGCAGACCGCTTCATCACGATGACCGAGTTTCAACTGGCCATATTCCACAGAGTCCGTGATGGTCATGAGAACCACCAGGAAGATAAGGGGCTGCGGAAGGTTGAAGAGACCAGCAGCAACCAGAGCCATCCAAACATTGGTGCCGGACAGTGCATAGAGAATCAGTGCAGCCGTCATGATAGCCAAAGAGCTGAAGAACAGTTTGCGGCGACTGAATTTCGTCGTGAGTACCGGGAAGAGAGCCACAGCCATCAGGCCGATTACGACGTTGATGATACCTAAGATGGAGAATTTCGTTGCATCACCGATGACATAGATGAAATAGTAAAGATTGAAGTTATTTACAATATTCTGTCCTAAACCCAAAATCAAATAAGCGCAGGCTATCCACAGCAGCTGGTCATTCTTGGCCAGAACCTTGAATACATCTTTGAAGGACGTATCCACCTTGTTTTCACGCAGAGCAGATTCCTGCTCCTTAGTGCCCAACCCTAAGATAATCGCGCCCAGCGTTGCGATACCGCCGCCGATGCAGGCAAAAGCAAACCAACCCTGCGGGTCACCGGCACCGCCGTTCTGATTGACGGAGAAATAGAGGACAATCGGCATAACCATGATGGTTACGAGCTGGCCGCCGAATACCGAACCGATACGGGCAACCGTAGCCGTGATTTCACGTTCATGGGAATCGAAGGAGAGTGCCGGAATCATGGACCAGATAGCCACGTCCTTAGCGGAGTAGAACACATCCATGATGAAGTAAACGATTGCGAAAAGAATCAAATAAAGCGTCGGATTGGAAACGGTGAGTCCGCCAAAATCCGTAAAGAGTGCAGCCAGCGTAATCGCTGCGACAAACGCACCCACGATAACCCAGGGCTTAAACCGGCCCCAACGGGTCTTCGTCTTGTCGATGATATTGCCCATGAACGGGTCAATGAAAAGTTCTGCCACACGCAGTACCATGATGATGGTCGTAACCACACCAATCATGTACGCATCCCGGCTGGGATTGTTCGATGAAAAAAGGTTACTGGTAACGAAAATCATAAAATACGTTGCCAGCATGGCGTAAAATACGTCGTGTCCAAAGGTGCCGCAAGCATAAGCAATGCGCGGCCACATGCTGTTTTTCTTCTCTGCCACTGCTACCGCCTCCATAATTAACTCCTCCTAATCAGCCTTTTATCGTCCGCATATAGGCGATTAAGCCATCAGCAATTTTTTCCAAATCGCCGGAGCTGGTGTTAACGACCAAATCGTAATTTTCGCCAGCGCCCCAGGTAAGTCCCGTATAGTAATTGTAATAACGGGCACGCTTCTCATCTTCCTTGTCCAGTTCCTTCAGGCTCTTGCCATCGTAAACTGCTTTGCCGCGCGCTTCCCGGAAGTCATCATCGGCACAGACGAAAATCGAGAAAACGTTATCTTTTTTCCGCAAAGCATAATCCGCGCTGCGGCCCAGGAAAATGCACGGGCCATCTTCAGCCAGCTTGCGGATAGCTGCCGACTCACTCATGAACATTTCCTGGCTGGAACTGCCCATGTGCGTACCAAAGGAATGGAAGGGAATAAAGCTCATGGACAGCGGCTTTACCTGATTTTCCATCTCCAGCAGTTCTTCTTCGCTCAAATCATCAATGCCCAATTTGGCAGCAGCGATATGAACAATCTGCCTGTCGTAAAGCTTGACCCCCAGCTTCTTGGCCAGGATTTCGGCCAATTCCCGCCCACCAGCACCGTACTGGCGACTGATGGTGATAATCGTATTTTCCATTATGAGTCCCCCTTAACATGTTTGGAAAATGATGTAAACGTTTTCTTAAACCGTGAAAATAAATATCGCACTATCTCATCACTTTCTCACGAATCAATAGTAAACGATTTCTCTATGTATTATTATAGCGTGTTTTGTAAATAATGCAATATGTTTATAAAAAATAGTAATTTTCAGTTTATTTTCGGAGTGACTACGCGCTTTTTCCCAACACATAAATTGCAGTTTATCGATGTCATTGCGAGATTAAATTTAGTTGTTACAGCTCAGTAGGGCGGAGGTGGTAATACTTTTCGCCGTTGCACTAAATGACCCACAAGGAAATATATGGGATTTTAGTCACCTACGCCGGGCAAGACCGGCGGCGCGTATGTTCAGCTCAGTATTTAGTCTATACCGTTTGTGGGCCAGTCCTCACTGCGTTCGGACAGTCGTTCCACGGCGAAAAGCATCACCACCTCCGCCCTAAATGATGTCCGTACAAACCGTCATTTTCGTAGTGATAAGCAGCAAGTACATCGATGTTCTTGTTACAGGAGCAACGAGTTTGTGGCAACAGGATAAATCGCAGCTTCGGATAAATAAACTGCTCTCCCACCAAAGTTATGTATGTATCATATGTGGCGATGTTGTGATGATAAGCAACAAGTACATCGATGTTTTTGTTACGGGAGCAACGAGTCCGTGGCAATGGGCTAATCCG
>NZ_AUJE01000052.1 GCF_000424065.1 Selenomonas ruminantium subsp. ruminantium ATCC 12561
AATTGCGGATAAGGTGCACAATGCAGCGTTGTACCACCACCTGTGGAAAAATTGCTTTTGCCCCTTCTTCCAGCCCGGAAACACCGTCCATGCTGATGAAAGCCACGTCTTCAACACCGCGTGTCTTAATTTCGTCAAAAATCTGCATCCAGTTATGCTTGCCTTCGGTGTCGCTAATCCATAAGCCTAGGATATCCTTGATACCATCCAAATCATAGCCAAGAATTACATAGATGGCACAGTTTTTCGTCTCGTACTCCTGCCGTATAGGGACGTAAAGACAGTCTACAAATATAAAGGGATAAAAGGGCTTGAGGGGCCGATTCTGCCAGACTTCAGCTTCCTCCAGCACACGGTCGGTGATGTTTGAGATACTTTCCGCTGACAGGCTGAAGCCATAAATGTCTTCAATGGTCGAGGATATATCACGCTGGGGATTTTACTGTCTCTGTATCTTTGCCTGTGTCGCTATTAGTCCGGGCATTTCCCCCCGAGTACGTTTCGTGTTTTATCTATGTCTACATTTGCTGCCATAGAATTTGCATTATCATTGGTATGATTTGGTATCCATGGGGGTTTGAACCGTCCACCAGATACCTTATCCATTTCCATATCATCCATCTTGTTCTTATTCATCTCATCCATTTTACTTTCCTCCTCACAATTACAGAGCCTTGTCTCTACACTCACGAGCCATGCGGAAAAATCTTCCAAACACGCTTCCAACTGATTTAGCTCCCTTCTTGGCGAATTTATAAAAATCAGTAAAAATATTATCTCCATGATCTCGATCAGGAGGAGCGGCGGTCCCCATTCTTCCACCAGCTACCATGTCCAGTTCCATATCGTCCAGCTTGTTCATCATCAGCTTATCCATTTTATTTTTCTCCTCACATCTTTGCGTGTTGTTTTCTTGCTTTCTGTTCTTTATATCCCCGAATCAAGGGAAATGTTTATTTTTTTGCATATATCTTGTTAAAAAATCCCGATTCTCACCTGCTTATTCAATGCTTCCTGTATTCTCTTATTGACCTCTTCTTCTTTAGGGTCTGCTTTTTCCTTTTTATCGCGCTTTGCCCCATATTTCCTATCCCATTCATCCAAACTCTTTTTTGTCTTGTCAATGGGAATCATCATAATTGGCGTAGTATTCAAAGCCGGTACTTTGGGCTGTTCGATATCCTTCTCGTCTTGTTTCTGTCCACCAGCTACCACGTCCAGTTCCATATCGTCCAGCTTATTCATCATCAGCTTATCCATTTTATATTCCTCCTCACATCTTTGGGGGTTGTTTTTGCTTTCTGGTCTTTATATCCCCGATGTAGGGAAAGTGTTATGTTTTTTTGAAAAAAATAAAACAACACGGGAGAACGTGCGCCGCCGGGCGCATGCACAAAAGGTGCTGTGGATAATTTAGGACATACAACAAGCGGGCGGCTTGACTGGTCAAATCTGACCGATCAGCCGCCCGCCTTAATATTAGCTGATTACTTTTCAAACCGCCTTAGTTCCTGTATGAGTTCGCCCAGCTTGTCCGTGAATTTGTCCATGGACTTCTGAAAGCTGGTCAGCAGGTAGAACGTCACGACAATGGGGAAGCCCACAGCAGAAACGGCGGTCAAAATGGTTTGTTCCATTTGTTCCGCCCCCTTATGGCAGTAAAGTTTCGTCAATGGTGCGCAGGAAAGCGTGCTTGTAAGCCTGCCGCTGGAACACCATTTTCCGACAGCAGTACCCTGTTTTTCGTCAGTTCATACGCTGCCAGTTCCACTTCCCGGCGCGTCAGGTCTTCACGCGGGCAGGGTATCGAAATCGTCATGGTTTTGTTGTTGGTCAGCCAAAAAATAATAATCAGAAAGACTTTCATCATCAGCCCTCCTTGGTCAGTTCGCAGCTATCCAGCAGCTCAACACTATGCAGTGGCAGGGTAATCATGCCAACTACCGCGTCAACGGCCTCCAGCAGGTCTTTGTCGGATGCTTCAGGATTGACATTAGGAGATACTTGCAGTGTGCGCCGTATTCATCATAACCATATTCACAGCCAATTTCCCCAGGATTGTCCTGATGCCCGTGGGCATGCCAAAAGTCGCCATCTACAAAGACAGCAATTTTTTGACAGGTCAGCACAATATCTGGTTTTCCAGGCAAGGCGGCATAATTTTTCCGATACCGCCAGCCCCTCTTCCACAAAGCTTTCCGCAGTCTCACTTCCGGCTTTGTGTCTGCTGACCGAATATGGGACATATTATATTGACGCTGCTTTTTCGCCAGATTGTCCACTTTTTAACCCTCGCAAATAAAGGGCAGCCGACTTGTCAAAATTGACAAATCAACCGCCCGCTTAGCCATTATACTTTTACGCAGGCTGTTCCTGCATAAGTTCTTTTACCCGCTCTAAGGGTAAATCAGAAAAACCGGCAATATCTTCTGCCGAAAGCTTGCCTGCAGCTATCATACGCCGCGCGCTGGCCAGTTTTTCATCTTCCCTGCCACTATTAAAGCCTCTATCAAAGCCCTTTTTCTCAATGCCTTCGCTTAAATTGCACATTTCTTCCACACCCTTCTCCAGTTCGGGAGTTATTTCCACGTCAAATTCTTCGGTTAGTATCTGCCGCTTTTCCTGCTTGGTCAGGTAGTTGTCCACCATCATCATATTCAGGAGCCTTAAAAGACCTGTAAGCTCTGTATATTTCTTATCGCCTAAACAAATCATCACCACATTCAAGAGGTCATAATGGTGCCGGTCAGCTTTGACCTGCCCAATGATGTTCTTTTCCGTCATATGGTAGCTCGTGATGCTGTATTCCGTTTTTTGCGTGGGGTTAACACACACCCAAATGGAATACACTTTTTGAATTTTGCCATAGCCGGATTTTACAAACACCGTACCATACTGGCTGGAAATCAAGCGGCTGCAATAGTATACGCCGCGTTTCAAGAGTGGATAACCCGGATTATAGTCGTTCTGCGCTTCAAGGTTGATAATCAGTTTGATTTCGTCGCCCGTGTCCGGGGCTGTCACAGTAAAGCGAATATCAAAAGTCACCGCCGATTCGCTTTCGCTCTTGTCCTCATTTTGCAAGGTTTCAATACGGGTAACTTCCCCTTGTGGATTTACGAGCACCGCCCCAACTTCCGGCTTTCCTTGGATGTAGCGGATAATTTCCTTTATCGGCGTGTCCTTGAATTCTTCCACGCAGGTTTTCATGATATATGCGGCAATACCCTGCTCGGATAACACATCACGGCAGGCGGCATCATATAGCTTTTTGAGTTTCTCGTTTTGATCCATTTTTGCCTCCACTATTTAGCTTTATTTTACAGGATATGTACGGATAATTCAAGGTTTTCCCGTGTCTGTGCTGACGTGAACAGCGCAGCTGTCCACCAAAAGCAACGGACACGCGTACCTGTGACAATCTATGCCCGGCGACGGTCTGTGCAGCGGAATGACTAAGTGCTGGAAGGAGGAAGGTTCCAACCCCTGCGGGAATAGTGCGAAGACCTGAGCACCCGCAGGGGCTGGAGACTGACGACTGGAACGCCGCAGGAATGGAGCCGCACAGTCCGACCGCCGCCCGCCTTCAAAGACGGAAAGTGTCTGCTGCATCGAGGAATGCCAGTGGCATTCCGAGGTGGGCAGGCCTGTCCACCCGAGCAGCCGGACACAAACCGAATACGCATGAACGACGAGCAGGCTTCCACTACTCCATCAGGTCGGCACTAGGCAATGTGGGCAGGAGTGGAGATATGCCGGTGGCATATCGACTGGCGGCGCGAGTTATCCCACTCCGCTCTCGCTGGGGGCCGTAGGGGAAAGGGGGCGGAGAATGGACGCGCATGCGTCCATGTGCAGAGACGGCCCCCTGCCCTCATTGCCGTCCGACAATCTGCCGATTTTGACCGACAATGCCACGGCCTGCGGATGCCGCTTTGTGCCTTGCGGGAGGTGCAAAGCACGTCCCGCCCGCCGAACCTGACGCATTATCCTTTTGAACCATGTTTAACAAAATCAAGATTGACTGGTCAAGTGAGCCGGTGTCTGTGGCGACGTGGACGGCGCAGCTGTCCACCCAAGCCAACGGACACCCGTTGCCAGTTTCTTCTTATGCACGGGGGCGGTCTGTACGGCGGAATGACCAAGTGCCGGAGGGAGAAACGAGGGAATGCAGCCGGACAGTCCGCCCTCGCCTTACTGTTTGGCTCTTATGTTGATGGATTAGGGCGGGGAGCGGTGTTCCTCTGCGACGTGGACGCTGGCTGTCCATGGCGGTCAAAGGTCGTCATGGGTGCCAGCGTCCACAAAAGCAGGAACGCCGCAGGGCGGGCAAAGCCAAAACAAAAGGTGCTGTGATAAAATTTGAACGTATTTTATCCACAGCACCTTTTGTGCATGCGCCCGGCGGCGCACGTTCTCTCGTGGTGTTGTATTTTTTTCAAAATAACATAACACTTTCCCTACTTCGGGGATATAAAGAACAGAAAGCAAGATAACAACACGTAAAGATGTGGGGAGGAAAATAAGATGGATGATATGGCACTGGACATGGTAGCTGGTGGCGTGGAATTTGACCCCAATAGTCTTCCGACTTATCGTCCAGTTAAAAATCCATCTGACCCATTCGGTTTTAAGGAAGCTGAAAAGGAAAAACGCAAAAGGGAAATTGAGGAAGCAAAAGCCGATGAAGAATTGAGAAAAGAATTGATGGAGATGGCCCAAAAAGGATTTAAGGATTATAACGATTACCTGAATCCGTTTTAAGGAAAAATCCTGTAAAAACGGGGAATGGGATGAAACATGCGAAAGCGTTTTATTCCATTCCCGTATGCTCAAAAAACCTATTTTGATAATTTTAAGGAGGTTTTATCATGGCAAACACAAACGAAAACAAACCGACGAGGGAACAAATCGAAAAGGCGCTGGCCTGCGAGACAGCCGAGGAACTGATGGCGCTGGTGAAGGCCAATGGCCACGAAATCACGAAGGAAGAAGCCGAGGCCTGCATGGCGGAGCTGGCTGACATCGAGCTGGACGAGGCCAAGCTGGACGAGGCCACGCTGGAACAGGTGGCGGGTGGACAGGCGGCGGGTGGTAGTCCAAATAGTCCAAAGATCAAGGATATATTAAAGAGTACAACGGCGATCTTGATGTTTCTTTAATGTGGTAATCAAAATTTATTAGTGAGCAGAAAGAATGGGCTGCCCATGAAGATTTTTTCCTCGCCCTGACTAATAGCGGCACAGGCAAAGACATAGACAGAGGGCAAAATAATCGTATTCGTTTTTAGCAAATTTCTTTCTATGAATGAAAAAATCCCGTGGCGCTCTGTGGGAGAGATAACAAAAGGCGGTTGCTTGGTTTTGCATATGCACGACAAAAAAAACCGCCTGTAATACCTAAAATCCCGTAACCCGACAAAAACCCGATTGCTAATTTTCCTATACAACAAAAAAGCCCCGTGATAATCTCACGGAGCCTTGAATTTCAAGTGGTGCCGGCGATCGGACTTGAACCGATACGTTGTTGCCAACGGCAGATTTTGAGTCTGCTGCGTCTGCCAATTCCGCCACGCCGGCGTTTGCAACTCTTTGTTGCTGACAGATATTATATTAACAGATATATCCACCGTTGTCAAATCATTTTTATCATTTTTTTGAAAAACTTTCAGGAATATTTCAGAATTTGAATCTAGCGCTCTCTTTCTGCAATTCTTCTGCCATGTTCGCGAGTCTATGGCTGGAAGCAGCAAGTTCTTCCATAGAGGCCGATTGTTCTTCTGTAGCGGCCGAGATGGAAGCGATGTTTTGGGTAATCTGTTTGGTGGTTTCGTCCACATCTTCAGCATCCCGCAGTACCGTTACACTGTCATCGGCAACTTTGGCTGCGCTGTTGGCTGCATCTTTAACCAGATTATCCACTTCCTGAATATGTTCGGCAATCTGACGGAATTTCTCACCAGCCTGATTAACTGTCTCTCCACCGGTGCGTACCTGTTCTGTACCCACATTCATGGATTCTACAGCACGCTTAGTAACCTGCTGTACACCGGAAATCATCTGGGCAATTTCCGTTGCAGCCTCGGAGGACTGCTCGGCGAGCTTCCGGACTTCATCTGCTACAACGGAAAAGCCACGTCCCTGTTCACCAGCGCGGGCTGCTTCGATAGCGGCGTTAAGTGCGAGAAGGTTCGTCTGCTCAGCAATGCTCTGAATCGTGTTGATGATTTCACCAATCTGCTCGGAGCTCTTGCCCAGTTCGTCTACATTCTTCGCGGACTCAATAACGGTTTCATGAACTTTCTTCATCTGCTGTACAGCATCTTCAATAGCAGCCACGCCTTCTTTGGCAGCCTGTCCGGCCATACCGGAGGTTCTGCTGATATTGGCCGATTTATCGGCAATACCATTGACGTGATCCGTCATTTCCCGGATATTGTCCACTACGTTGTTCATGGTTTCACTCTGATGGCTGGCCGCTTCGGCGATATCGCCTACCTGTTCAGCCACATGCGTGATGGTTTCGGCTACCTGCTCAACGCCGCTGGACATCTGACCAGAGGAATTGGAAACCTCATCGGCACTGCCCTTAATCTGTTTCAACAGTCCCGTGAGTTCATGGGTCATGGTATGGAAGGAACGGGACAGATTACCGATTTCATCGTCCGAATCCACCGCTACATCCGTATCCCGCAAATCGCCATCGGCCAGGCGTTCTGCCGAAGCCTGCAAGCCACGCAGAGGCGAAACAATCATATTAGAAATCGTATAAGTAGCAAAGAAAATCAAAATCAACGCTACTATCAGTACACCGCCCAGAATCATGCGCATATGATTGACGCTTTCCATGAGCTGGGAACGGTCAACAATGGTCAGGTAGCGATACCCGGTATTTTCGGAAACATAGGTGTTGACCATCCTGGTCGTGCCATCCATGGTGATTTCCTGCAAGCCTTTGAGACTCTTGCTGGTATCGAGATTGGCAATATCGCCCAGTTCCGACTCCGACAGTTTCTTGAAGTCAGCTTCCGGATGTTTCGGGTCGGCGATAATCACACCATCGGCATCCAGCATCATGATATAACCGGTTTCTCCCATCTTGATTTCGGCAATCATATCCGTAACCACCGGCAGGTCAATATTGAGACCCAGAACGCCCAGAGGCTTGTTATCCAAACCTTTGACCGTAGCAAAAATACCTACAGTCGGCGTGCCTTTGGAGGTCTTGAACGGCTTAGTTATGCGAACCTTGCTTACATCAGCCATGCTCTCCTTGAACCAGTCACGGCTGCGGGAGTCATACCCCTTCTTACGTTTAACGGCAGGATACTGCAGATAACCGCCATCCGTGGTACCATAGCTGATAACAGATACACTGCCCTTATTCGCTTCACCAAAGCGCTGGAACAACTGATACGCAGCCAATTCAAAGCCGCCTTTAGCCTGCGGGTCCATAGCAATCATGCCATCGGAACCAGCTGTCGCAACCACAGCCTCATCCGTATAACGGGTAATTTCCCCGCCAGCTCGCAGAATCGGGTCATTGGCCATATTGACCAAGCCATCCCGCAAACCATTGAGGAATAAATTCATGGCATTATCTACCTGTGCCGATTGTAAATCAGCCTCCTCTTCAAAGTTCGCCATCTGGCTGTTGGCAACAATTCTGTCCAACACAATGCCCAGCACCGCCATCACAACGATAAACAGCACCGATACGGATACCATTATCTTCTGCTTGACGTTAAACCGGTCTAACAATCCACCCAATTTCCTCATCTCCTTATTCTCTTTTCCTTATATCCTAAACCTCATGGTATTGTTGTTCTTATACGACAAAGAAGCGAAATTCTCCTGCTGCTTTCTTCATCAGCTTACAGAAAATTTCGCTTCTTGTTTTAATCTTGATGTTCCGCCAAAAATTGCCTATCTTTATCCGTTAACGGAGCATTTTTCAGCAAATCCGGACGGTATTTTTTCGTCACGAGCAGGGATTGTTCCCGCCGCCATTGGCGGATTTTGGCATGGTCGCCATTTAAGAGTACCTCCGGCACTTCCATGCCCTCAAATTCGCGCGGACGGGTATACTGCGGAAATTCCAACAAACCTTCATAAAAGGAATCCGTCGGCGCAGAATCCTCATGGCCCAGCACGCCTGGCAGCATGCGCGACACCGCATCGGTGATGACCATAGCCGGCAGTTCCCCGCCAGTCAGCACGAAATCACCGATGGAAATCGCTTCATCTGCAAGCTTATAGATACGGGCATCAAAGCCTTCGTAATGACCGCAGATAAACACCAGCTGATCATAACCTGCGAGCTCCTTTGCCTTGGCCTGATTAAAGGTCGGCCCCGAAGGGTCCATAATCAATACCCGGCGATTACCCGCATATTCCTCGGTACGAGCCAGCACATCCCGAACGGCCTTGTACATCGGCTCAGGCTTCAGCACCATGCCCGCACCGCCACCAAAGGGGCTGTCATCCACATGATGGTGCTTATCCTCGGCAAAATCCCGGAAGTTGGTAAAGTGGATATCCAAAATTCCATTATCTACCGCCCGTTTGGTAATGCTGTCACCAAAGGGGCCAGAAAACATCTCCGGGAAGATGGTCACCATATCAATGCGCATCGGAAATCTCCTCAGGCATATCGACCACCATACGGCCGCCCGGCACATCAATTTCCTTGACTACGGCCTTGAGCGCCGGAATCAGCAGTTCCCCGCCATCCGTGCGGCGGGCCTGATAGACGTCATTGCTGCCGGTGCGCAGGACATTTTCGACCTTACCCAGTTCCTTGCCGTCCATATCGTAAACCGTCAGACCGATGATGTCAAAGGTGTAATATTCGCCTTCCTGCAAGGGAGCAGCCTCGCTGCGGTCAACGGTCAAAAGTTTGCCCGTCAGGCTCATAGCCGCTTCCCGTACCGGATACTCCTTGAACTTCATCAGCACATACTGCTTATGATACTTGCAGCTTTCAATATGGAGCATTTCGCTGCCGACCATGACCTCTTTCATGGTCTCAAAGCGTTCCACAAAGTCCGTCAGCGGAATGATGCGCATTTCCCCATGAATGCCATGGGGGGCGCCCACCTTGCCGATGGTCACGCGATTCTTGTCGCGCTTGTTTTTCTTAGCTGCGAATGGCGATAACTTTGTCATCTTCTACCAGCACTTCCACGTTCATGATTTCACGCATATCGTCGCCCACGTGCACTTCCACCTGATGTTCCAGCGTGCCCTGCACGATTTCGGCACCGATAACCATCTTTTCCATTTCTTCCTTGCGGGCAAGGGATTCTTCACGGAACTGGAGACGCTTATTGCGTTCTTCGCCAAAATGCGCCTGAATCGCCTGATAGCGCTGTACTTCTTCCATCGTGGGCTGTTCCGGATTAGCCGGCTGATTTTCCTGCAGCACGCGCTTTTCCTGAATATCCATCTGCTGGAGTTCGAGCTCCGTGCGCTTGATGGCTTCTTCCAAGTCCGCCAGAATTTTGGTTTTGAGTTTTTCCGTTAATTTTGCCTTAATGGTAACAGGCACTTTCAGTGAAATAGAATCCATGACAGTTCCTCTTTTCTTTTTTTCATAGTAAAAAACGGCAAGACACCGAAAAGGTAATCCTGCCGCTTTTCATTTAAATAATCTCAACCGTGACTTTCGTATTTTCCCGAGTGGCTGCGGCTTTGACCACGGTGCGCAAAGCTTTGGCAATGCGCCCCTGGCGTCCGATAACCTTACCCATGTCATCTTCAGCCACATGAAGGACGAGCACGGTCTGCTCATCCTCCTGCCGTGAAGAAACCTCCACAGCTTCTGGATGCTCCACCAGGGATTTGGCGATTACTGCAACAAGTTTTTCCATGTCGCTTCTCTCCAATTACTTCTTCTTGGATTCAGCGAACTTGGCCATAATGCCCTGCTTGCTGAACAGATTTTTAACGGTATCGGTCGGCTGAGCACCTTTGTTCATCCAATCAAGAACCTTTGCTTCGTCGAGATTAACGACTGCCGGCTGCTTGGAGGGGTCGTAGTTACCGAGAATTTCGATGAAACGACCATCACGCGGAGCGCGGGAATCAGCTACTACCACACGGTAGAACGGGTTCTTCTTTGCACCCATACGGTTCAAACGAATCTTTACTGCCATGAAATTTCACCACCTTTCGCAAATAAGGATTAAAACTTAACGCATAAATGGCATTTTCGGGAAACCGCCGAGATTTCCGAGCGCCCCAAGACCGGGGAAACCTTTGCCCTTCTGCATTTTTTTCATCTTCTTCATCATCTTGCGCATTTCGCCGAACTGCTTCAAGAGCTTGTTGACGTCCTGCACACGCGTGCCAGAACCCATAGCGATACGCTTGCGGCGGCTGCCGTTGATGATGGTAATGTCGGCGCGTTCCTGCGGCGTCATGGAGCGAATAATGGCTTCAATCTGACGCATTTCCTTGCCGTCCAGGTCAATATCCTGACCTTCGAGCTGCTTCTTGAGCCCACCCATGCCGGGAATCATGCCTAAAATATTTTCGAGCGAGCCAAGTTTCTTGACCTGCTGCATCTGGGATAAGAAGTCGTCCAAGGTAAATTCATCCTTGCGCAGCTTCTTTTCCATCTTCTTGGCTTCTTCCATATCGAAGGTCTGCTGGGCTTTTTCCACGAGGGAAAGCACATCGCCCATGCCTAAAATACGGGAAGCCATACGGTCGGGATGGAACGGCTGGAGAGGTTCCAGTTTCTCGCCCATACCGATGAATTTTATGGGAACATTCGTGACTGCTTTGACGGAAAGTGCCGCACCACCGCGGGCATCGCCGTCGAGCTTGGTCATGATGACACCGTCAAGTCCCAGACTATCGTTAAAGGTCTGTGCCACATTGACCGATTCCTGACCGGTCATCGCATCGACAACGAGCAGGATTTCGTGAGGCTTAACCTCAGCCTTGATATCGCGAAGCTCCTGCATCAGGGCTTCATCTATCTGCAGACGACCTGCCGTATCGATGATAATCACATCATTGGCATGGCTCTGCGAATAAGCAAGGGAAGATTTAGCAATCGTTACCGCATCGGTCCCCTGCTCCATCGAGAACACAGGAATATCGAGCTGTTTGCCAACTACCTGCAACTGCTTGATAGCTGCAGGACGATAAATATCGCAGGCAACGAGCAACGGACGCTTGCCCTGTTTCTTGAGGGACAAGCCGAGCTTACCAGCGGAAGTGGTCTTACCTGCGCCCTGCAAGCCTGCCATCATGATGATGGTCGGCGGATTCGGGCTGATGTTGATGCGGCTCTGCGTGCCGCCCATGAGGTTCGTGAGTTCCTCATCAACAATCTTAATAACCACCTGAGCCGGCGTCAGGGTTTCCAAAATGTCCTGACCAATGGCCCGTTCCTTAACGGTTTTTATGAAATTCTTTACAACCTTGAAGTTGACATCTGCTTCCAGAAGCGCCATGCGCACTTCCCGCATGGCTTCATTGACATCATCCTCCGTCAATTTGCCATGGCCGCGAAGTTTCTTGAAGGTCTCCTGCAAGCGGTCAGACAGGCTTTCAAATATCAATTAATTAACCTCCTGACTGCGCCCGATAAAGGGCTCCAGCCGGTCAAGGATTGCCTCAACGGCACGTTCATTGCCCGCCTGCCGCAAATCCTTGATGGACTCGTAAATTTTTGCCAGTTCCTGACGTTCCTCATGATAACGAGCCGCCAGCCCCAGCTTTTTTTCGTAGGATTCCATCGCCTTTTCACTGCGATGGATATTGTCGTAAACCGCCTGCCGGGATATGCCCAGTTCCTCGCCGATTTCCGACAGAGAAAAATCTTCAAAGAGGTGCAAGCGCAAGCACTCTTGCTGCTTTTCCGTCAACAGCGCCCCATACAGGTCAAACAAAGTAGACAAATATAAGAACTGCTCCATCACGGCTATCACCTGCTTCAAAAATAGGTGCCAAGGTTTTCCCCTTGACATAGCTATTATAGCGAAGCCCCTATAGCCTGTCAAGTGTTTTTCCTTGGCACCCATAAAAAATTAAGAAAAAATTTCAGATTTTCACGTATTCGGAACCCATTTCCAATATCGTTTGCCCATCGCCTTCCAAGGCTGCCGCCAAATCATGGGCTGTACCATTGAAGTCTACCTCCACAATGGTATTGCCAAAAGACGTGCCCCGCACATAAACACTGTTAACACCGGGGATGCCTTCCAAATAATTCGTAACAGCCGTAATATTCCCCCATTTTCCCTGGGTGACAATCAATTTTATATGCTGGCTGGGATTAGCTGCCTTATTCAGTGCCGCCTCCCCTACCGCTTGGGCAATTCCCTGCGCTGCCGCGGCCAGCGCCTCATCAGCCCCGCCACTTGTACGATAATGCGGCGATTTGCCGGTAAAATTGCCGGCATATACCACTTCACCGGTGTTGGTGTTAACCATGCGCACGGCGATTTGTGCTGTCGTTTTCTGTAAATGTGCAACACGATTAGCAAATAGCTCCACCTGCGCCGTCACCAGATAATCCACTGGAGCTTGCACTTTAAGGCTCTGCCATAATCGTTTATCCCCCGAAAATTGCGCAGCCATCAGCTGCCGACGCTGAGCATTGCTAATCTGCCCCATATCCACCACCCGGCCAAAGCCCTGACCAGTCAAACCATGGATAACGCAGTTTTCCACAGCAGGATAATGCCGTCCCTGACTGTCCATTGATACCACCCCGATGCGCGGGTCCTGCATATTCATGCCGATAATGGCCCTTTTCTGTGCGAGTGTCCCCAAGGCTGCACTGAGCTTTTGTTCCTGCACATCCACCTGTACTTTGGCAGAATGTATGCCATTGGCCGCTGAATGTTCCAGCACCTTGTAACTCTTGATATAGCCATCGGACTGGGTATAGACCCGGTCATAAATCAATTTATAATTGGTCACATAACTGCGGCTGTCCACCATAACGCCAATCTGCTGTTCAATCGCCTGTCTTAAAGCCGCCTTTACTGCCGCCCGCTCAGAACTGCCCTGCCCGGTGACCGTCACCATCGCCGCCTCACTTATCGGCAGATAGGTCAGCATACAAGCGGTCAGGCACAAACCACATTTTAATACCTTTTTCATCCCCCTCACCACCTTGCCCTCATTTTAGCATTTGCCCTCTAAAAAGTAAAATGACCTATCCTTGACACTCCCCATGCCTAAAGGCAAGGGATTCTTGGTTCGCTGAACACTGCGGCCTAGCCGTAACCAGTTCGACTTACACGTTCTCCCCAAGCGTAAATTCCCGTGTGTCCCACGGTACTAATTTATGTTAAGCAACCTGTTTTTGTTCTATTGCCTTTCGCAGTATATTTATTGCTGCATTGGCATCTCGGTCATGATGTGAACCACATGCAGGGCAAGTCCAATCCCTGATACCAAGATTCTTAGTTTCCTTGTTCTGGTATCCGCATTTTGAACAGGTCTGGCTTGACGGGTAGAATGTATCTACCTTCAAGATTTCAGAGCCATGCAATT
>NZ_AUJE01000053.1 GCF_000424065.1 Selenomonas ruminantium subsp. ruminantium ATCC 12561
CCGGTAGAGCCGACGCCGACCACGCCGGAAACGCCGACTCCGGTAGAGCCGACGCCGACCACGCCGGACACGCCGACCCCGGTAGAACCGACGCCGACCACGCCGGAAACGCCGACCCCGGTAGAACCGACGCCGACTACGCCGGAAACGCCGACCCCGGTAGAGCCGACGCCGACCACGCCGGAAACGCCGACTCCGGTAGAGCCGACGCCGACCACGCCGGAAACGCCGACCCCGGTAGAACCGACGCCGACCACGCCGGAAACGCCGACCCCGGTAGAACCGACGCCGACCACGCCGGAAAGGCCGACTCCGGCAGAACAGCCAGCAGCGGCTCCGACTCCTGCAGAGCAGGTTCAGGAAGACCTCGGCAAAGCTGGCGTCAGCATTCGGGAGATGGAGGAAGTGACCAATTCCTCCCGTCCCAATGTGCAAAGTGATGCAACTTCCAGACAGGAAAACCGGGTTCAGAACGATATGGAACGTACAGAAAATGGCTATCGCGAAGCAGGTAACACAGAAAATGGAGGCGTGACAACAGACTTTGGGGGAAACGGCATGATGCGCATTGAAAACCAAGGCATTAATCCGCCCAACTCCATGAAAAGCGAAGACGTGGCCGAACAGCAGGAAAAGAAAAACAAAAAATAAGCATAGCGGATATCGTTTCGTAGACTAAAAGCAAAAAGATGAGAGCCCTTGATAGAAATATCGGGGGCTATTTTTATGCGCAAAAAAAGAAGAGCCTCCGGTAACATAATCCGTCTGACGCAATGAATGATGAAAATGTTGTTCTTGACTTAAAGTCGACTCCAAGTGCTAAAATAAAGAAAAATATGGAAGTGGAGGCAAATATGAAGCGTAGAACATTTATTGCGGGTGGTCTTGGTGCATTGGGCCTGCTGGCCGGCGGCATCTTTTGGGCCAAAGGAACATTATACCGCAAGGCGGCCAACAGTATGCGGCAGCTGACCGGTGATTTGGATGCGCAGTTTTTGCGGCAGGTAATTACGACAGACAGCGCCCACAGCCGCATGCTGATGTGGCAGGCGGAAAGCCCATTGGTTAATCCGGGCATAGAATATCGTATTAAAGGGCAGGAAGATGCCCGGATTGTTGCCGCAAAACAGGATTTTTTCACCGATGATGGTGTGGAGAATAATCAATATACAGCCGAATTGACGGATTTAACAGCCGATACCGAGTATGAATACCGCGTGGCTGCCGAAGGGGCAGCAGGGGCATGGCATTCTTTGCATACTGCGGGAGAGGGGGATTTCCAATGTCTGATTTTCCCGGATTCCCAGTCCAGCGATTACAGCGATTGGGAACAGCTGGCGCAAAATGCAGCACAGCGTAATCCGCAGGCGGCCTTTTTCATCAATATGGGTGATATTGTGGACAATGGGGAAGATCATACGCAGTGGCAGGCCTGGTTTCACGGCGTGAACGGCATAATTGACCGGATTCCCTTCGTGCCGTTGATGGGTAACCATGAAACCTACAATCTGAATTGGAAGGTGCGCCTGCCGGAGGCCTATTTGAAGTATTTTGCCGTTCCGGATAATGGCAGCGCAAACTTTGGCCGGTATTATTATTCCTATGACTATGGTGATGTACATTTTATCGTGCTGAACAGTCAGTGGGACGAAACGGAGGAATTCAAGCCGGGCCTGCGGGACGAGCAGGTGGCCTGGCTGCGGCAGGACGCTGCGGCCAGCCGGAAGAAGTGGAAGATTGTGCTGGTGCATAAGGATGTTTTGCAATACCGCATCCATAACCGTCCGGAGCGCAAGGAAGGGATATCCGATGTGGGCGAAGTCTTTATGCCGCTGTTTGATGAATTGGACATCGACCTTGTCTTTTCGGCCCATTTGCATACTTACCGCAACCGGGGCCATATCCAGAACTTCCAGCGCAGCGCGAAGGGGCCGCTGTATATCCTTACCGGTGTGGCGGGGAATGTGCGCTATCCCGGCTTGTGGATTGACCATAAGCTCGATGAAGTCGTTGCACCGCAGCCGGAAACGGATAACTACCTGACCATGGATGTAAAGGGCGATGAAATCACCGTCCGCTGCTTCCTGCCAGACGGCAAGGAAATTGATTCGGCGGTTGTGCAAAAAAATCATTGACAACCGTGCATTCACTATGATAAACTAATCAAGTCGTGAACAAGAAGAAGCCACCGCTTCTCACCTGATGGCCGCATGTGAAGGTCAGTTGGGTTTATAGCTTTGAGTTTTTGAAAGGTGGCTTTGTGCCGCCTTTTTCTTGTTTGGATAAGAGATGTAGACTTTAAGCAGGAGGTGTTTTACTATTAGCAAAGAATCTTTACGCATCAATGAGGAAATTCGCATCCGTGAAGTGCGTGTGACCAGCGCCGAAGGCGAACAGCTGGGCATCATGGCAACCCGTGACGCGCTGCGTCTGGCCGAAGAACAGCATCTTGACCTCGTCGAGATTGCGCCGAAGGCAAAGCCGCCGGTGTGCCGCATCATGGACTTCGGTAAGTACCGCTATGAACAGCAGAAGCGGGAAAAGGAAGCGAAGAAGAAGCAGAAGGTTATTAACATCAAAGAAGTTAAGCTTCGCCCCAACATTGAACAACACGATTTTGACGTCAAGTTGAAGAACGCACTTCGTTTCGTAGAGGAAGGGAACAAGGTCAAAGTGACCATCATGTTCCGTGGCCGTGAGCTTTCCCATCCGGAACTGGGCAAAACTGTCCTGGGCCGTGTGGCAGAAGCCCTGGGCGACCGTGTTTCCATTGAACGCAATGCCAAACTTGAAGGAAAAAATATGACGATGATTGTTGCACCGAAAGTGCAGAAAGCATCGAAGCCCAAACAGCCTGCACAGGAATCCTGAGTGCAAAGGCTAATTTAAGGAGGAAAATGTAATGCCAAAGATTAAGACTCGCAGAGCAGCAGCTAAACGCTTCACCATGACTGGTAGCGGTGAAAACTTCAAACGCAACAAGGCTTTCAAGAGCCATATCCTGGAGAAGAAGTCTCCGAAGCGTAAACGTAACCTGCGCAAAGCCGCTATGGTTACTGCCGCTGATTTCGGCCGCGTAAAGAGAATGCTCCCGTACGCATAATTTTTTCGTAAATGACTCGTTTATTTTGATTTTTTAGGAGGATGAAACCATGCCAAGAGTAAAAGTAGGCGTGACTGCACATAGACGTCATAAGAAAATCCTGAAGCTCGCTAAGGGTTACAAAGGTTCCAAGAGCAAACAGTTCAAGAAAGCTAACGAGACCGTAATGAAGGCTCTCTACTACGCTCGTCGTGACCGTCGTGCGAAGAAGGGCAACTTCCGTCGTCTCTGGATTGCTCGTATCAACGCTGCTGCACGTGTAAACGGCATTTCCTACAGCCGTCTCGTTTGCGGTCTGACCAAGGCTGGCGTTGAAGTAAACCGCAAGATGCTGGCTGACCTGGCCATCTCCGATGAAAAGGCTTTCGCTCAGCTCGTTGCTGTTGCTAAAGAAAACCTCTAATTTCAGGTTTATAGCGAACGTGAAGACAGTTCCTGCGGGGGCTGTCTTTTTCTCATGCAAAAATTATTTATTGCGTTGACAATAAAGAAAATTTATGCTAATATACATACAGTAAACGAAAGCACAATCGAATATTGGTTGGGTCAGGTGTCATAGACTTAATAGGGAAGCCGGTATAAGCCGGCGCGGTCCCGCCACTGTAACAGCGAGTTTATCTGCATAGTTATGTCACTGGAGGTTTCCTCTGGGAAGGCGCAGATAAATGATGAACTGGAGCCAGGAGAACTGCCTGATTAACAATCGCCGTTAAGAGCCTGATGGCTCTTTGGACCTGCGAGTGATGGGGATGGAGATTTATCGGTACTGAAAAGTTTTTAGAGCCTGGTTTAGTGTGGGTATTTTCGAGTAGCGTAAATAAGCTCTTCCCTGCGCGGGAGGAGCTATTATTTTGCCCGTTTCGTCGAAAAGTTTTTCCTGTTAGTTTTCTGACAGGGAGAAATGCTCATACATTTCATTCAGTTCTATGGATTGTCTGCGTTCATGCAGCAGCTCCGATACGCTATATCGGAGCTTATTTTTTTCTTTCCATTTACATAGGGGACGTTGTTCCCAAGACTATCAGGGATTGTGGATAGTATAAATTCTACGAGGGGAGTCTTTGGACACCATGGAAGCACTTTGTATTGGGTTAGCACTTTTAGGACTTATGTATTTTGCCTACCGCGGCTGGTCAATCATCCTGATTGCACCCTTCTTTGCGGGATTGGCAGCACTGGCCAGTATGTTTGATATTCTGCCTGTATACAGCGAACTGTATATGACGAGGCTCGCGGAATATGTGAAGACATATTATCCGGTATTCCTGTTTGGTGCGGTATTTGCAAAATTGATGGAAAAAGGTGGGCTGGCCTCAGCGATTGCCGGTAAGATTGTGGACGTTTTAGGGGAAAAACGGGCAATCCTGGCGGTGCTCATGGGGTGCGGTGCATTGACATATGGCGGTTTGTCTGTATTTGTCGTGGCCTTTGTTATGTATCCGTTTGGCGCGGTAGTCTTTAAGAAAGCGGATATTCCCAAAAGACTGCTGCCCGCGGCCTTGTGGGTAGGTATTTTCTCTTTTGCGATGGTTTCCCTTCCTGGAACACCGCAAATTCAGAATATTATTCCGTCCTCTTATTTTCAGACAAGTACCTGGGCGGCTCCGGGCATCGGCTTATTTGCTTCAATCTTGTTCCTGCTGATTGGCTGGGGCTGGATTGGCCATCGGGCAAAGCTCCTGCAGTCCCGTGGAGAGGGCTACGGGGAGCATGAAAGTGATGGAAAGAAGAAACGTCATCCGAAAATCAACATTCCTTGGTATTGGGCAATGGTGCCGTTGCTTATGGTTATTGTGATTAACGTGATTCTGTCCAATCCGTTTGGTTGGGAATGGGGCTTTCATTGGAATGAGGACAGCTTAGCGGCTTTTGTGCCATTGAAGCTGACGCTTTTAGCCTCGCATGTCGGCAAGGTATCGGCAATTTGGTCCATTAGCGTGGCACTTATTCTCAGCAGTATTGTGGCAGCGTATATTGGCCGCAAACGGCTGAAGGTTACGGATGGTTTTCTGCCGACGGTCAACTATGCGGCGCTTTCCTCTGGGTCTGCGGCGCTGAACGTTGCTTCCGGCTATGCTTTCGGCTGCGTTATTACGGCTATGCCAGGGTTTGCCCCGGTGACAGAATGGCTGGTTGGCATTGCCGCATCTTTCGGGCCGCTGCTCTCGGCGGTTATCACCACCAACATCATGTGCGGCATTACGGGATCGGCATCTGGCGGTCTGACCATTGCCCTGTCGGCATTGGGCGACCAGTGGGCGGCGATGGCGATTACCGCGGGGATTCCTCTGGAAGTCTTGCACCGTATCGTAGCCGTGGCTTCGGTTGGTATTGACCCGGTTCCGCATTGCGGCGCTTTGGTAACACTTCTCGCCATCTGCGGACTTACGCACAATGAATCCTACTTCGATATTGCCGTGATTATGGGCATGAAGTTCTTGGTGCCGTTCCTGTGCATTATCTTCTATATGCTGACGGGCATCTGTTAAAGCATAATAAAAAATCCGGTATATCCCTTGACGGGATATACCGGATTTTTTTATTATCAGGTGTTTTTTAAGGGTTCGTAAGCGTCGGTGTGGAGAAATTCCCGTTCGATGACCTGGCCGTTTTGTTTCCATAGTCGGTAAAGGGAAGGTCGCATGGAACTTCCTTCCGTGACGAGGGCAATGCTCTTGCCAGCCAGGTCGGCCTTGGTGCCCAGTACATAAACCGTCAGGGCGCTGCCGCTGTTGGCAACGGTGAGGTAGACCGGATGGGGCAGAGGATTGCGGAAAACGAAGTCGATAAGGCCATCAGCTACAGTGGCATCTCGTCCGGCAGGGACATAGGAGGACGAAGCAAAATGTCCTGTGCGTTCCACAGGGGTCAGGCCCGCCAGTAAAATGGCGTTGTAGAGGGTGGAACTGACCTGACAGACGCCGCCTCCTACATCAACAGCGTGTTCTCCATAGATGATGACACCGGCGTTTTTATAGCCGGCTTCGCGTGTGCGAGGTCCTACGGTATCGTTGAAGGACAAGGTGGCACCGCTGCGGATCAATGCTCCTTGTAAATGACTGGCGGCAAGACCTATATTATCGCCACGATCTCCAGGATAGAAACGGGTCGTATAGGAGCCTAAAATGCCATCCATGGAAGCAAGGTCATTGTCCTGTACAAAGGGGAGCTGTTCAGCGGGAGACAGCTCTTTTTTTACGGTTAGATTAAAGGTTTTGAAATCCGGTGCCAGTTCGGCGGCAAGTGGCTCAATCTCCAAGCTTAGTCCGGTTACGGCTGGTGTTTTACGGATACTGCCATCAGCCAGCAGGGTGACACTGCCGTTTTTGGGTGGAGTATCGATGGCGGTTTTTATTTGCTGCAGTTTGCTGTTGAGGAGTTGTTCGTCAAAGCTGGCATCCATGGTGACCGTTGCGCCAAAGATAGCATAACGCATCTGATTGATGATGTTTTCAATAGGTGTTCCGTCCCGTCCGATATTATAAGCCGTTTCCACAGCCTCATCCACATTGCCATGAAGGTTTATATCGGCAGGGTCAATCTGGAAATTGCGTTCCTTATAAGTGAGGACAGCTGCCTTACGCTGTAATTTTTTGGCTGCTGTGTCTGTAAAGAACTTATGGGCTTCTTTTTTGCTCAAGCCGGCAATCGAGGTGCCATTAGCCTGTACACCCATAACAATCCGGTCCTTGTTGCTGACGGTAACGGATACACAGCCGGCAACCAATACGACTGCTATGGCAGTGACTGTGGTTATGGCTGCGATTTTGCTTAGAGCCATGTTGGAAAGATTCATAATGAAAAGACACTCCCTGTTGAAGATTTGAAGTACCGCTTCCATTATACTTTTTTTAGGGACGGGGTGCAACGTGAGTTGACTTTGTTTTTTTGACTTTTTTACTATAACAGCTTGACATTTTGACTAAAAAAAGGTAGTATAAGAACTGTGCTTAGCACTCGGCATTAATGAGTGCTAACAAACTAACGACGTATTTCATAATATAGGAGGAAGATACCTATGATTAAGCCATTGGGCGAAAGAGTTGTCATCGAAGTTGCTGAAGGCGATGTAAAGACCGCCAGCGGGATTGTACTGCCGGACACGGCTAAAGAAAAGCCCCAGAAGGGCACGGTTGTAGCTGTAGGTACGGGCAAACTTCTGGAAAACGGTGAGCGCGCTGCTATGGAAGTAAAAGCTGGCGACACGGTTGTTTTCTCCAAGTACTCCGGTTCCGAAGTTAAAGTTGATGATAAGGAATACCTGATTGTCCGCGAAAGCGATATTCTGGCAATTCTCTAATAAGCGTATTTTCTGGAGGTAATATAAATGGCTAAACAGATTCTGTTTGACGAAGAAGCTCGCCGCGCTCTGGGCCGCGGTGTTGATGCACTGGCTAACGCCGTAAAAGTAACCCTTGGCCCTAAAGGCCGCAACGTTGTGCTCGAAAAGAAATTCGGCGCTCCGACCATCACCAACGATGGTGTAACGATTGCTCGCGACATCGAACTCGAAGATCCGTTCGAAAACATGGGCGCTCAGCTCGTTAAAGAAGTTGCTACCAAGACCAACGATATCGCTGGTGATGGTACGACGACGGCAACGCTCCTCGCACAGGCTATGATTCGTGAAGGTATGCGCAACGTTGTTGCTGGCGCAAACCCGATGATCATCAAAAAGGGTATCGACAAGGCTGTAGCTGCTCTGGTTGACGAAATCCAGTCCAAGGCTAAGACGATTGAAAGCAAGGCTGACATCGCTCAGGTTGCTACGATTTCTTCCGCTAACGAAGAAACGGGCGAACTCATCGCGGAAGCTATGGAAAAAGTTGGTAAAGACGGCGTTATCACCGTTGAAGAATCCAAGTCCATGGCCACGAACCTCTCCGTTGTAGAAGGTATGCAGTTCGACCGCGGCTACATCTCCCCGTACCTCGTAACGGATACGGACAAGATGGAAGCTGTTCTCGATGACCCGTACATCCTGATCACGGATCGCAAGATTTCCGCTATCGCAGATATCCTGCCGATTCTGGAACAGGTTGTAAAACAGGGCAAGCAGCTGGCTGTTATCGCTGAAGATGTTGACGGCGAAGCTCTGACGACCATCGTGGTCAACAAGCTCCGCGGCACCTTCAAGGCTCTGGCTGTGAAGGCTCCTGGCTTCGGTGACCGCCGCAAGGCTATGCTCGAAGATATCGCTATCCTCACGGGTGGTACGGTTATCAGCGAAGAACTGGGCCGCAAACTCGACAGCGTAACCCTCGAAGACCTCGGCCGCGCTCGTCAGATTCGTTCCACGAAGGAAGAAACCACGATTGTTGATGGTGTAGGCGATAAGGACGCTATCGCAGCTCGCGTAGCACAGATTAAGAAGCAGATTGCGGAAACGACTTCTGACTTCGACAAGGAAAAACTGCAGGAACGTCTGGCTAAACTGGCTGGCGGCGTTGCTGTTATCGAAATCGGTGCTGCTACCGAAGTTGAAATGAAGGACAAGAAATACCGCATCGAAGATGCCCTCAACGCAACTCGCGCTGCTGTTGAAGAAGGTATCGTAGCTGGTGGTGGCACGACCTTCATCGACATTCTGCCGGCACTCGACAAAATCAACGTGGAAGGCGACGAAAAGGTTGGCGTAAACATCGTTCGCCGTGCTATCGAAGAACCGGTTCGTCAGATTGCGGACAACGCTGGTCTCGAAGGTTCTGTAGTTGTTGAAGCAGTGAAGAAGGCTGGCGACGGCATCGGCTTCAACGCTCTCAAGAACGAATACGTTGACATGATCAAAGCTGGTATCGTTGACCCGGCTAAGGTTACGCGCTCCGCTCTGCAGAACGCTGCTTCCATCGCTTCCATGGTTCTGACCACGGAAACGCTGGTTGCTGACAAGCCGGAAGAAAAACCGGCTATGCCGGCTGGCGGTGCTCCGGGCATGGGCATGCCGGGCATGATGTAATCACATCTCCATAAAGCATAAGACCTTCCCCTGCGGGGGAAGGTTTTTTGTTGCAGGAATTGCATGTAAACTGTAGAATAATAATCGGATATTTGATTTAATAACAGGAGAAATGTGATGAATTTAAAACGAAGTCTGCAAACTTTTGTGGTTATGGGAGCCGTATGGGCATGTTCGCTGACGTTTGCTCAGGCAGCGGATAAGATTTTGTTTATCCCCCATGACAATCGGCCGATTTCTGCTGAGGAAACGGCGGACGTCGTGCGCAAGGCGGGCTATGATGTTGTTATGCCGCCAGAAGAAATGCTGAGCAGCGGTTATGACCGTTTTGGTGATACAGAGGCGCTATGGAAGTGGACGCAGGAAAACCTGCCGGGGGCGAAAGCGGCGATGATTTCTGCCGACAGCATGATTTATGGCGGTTTGGTGCCCTCCCGCAAGCATGAGGAGCCTGAGGAAAAGCTGCTGAATAGAGCGCAGCGGCTGGCGGATTTACAGAAGGAAAACCCGCAGCTGAAACTCTATGTCTTTGCGTCATTGATGCGTACGCCAAAATCCGGTGCGGCCGCCGGCGTGGAGGAACCGGAATACTACAGAACATACGGAGCCGATATTTTCCGCCGGTCTGGATTGCTCGATAAGCAGGAAACTACGCCATTGAATCCGCATGAGAAGCAGGAACTGTCCAAGTTGGAAGCCGCTATACCGCAGGAGATCTGGCAGGACTGGAAAAATCGGCGGGATAAAAATGTCCATGTAAGCAAGAAGCTTATTGATATGGCAAGAGCTGGCGAACTATCCTATCTGGTTATCGGCAAGGACGATAACGCGCCGTTATCCCAGACGCATAGGGAGGCGAGGGAATTAAATGCCTATGCACAGGGGATTTCGCCCACGAGATTTCAGCTGTTGGCAGGGATTGACGAGTTTGGTTTGCTGTTGATGACCAGAGCCGTTAATGATATGGAAAATGTGATTCCGTTCGTCTATACCGAATATGCGCCGGGAAAAGGCTATGATACCGTACCAAGCTATTCCGATGCCAAAATCGGCGATTCGGTAAAGGCGGCCATCCGTGTGGCTGGCGGTGTGCCAGTGAATAACTCCGACCGGGCGGATTTAATTCTTTTGGTCAATACCAATGCCAATGGAGCAACCGGCGAGTCCTGGAATATGCAGGAGGGAAATAAGCTGTTCCCGGCCAATAATGGCAAATGGCGGGAAAATACGCAAGCTATGGTGCAAAAAGTCAATGACTATGTGTACCTGCGCCGCAATATCGCATTGGCGGATATTGCCTTTGCCAATGGCGCCGATAATGCGCTGATGGAAGCCTTGCAGCAAAGAAATCTGCTTTACCGTCTGCGCGCGTATTCCGGCTGGAATACCGCCACGAACAGCACAGGCTTTGCGCTGGCTACAGGGATGCTTTCCAGCCGCATGAGTGATGATGACTGCGACAAGCTATTGAGTATGCGTTTCCTCGATGATTGGGGCTATCAGTCCAATGTGCGCGGGCAGGTCGGTGCGTTGGTTTATGGTTTCCGTCAGGACGATGCTTACGCGCATATTGGCCAGCGTGAGGGAGCAATCACGGCGCGTTTGGAGAAGGAAATGAGACTGTTTGCGCAGAAAAATCTGCCGCCATTTTCCGGTTTGGACGAGGTCAGGGTAAAACTTCCCTGGCATCGGATGTTTGAGGCTGCATTCAGCTGGTAAAAAATTCATGCACAAAATCCGATAACGTGGTATACTAATAGGGCTTTCCAAAAGGAGAGCCTTATTTTATTTTGCTTTTTACATGATAAAGGGAGATTGATATAGTGAAATTCTGGCATAAGATAGCGTCGCTGTTCATGGTGGCCTGCCTGCTCACGGTACAGCTGCCAATAGCGGCAGGTGAAGGCGGTGAACCAAAGATTACGGCGCAGGCGGCGATTATCGTGGAGGCTTCGACGGGGCGTGTTGTTTGGGAGAAAAATGCCGATGAACGATTGTATCCGGCCAGCATGACCAAGATGATGACCGGCATACTAGCTTTGGAACAGATGAATATGCGCTCGCAGATTCTTATGTCATCGGCAGCGGCCTATACAGAATCATCGCCTGTGGGCGTGTTGCCAGGAGAGACAATCCGTACAGATGAACTGCTGAATGGTATGCTTATGGAATCCGATAACGGTGCAGCAGTGGCGCTTGGTGAGGCGATGGCTGGCAGCGTACCCGCCTTTGCGAAGATGATGAACGACAAGGCCGAGGAGCTGGGCATGCAGGATACGCATTTTGTCAATCCCAATGGCCTGACGGCCGAAGGCCATTATTCAACGGCCCGGGACATGGCAAAACTTGCCTGCTATGCCATGAAAAATCCGGATTTCCGCAAGATTGTCGGACAGGAACAGCGGACGATTTACTGGACCTCTCCGGGAAGCAAGACCTTTAAGGCACATAATACCAATAAACTGTTGGGCAAGTACGAGGGCATGACCGGTATCAAGACCGGTTGGACCAATGCTGCCGGCGGCTGTTTGGCAGCCGGCGCCCGCCGCCATGGTGTGGAACTCATTGTCGTGGTGATGAAGACACCAACGCCGGATGACCGCTTTAAAGATGCAGAAAAACTTTTGGATTATGGGTTTGACCATGTGAAGATGGCCAAGGCACTTTCTAAGAATAGGTCTCAGCGTAAAGTTTGGGTAGCTGATGGGGTACAGGCGTCTGCCCAGCTTTATCCTGAACGGGATATTGAATACCCACTGATCAATGGTGAGGATAAGAGCAAATATTCGCTGGCCTATGATGTGCCCAAGGTCGTGTCCGCACCATTAAAAGCAGGAACTCCAGTGGGGAAGATTGAAGTCCTGTATAACGGACAGGAAGTGGGGCAGGTACCGCTGCTGGCTGAAGGCGTAAACAGCGGCTTTAGCATGGGCTCCTGGCTTGTGGGGACGTTTTCTTGGTTGATTCAATTAATATAAGCATGCAAAATAAGCCTCTCAGGGAGAATTGAACCCCCTGGGGGGCTTAAATTTTTTTGGAAAAGGGGATAAACTATTGTAGAGAGATTGGAAACGGGACAGGTGAAGATGATGAAACATAATGTACAACCTAAGTTGTCAGCATATGAACAGGAACATCAGCTGAATGCACAGATAGAAGCCTATTGGGACGAACGCAGCCGTGATTTCAGCAAGCTGCGTCAAAAGGAGCTGAGCGGCCCTTGTGCGGCTGCCTGGCAGGTATATCTGCAGGAGAAACTGTCTGTCGCTACGCCTTTGAAGATACTGGATATTGGTACAGGTGCGGGCTTTTTTGCCATTTTACTCGCGCAGCTGGGGCATAAGGTAACGGGGATTGATATGTCCTCTGATATGCTCCATCAGGCGAAGCAGAATGTTCTAGCGGCTGGCTGCTCAGCAGACTTTCATAAGATGAATGCACAGGAACTGGATTTTGCCGATGAAACTTTTGATGTGGTCATCAGCCGTAATCTCACCTGGACTCTGCCGGATGTCATGCAGGCCTATCGTGAGTGGCAGCGGGTGCTGAAAAAAGGCGGTAAGCTTCTGAATTTCGATTCTGACTATGGTCTTGTTACCTTCTCACGCAAGGAAGACCAGGCCGATGTCCATGCCAATATCCGGCAGGAGTTGGTTACGGAATGTAATGACATAAAGGACGAACTGCGCATCAGCACCCATCGCCGTCCGCAGTGGGACGCCCAGTTCCTGCGCGATTTGGGCATGCAGGTAACCGTAGAAGAAGAAATCGCCCCCAAAGTCCGTACAGACAAGAATATGCAGTTTGATACCCTCCCATTGTTCGCCATTATAGCCAGCAATTGACACTCCCCATGCCTAAAGGCAGGGGATTCTTGGTTCGCTGAACACTGCGGCCTAGCCGTAACCAGTTCGACTTACACGTTCTCCCCAAGCGTAAATTCCCGTGTGTCCCACGGTACTAATTTATGTTAAGCAACCTGTTTTTGTTCTATTGCCTTTCGCAGTATATTTATTGCTGCATTGGCATCTCGCTCATGATGTGAACCACATGCAGGGCAAGTCCAATCCCTGATACCAAGATTCTTAGTTTCCTTGTTCTGGTATCCGCATTTTGAACAGGTCTGGCTTGATGGGTAGAATGTATCTACCTTCAAGATTTCAGAGCCATGCAATT
>NZ_AUJE01000054.1 GCF_000424065.1 Selenomonas ruminantium subsp. ruminantium ATCC 12561
CTGAACAAAAGCATATGTTTGCTAAGACTTTCGGCTGTGCCAGATTCATCTATAACAAGATGCTTGGCGACCGCCTTGACTACTACAAAGAGACAGGTAAGAAACTGAACAATACCCCGGCACAATATAAGGAAGAATTTCCTTGGCTGAAGGAAATTGACAGTCTTGCTCTTGCAAATGCACAGATGAACCTGAACAAGGCATACAACAATTTTTTTAGCAACCGAAAACATTTCGGCAAACCGCACTTCAAGTCTAAGAAGACAGGACACTGCTCATACTCTACGAACAATCAGAAAGGCTCTGTCCGATTGGAAGGAAACAAGGTCAAATTGCCTAAAGTTGGTTGGGTAAAATTATGCCTGCATCGCCCGCTGATGGAAAATAGCACTATTAAGACTGTAACCATAAGCAGGACACCAACAGGAAAATACTACATCAGTATTCTTGTAGAGTATGAAAACCAAATACTCCCCATAATACCAAAGAAATTTCTTGGACTGGATTTTGCCATACACGGTCTGTATGTTGCCTCTGACGAAGATGATGCGGACTATCCAAACTTCTTGCGAAAAGCCGAGAAAAGATTAGCTAAGGCACAAAGAAAACTTTCTAAGCGGCAAAACGGAAGTCATAACCGAAATAAACAAAGGTTGCGTGTAGCTAAGCTGCATGAAAAAATTGCCAACCAACGTCGTGACTTTCTGCACAAAAAAGCCCGCTATCTGGTAGACCGCTATGATGCCATAGGCATTGAGGATATCAGTGTCAAGACTATGGCGAAACGTAAGAAAGGCGGCAAATTCAGTTTTGGTAAGTCTGTAGCAGATAATGGCTGGAGTATGTTCACAAACATATTGGAATACAAACTTGCATGGCAAGGAAAAAAGCTTGTCAAGATAGACAAATGGTATCCCAGCAGCCAGTTATGTCATATTTGTGAATTCCAAAATGATGCAACCAAAGACTTATCTGTAAGAGAATGGGATTGCCCTAAATGCGGCAGTCACCATAATCGGGATAAAAACGCCGCAATAAATATTCGAGAAGAAGCTAGGCGAATATCTGCCTAACGTAACTTATAGTACCGTGGGTCGCACGGGAATCTACGCCTGTGGAGAGAGTGTAAGTCACCGCAGTTCCTCGGAGCTGTAGTGCTGTTCTCGTCGAAGCAGGAAGCTCCCGCCTCTATAGGCGGGGTACGTTCACCGGCACCATCAACCACGACAATCAGGCCGATACCGCTAACATCAGCCTGGTAAAAGGTGCTAAGTGGCAGCTGACCGCCGATGCCTATGTCACCACCATCAGCGATGAACAGACAGATTTCAGCAACATTGCCAGCAACAAACACAATATTTACTACGATAAGAAAAGCACCCCAAGCCTTAACGGCCAGACCATCAGCCTGCCCGGTGGCGGCAAATTAACCCCCATGCCTTAACCCCATAAAGACAAAGAGAGTGACCGCAAAACAAACGGTCACTCTCTTTTAGTTATAGGATAGGGAATTATTTTTTGTGCTTAAAGGCCTTCATGCCGGCGAAAACTGCACTATCGCCCAATTCTTCCTCAATGCGCAGCAGCTGGTTGTACTTAGCCACGCGCTCCGAGCGGGAAGGTGCGCCCGTCTTGATCTGGTCGGTGTTCAGCGCCACAGCCAAATCGGCAATGGTGGTATCCTCCGTCTCGCCGCTGCGATGGGATACAATCGCCGTATAACCTGCCTGATGTGCCATCTTGATGGCCTCGAGCGTTTCCGACAGCGTACCAATCTGATTCAGCTTAATCAAAATGGAATTGCCGCTGCCGCCCTCGATACCTTTCTTCAAGCGTTTGGTATTGGTTACGAACAGGTCATCTCCCACAAGCTGCACCTTGTCACCCAATTCCTGCGTCATCTGCTGCCAGCCTTCCCAATCTTCTTCGTCCAAACCATCTTCGATGGAGTAGATGGGGTATTTCTCCACCAAAGATTTCCAATGGGCAATGAGTTCAGCAGAAGTGAATTCCTTGCCGGACTTAGGCTGCTTGTAATGACCTTTGCCCTTTTCGCTCTTCCATTCCGAGCTGGCCGCATCCATCGCCAGGACAAAATCCTTGCCTGGCTCATAACCGGCATTGCGGATAGCCTGCAAAATATGCTCAATCGTATCTTCATCCGAAGCCAAATCCGGCGCAAAACCGCCTTCATCACCGACAGACGTGGCCTTGCCCTCCTTTTTCAGCAGGGACTGCAGGGCATGGAATACTTCCGTAGACCATCTAAGCCCTTCGCGGAAGGTCGGTGCACCGGCCGGCATAATCATAAATTCCTGCGTATCCACGGAGTTCGTCGCATGCGCGCCGCCATTTAAAATATTCATCATCGGCACCGGCAGATGGTTGCCGGAAAGCCCGCCCAGGAAACGATAGAGGGGAATGTCCTGCGCGATAGCAGCAGCCTTAGCCACAGCCAGCGACACAGCCAGAATAGCATTCGCGCCCAAAACAGACTTATCTTCCGTACCGTCCAAAGCCAGCATTACGCCATCCACAGCATAAATATCCGATGCATCCATCCCCGCTACTGCCGGAGCGATTTTCTCATTGATATTTTCCACGGCCTTGCTTACGCCTTTGCCGCCAAACTTGCTCTTATCGCCATCGCGCAATTCCAAAGCCTCAAACTCACCTGTAGATGCGCCGCTCGGAGCTGCCGCCCGGCCAACAGAGCCATCGGCCAGCGTGACCTCTGCTTCTACCGTAGGATTGCCACGGGAATCAATGATTTCCCGGCCTGAAACCCTCATAATCTGTAAATAATCTTTCATATTGTGCCTCCTCTCAAATCTAATACCATTATAACCGCAATCAAACGATATTGCAAGTCATTATCATTATCATTTTATAGTTGCTCAAAACCGTATCCTCCTAATAACGTGCAAAACCTTGTCAATCTGTCTGTAAATATTTTTTCTGAATATATATTATTTTCTTCTATTATGCTATAATAAAGTTAGATATTTGTATGCAGGGATGCGACATGTTCCCGATATAGAGGAAGGATTGATTGATATGCTGACTTATCGTAGCAAAAACCGCCCAGTGCTAAAAAACTGCCCTCTGTGCGGTAAGCTATATGCGGATGCAGGCTCAGGCGCCTGTCAGAAATGCTATAATGCCCTTCGGGACTATGAATTGGAAATAAAAAAATATGTTGAAGCAAATCCCAATTGCAGTGCCCGCGATATCGTAAAAAATACCGGTGCTCCATTGGCTATTGCTTCCCGAATGATTCAAAACGGCCAGTTTGCCATGAGCGGCAAAATCAGTTATCCCTGCAGCAAATGCGGAAAGCTCATACACGCCGGTGTGTATTGCTCTGAATGCCAACAGGCTATTCAGCAGGCTACTGCCAATGCCAACCGGCTTGCTCAGGAACACAAACTCAAGAAGCTTGCGGACAAGAAAAAGGCCAAAGAAAAGTCTTCGGGGCTGAACATTATCAAAATTTTGCGTGGAAAATAAATGGCCTGCCGCACACCCCACGCGTATGTACCATTCGATACACAGCGTTTTCTTCGTTTTTATACTGCTTATAATAGCCCGCCATGCTTCTGCAGCCATGGCGGGCTATTTTCTTATTGCTCAGAACATCATACCCTTGATTTTCTCATCATTTTCTCCCGAGCAAAAGCGAAACACGAATCACATCACTCAACGAATTATCTATCGAAGCTCCCCAAATGATTACCCCTTGATTATTCTCCAAGCAAGCGTGTACCTCCTCACAAGCCTCCTGTATTTCATACATGCTTAAACAATCTTCACTGCCTGTAACATTCAACAAAATATCCGTCTCTGCATATCCAGCCTCTTCATCCTGCTTAATCATTTTATTCATGGCAGAGCGGACAGCACTTATAGTGGCATTTTCACCTTTAGCTTCGCCCATGGAAAATTGTAAACTCTTTTTATCCTTGCAAATCGACATGATATCCTGAATATCCAAATTAACCAGTCCCGGAAGACACGCAATATCGTTTATGGACTTCATCGCATAATATATACTCTTGTAAATCTCAGATTCAGTCACATAATTTTCAGGATTTATCGTCAACAATGCCGCTGATACATTTACAGGTTTTGTAGAAATCAATATCGGAATCAATACGGGTATGCACTTATCCTTAGCTGCTGCTACTACCTTTTTTAGATTTGTCACATCTTCATTTCGCTCAGCATCCGCCAACAAAAAGCCAATATCTACATTTTCCCACGCCGCCGAATCTAACGGATTTCCTTCCAATAACTCATATTCTTTTGCAAATGACTGTTTATTCCATATCTCTGCGGTTTTGCCAATGCAAGCCACTTTTAAATTCCCTTTAGTTTCATTTACTTCGAACATTAAGATTCCTCCTTAATCGATTTTCATTCTATAGGCGCTTCTGCCCTTATACAACCAACTTTTCTCCATAAAGATTCCTCATCAATAAGATCAACAACAGATTTTCTGCCAACCGTCCGTCTGCCCTCCACTCTGTAAATAGGTTAAATCGAGCACATTTACTGCGGATAATTCCCTGCCAAAGGCTGTTCCCGTATCCAACAGCAAAATATTATTGGCCAGCAACAGCGGTTCATTTCGCTTTTGAGCCAAATACTGCACCGGTGTATGTCCTACTATGATATTCTTTTCTCCATTATAGTATAGGATGAACATCTTCCGAATCCATAGTAAATCTTCTTCAGTTTGTTCAGACAAACTATGCTTGCGAGGATTTACACCTGCATGGACAAAAAAATACTTTCCCATATCTAAATATAGAGGCAACGCCTGAACAAAGTGCAGGAGTTCAGCTAATTCATGACGGTCAAGATTACGCAGCTGTTCTATGGTAATATCTCCGCCATTACGCGGGTCAAGCCATAAATCATAGGCATTCCAACATTCCCCATCTTCAAAAGGATATCTGTCGAAAAAACTCTGCATAAAAACTTCGTGATTCCCTTTTAGGGCGATGATATTTTCATGCCCTTCCACCAACGATTTTACGAACTGCAATGTACGAACAGGTTCAGGGCCTCGGTCAATATAATCACCATGAAAAATCAGCAGATCTTCATCATCATTGAAACAGATTTTCTCCCATAATTCTTTGACCTTTTCATAATGGCCATGAATATCTCCTATAGATATTATTCGTTTGTATTCATTAATCTCTCTCATAAATAATCTCCTTTATTTCATCCCCATCTTCCTAGTTTGCTGGTCTCATTACCGCTTCTTTTGCATCCGCGCCTTTGGCAGTTACTCCGACGCCTGATAAATACATCTCAACCAAGAAATTCATAGCGTGGGCAAATCCTGCCTCCGCAGCCTTTTCATAAGCAAATAGCTCCATCATGCATTCAGTCATGATTACACTCAATGATAAATATTCATTTGGATATTTATCAATCTACATCTCTGATAATTCTTTGATTATCTCTCTGAAGATGCTTCCGTTTTTAAGCTGATACTCCCTTAATTCTAAAGCATATATAGATTCTTCCGCATGAGTAGCTAGAATATATTTATTATATGCTGCTTTTTTCCTTTGCTTACAGCGTCCGTAACCATAATAATAAATATTCCCCAGTGTAAAAGCAGCCCAGCCATCACCAGCTTCTATAGACGTTGTCAACCATTTATATTCTTTTTTCAGTTTTTTATCGTGATCCTTTTTCCCTGCTTGAACAAAATTACCATCTATATATGCCCGTCCCATTCGTCCAATCAGCTCAAGGCCGCTAGACTGCACTGCCTTATTCAGCCATTCCTCGTACCGCTTAGAATATCGTTCTTTCCAAGTATCCTTTGCCAATTGGTAATAAGCATTTGCTTTTTCCTGATTTTGTACACCAAACTCTTCATCTTCATAAATTTTTCCTAAGAAAAACATTGCTTTCACATCACCAGCAGATACCAGTTGTTTCTTTTGTCTTAACCATTCATCCAGATTTACTATAATTTTTGCTAAATGCTCTAACTCATCAATTTTTCGCCGTAAAGCTCTGCAAGTCCCTTCGTAGTTTTCTGAAACAGTTTTAACCATTTCCTCCGTAGGATCCATAAATGGCGGACTAAACCATATACTTCCCAAAATACTCCAAGGTAAAGCACCTCCCTGGTTTCTATAATTCCACTCGGTCATTCCTTTGGCAAATTTCAGGATTCCCTGCACTGTACAACCATCGATTATGATTTCTGCCATTTTTTCCAGTATAGGATTGCTTTTAGCCGCCTTCAACGTCTCTTCATCCACCTGATACTTCTTCCTTATCTTTGAAAAACTCTCCACACATTTTTCCAGAAAAACCGACTCATCAAATTCTTTATTTTTCTGTGGCATGATAGTTGTCATCGTTATCCCCCCCATCTCATGATATTACTCATTAAACGCTTTTACAAATGCATTTGCGACGTCTGCTTTTAAATCACCATTTCTAAAGCACAGCTCTCCATATTCCAACGCGTATATTGACTCCTTAGATTTAGCAGCTTTCTGGTAGTTAATATAGGCTTCCTTCTTCTTTTCGCCCCAGCGCCCATAGCCATAGTAGCAAATATTTCCCTTGGTAAATGCAGCCCAGCCGTCACCGGCTTCTATGGCCTTATTGAGCCATTTAAGTTCTTTCTTCAGTTTAATACTATTATTTTTTTTCGCCGCTTCAGCAAAAGTGCCGTCTATATATTCACGCCCCAACTGCCCCAGCATTTCCAAGCCGCTATCCTGCACCGCCTTATCCAGCCAAACCTTGTATTTTCCTGCTAATTCACCAGCCCACCTATCCCTGGACATTTGAAAATAGGCTTGCACTTTTTTCTTGTCACGAACACAAAGGTGGCCTGTTTCATAGGCTTTTGCCAAAAAGAACATCGCCTCCACATCCCCGGCAGCAGCCAATTTCTCCTTAACGTTTATGGTTTTCTCAAAATCGTATACATCCTTCATCAGTACAGATAACCTAAGACATTTACTACTATAATAACGCTCCATATTATCAACACAGTCAGCAGTGACATCGATTACAAAATGTAAGGGAAATTCATAACAAACATCTCCACCAGGCCAATAATAATTATTATCTCGTTTGTTTTTTTCTAACCACTCAGGCAGTTTCTTTTCAATTTCTTTAAGCCCCTGCTCTGTGCAACCTTCCAACACGATAATAGCAAGGCTTTCCAGTAAAGGATGCTGTTTGGCTTGACTTAACACATCTTCATCCAGATGGTATGACTTGCGAATAGCCAAAAAATTTTGCATACATTGATTAACGTATTTCACTTCATCAAATTCTATAACTGTTGTTTCAGAAAACTTTTCTTTTTCCTTTATGATTTTTCTTTCTATTCTTCCTTGCAAAATCAATTTTTCCAGATATTCATTGCTATAATTACTATAAAATAAATCCACCAGACTATTTGCTGCTTCTTCGGCGTCTTCACCTACCGCACATATATCTAACTTGGTGCCCTGATTCCATATATCCGGTTCTTCAAAAAATATCATCATATCATCGAGATCTATGCACTCCCCACGAACGTAAATATATATATCAGATTTATATGATCCGGCAAGGCTTGTTAATATATCACAACGATCAGCCCTCCTGATTTTATCCGATACATATACCGTCGCTTTAGCCCAGTCATCCTCGCACACCACCTCCGGTCTTCCTTTATTCAAATTCAGTTCATTTACAGCTTTCGAACTCGAATTATCGGCTGCTTTTCTCAGCCACTCATTTGCAATATGTTCATCTTTAGGAACGCCTTGTCCTAATTTGTACATCATGCCTATCCAATACATGCACTCAGCAGCATAATCATCTATTTTGGGAGCTCCATTAACTATGAACAAAAATTCTTCCATGGCCTCTTTATATTTTCCATTTTCCCTTAACCTGCAAACTTCATATACATAAGCACACCGCTGAATATAGGAAGTATTGGCCAACATTGCCAATGCATTTGCCGCCTTTTTATGCCCAGCTTCAGCAGCCTGCTTAAATAACGCTTTAGCCTTACAAATACTTTTCGGAACGCCAGTACCAGATTGATACATCAACGCTGCCAAATACATTGCCTCAGCATCACCTTCAGCTATGGCCTGTTCATAACAATCCTTCGCTGCTGCATAATTTTTCATCCGATAGGCTCTTCTGCCCTTATACAACCAACTTTTCTCCATTGCTCTACCCTCATCAATTATCACTATTGGACATCCCAATAACAATATCACACTTCTAATTCAATTTTATTATTGTTCACCAAAGCGATTAATGATCAACTTAGCCAAACTTCTGACGGCTTCTTCTGCATCCTCCCCATCTGCCCATATCTCTATCGTCGTCCCTTTTATCAGTCCTAAAGCCTCAATCATCAAGACATGTTTTGCATTCACCTTATGATTTCCCTTATGAATCTCTATATTAGAATCAAATCTATTTGCCATCCCTGCTAATATGGCAGCTGACCTTTCACATATTCCTGTGTAGTTTTTCACACAAACTGTAGATTTAGCGGTTTCTCCTTCCACAATGACATCTGGTTCTTCTTCCATATTTTCTATATCAAGATTACATTTGCCCTCTTTGACCATTTTGGCCAGCATACTTTCTCCATCAAGTGAAGTGTTCACATCGTTCCCAGAAAGCATCGCCCTTTGTGCCAATATCCATGCGGTTTCATAATCACCTTCATTACATGCTGCCTCGGCCTCAGCCAGAAAATCCCTTTTCCTATTTTCTTCAAACCAAGTCCTTGAATAATCATCCTCTATATTGAAGATGTCTACAATATCTTCCAGTTCACTCCCGAACCAATTTCCATGCTTCCATCGACAGATATCTTCCAGTTCTCTGTCGATCCCCCCAAGCTCATCAAAGCACAAATTTCCCATCTCCAACGCATAGATAGCATCTTTGGAGGACTCAGCCAGGGAATAATTATCATATGCCTCCCTTTTGCGCCCTCTACACTGACCGTAACCATAGTAGTATATATGTCCCAAAGTAAAAGCTGCCCATCCATCACCAGTCTTGGTCGCACTTCTCAGCCATCGCATTTCCTTTCTCAGCTTAAGATCTCTGTTTTTCTTGCCCTCTTCTGCTAAAGTCCCCGCCATGTATTCCCTGCCAATGCGTCCAATCAATTCCATCCCACTTCTCTGCACAATCCTGTCCAGCCAGAGCGTATACCTCTTGTTTAAGTCATCTGCATATACCTCCCTGGCCTGCTTCAGATAGGAGTGTGCTTTTTCTTCGTCTTTCGCCGAACAAAGCGTGCCTTTTTCATAGAGCTTTCCCAGAAAGACCATCGCCTTCACATCACCAGCAGCTGCCTGTTTCTCTTTTTCTCTGATTATCTGGGGAAACTCCTTAAAAAGCCCTACCTTTCCGTACAATTCTTTACATTTTTTATCATAAACACGCTTCATCCTTTTAATCCAGTCATCCGTCTTTGATGATACGACAACCTCTGACTTTAGCGAAAAACCTTTCCGCCACCACCGATAGGGCACGTTGCGGACTGTCCATTCCGGTTCTCTGCCTGCCATCGCCAATATTCCCTGCTGCGTGCAGCCTTCTGCTACTTCCTCAGCAAGTTGCTGCAATTGCAGATTCTGCTGTGCTTTTTCCAAATCCTCCTCAAGATTATACTTTTTGCGAATGTCTGCAAAACCATGCAAACATTCGCTGACAAATCTCTCCTCGTCAAAAGCCGTATCTTTCCCCGGCTGCATAGCCATGTTCATAATCTGCACTCCTCTCTCCCCAGCATCCTTCTCCTACTATATTTTCTTCCCCGATTAGGAAAATCGTTCAACCTTCTGCCGATACAGGTTTCAAATCCGCTAAAGCCTGATTCAACGTTTCCGATAGATTGTCCATTTTCTGTTTGAACGTATGCACTCTGCGTTCCACAGACTCAGCCACTTCTTCCCTGCTCGGCGCCTCTGCCGCCTGTGCCCGCAAATCGGCAATGATTTCTTCGCCCTTTTCCTGCAACGTAAGTTGAATCTTTTGCACCGATTTCTTCACCTCTGCATAGACCTGTTCGCGTTCCTCATCCGTAGTGCATTCATCCATCGCCCACTGCGCTTCATCACGAATATCCTTTACGAGCACTTCCAAAGCCTGCTCTGGGGTGACCTCTTTTTTTTCTACATCACGTTCCGAATTCATCCAATTGGCCAACAACCAGCCAGCCACGCCACCAGCTACAAAATTCCAAAACATGAAAATCTCCTCCTCTTAAACAACCCCTATCCTTTGATTGCTTAAATTATAGCGGGATTTTCGTATATATTGGTATCCTGGCAGGCAACCCTGGAAAATTATTTACTTTCTCATCGCATAAACTTCAAAGGCCGATTCCACCATAGAATCGACCCTTGATTGCATTTATGGCAAATCAGCTAAGCGCTGCTCAGCCTCTTCACTTCCTGCCTCCTTGGCTTTTTCATACCATTCCCTGGCTTTTGTCAAATCCTGTTCGAAAATTCCCTCACCATCACAATAAATATCCCCTAATGCCAGCATCGCCGTTGCATAGCCATGCGCAGCTGATTTTTGATACCACTCTGCAGCCTTGGCTACATCTTGTTCAACGCCTAAACCTGCCCAATACAAGTCACCAATTCTCACTTCTGCTATATGCTGATACTTATTATCATCGTTTACAGCCTTCAAATACAGCTCCATCGCTTTGTCAAAATCATCCCGATAATAGTAAATCGTTCCCAAGGGCATCAATGGCGTTTCATTGCCAGCCATTATGGCCTTTTCAAACCACTCCTTGGCCATAGAATAATCCTTTTCTACACCATTGCCGAAATAGTATATATCGCCAATATCATTCATTGCATCCGCATCACCGCAATCTGCGGCTCGCCTGTACCAAGCTAAGGCTGCAACATAATCCTGTTCAACACCTTCGCCGTTTTCATAAGTCGTCCCTGCGTTGTACATAGCCACAGCATCCCCCAACTGGGCAGCCTGCAGTGTCCAATGTGCAGATTGAACATAATCTCGTTCTACCCCCTCGCCACGATGATATCTTGCCCCTAAACTGCACATCGCAGATACATTGCCATGGTCGGCAGCTTTGTGATACCATTCCACAGCCTTTCCATAATCCTGCTTAACGCCTTCCCCTTGGAAATACATATCACCAATATAATTCTCTGCATCGTCCTGAAATTCATTGCCATCAACGGCGGCACGTTGGAAATACTCCAAAGCCTTATCGTACTGTTCTTCATTATAATAAACCTGCCCATACAGGAACAAGATTTTATCCTCACCGGCCTGCAGCGCCCTTTCGTAGTATTCCTTGGCTTTTTCGTAATCAATTTCCTTGCCGAACCCTTTATGATAAGCCATCCCCAAATGACCAAGGGCACGACCGTTATCTTCCGCCTTTTCAAACCAATAGTTTGCAATCTCATCATCTTCCTTAACACCATCGCCATTCAGGTACATTTCACCTAATTCAACCATAGCCTGAATTTCGCCATTGCCTGCAGCCTGCTGATAATAATCCAATGCTTTAGCAAAATTTTCTTCTTTTCCCAGACCATATTTATAAGCTTTAGCTAAGCCATAATAAGCACTGTATTTAAAAGTACCTTCTCCCTTCAACTGCTCTTCATAGCACTCAACAGCCTTATCATATTCTTCTACATCCTCATAGACAGTCCCCAAAAGATACCAGCCATCTATATCTCCGGCCTCAATTATTTTTTGATACCATTCAATGGCAGTTTCATAAGATTGTTCAACCCCCGCACCAAACTGATACAACAACCCAATACTAGCTAATCCATCTGTATTGCCTGCCGCTGCCGCCTGCTTATAATAATAAATTGCCTTTTCTACATTGCCCTCCTCTTCTGCCTGATAACCCAAATCCATCAAATCTTCTGTGTTTACTTCCTTTACCATTTTTAATCCTCCCGTATCCTGACTTGTTATTTAACCATCATAATTATCCATTTCTTTATATGCTGGAACTACGACCTCTGTAACAAATTTATCATACATAGCATTTGCCTGCACTATCCCTCAGCAATCTTACATTCATACTTTGGACAGCCATAAAAACTCTCTATTTCCGTATTGCGTTTAAGGCATATCCGCTTTGCTCTATTATCGTACTCCCAAATGCCAATATTCGGAGCCTTAGGTCGAATACAAGAATTAGTCGGGTCATACCAATGACGGCAGAAAGCACATTTTCGCATTTTACTTTTTAAACTAAATTGCTCATAACTCATGAGTTACCGCTCCTATTTTCCAATAAACAAATCCAACCTATTCAAATTTAGTTTCCAACTTTTTATATATATCAATTTTACTTAATTGTCGCTATGATATTTATACATTTCATTTATCTCTTTATCTATTATTATACAATTTCTATATGGAATACAAGCCACCTATTAAGCAACCTATATTCCACATTAAACAAAGCCATCATTTTTTCACATATATAACATTATCATCAAAACAATATATAAAAACATTTAGGTTTTATTTATAAAACACTTTTTGGCAGTATCTCCAATAATGTTAGTTGTTACGCCGTCTATAGTTCCACCAACAATTCCCCCAAAGAAGGGAATTGCTTTTCCTAGGTTAAGCACTCCCTTTTCACCAAATTTTGTTATCAGTCTCATTCCAACAGCCCTATTTATTCTTTTTATCACTTCGGTAGGTACTTTTTTTATCAACACAGCCCCCATAGCTCTAGCTAATGGAACAGCTAGTGTATCCTTTACTATATCACTAGCTTTATTGCCACATAAACAAACAAACGCTAATGTCTTAACCTTATCATCTCTTGGATCATATCCACCCATATAGGCAATTGCTGCAATCATTCTAAGCTGAACGTAAATAACACTCGCTAAATTTGCAGGAATAGCTACAGGAAGCGTTATAAGTCCCCCTATTCCCGTCAAAAAGCCCGACGTGGAACATTTAGCTATTTGCCATCTAATCGAGTTGTCAAGATAAGTGTGTAAGTTTTTTTGCCATAAGAAAAGCGGTCCGAAAGGGCCGCCTTTTCTATGGGAAAAAGCTTAAAATTGCTCGTACTT
>NZ_AUJE01000055.1 GCF_000424065.1 Selenomonas ruminantium subsp. ruminantium ATCC 12561
TTATCCAATGCGGCGTAAAACCCCGAGCTTTAGCTCTGGGGATATAAGCCGCGTCCTGCGAATTTACGTAAGTAATTGAAGCAGGACAACTGCTAACCTTTCTCGAATAGTAGACTTAGCTAAAGAATACGGAAGAAAGGAGAAGCCCTGCAAAGATAGAAACTGGACGAATCGAAAACCAAGGCCTACGGGCAACCAGTTCTTAGCGGGTTGAGGCCATGTATGCTGGCCTGCCGTAATTTAAAGACCTTGCGGCTGCAAAGATAAAAAGCTTTCAGTATACAGATACCGTGGGACACACGGGAATTAACGCTTGGGGAAATCGTGTAGGACGCTTAGGCTTAGGTCTGAGTGCAGTGGTTGTCGAACCAAGAATCCCCTAGATTTATCTATTGGGAATGTCAAAAAGCTATTCTCATGTAAAGCGTTAATTACAAGCAGAGAGGGCTGACCGGTCAATGCCCCCGTCCCCCTCTGCTTGTTTGATTTTTTATTGCCTTTTTATGTACTGCGTTCTCTTGCCTGCCTTCTGCATAATCAAGGCTCCTTCATCACACATCTTCGTCAATATGGAATATGCTTTGGTCGTTCCTACGGACAATGCCAACTCCACATCCTTGCGGGTAATACTACCTTGTCTTTTTACAAGGTTCATTATAATTTCCTTTTCTGTCTCTGTTTGATATGATGTCACTGTTTCTGACTGTTCCCCGATGTTGAGATTAAATAATGTAGCCTTGAAGGCCCCCTGTGCTGATTCAAAAACAGCCTTTTTCTCACTATTTTTGTACAATGCCTTGATACGTTTTATCCCCGTACCATAGCTTTCGACCAGTTTCAGCCGATAAAAAACATTTGCCAGGCATGCGTTACGCGACTGGGAAACGCCCATCAACACGGCCTCCATAGATAACCCCGGCACCAGTCCACCTAAGGACAAGAATTCAATTCTGTCATCATAGATATTCACCAGTGTACTACCATTGAAGCTGTAATCACGATGAATAATCGCATTGAGTAGTGCTTCTCTGATTGCCGCCATGGGGTAATCTCTCTGGTCATTACGTCGCAAACCATCAATAGTTGACTTAACAGCTATGTTTTTATCCAGAAAAGCATACCCTTCTTCCAACTGTGACAACAAGGACCCTCTAAACTCCTGATGATTACGGAAAACAACATCATCCGTCCCTTGGAACACAGCGATTTTTAGCGTATGCTCACATTGGTCAGACATCAATAGCGCAAGATTGGTATAAAGACCATCCTCTCCAATCATATTCAAGGTACGCATCTGCACAGCTCCACATTCCATGTTCCGCAAAGCCATTTCTTTCTGAAAAGCACCAAATGTAAGGTCCTGATTAAGACTGCGGCCTGTTTCATAAGATTTGCCATAGGATTCCACAATCATATCCCTTATACCGGCCTCACTTAGGGGCTGGGAAGATGTCCCACGACGTACATAAACGCCATTTGGTTTTAAGCCCTTATCCTTAATGTAGTATGGTCTGGCAGAACCAATAGCCACCTCCACGGCAATCACTGTTTTATTATTCCGTTCAATGGCACGAATCTGTACAAATGGCATTACATCTGGTGCTATGCCATCTTTAAGACTTCCAGCCAGCCGCAGCATTGTGTCATCTGAATCCTCTACACCAACGACTGAGCCATCATCATTTATCCCTATATACAAGGTTCCACCCTCTGTATTAGCAAAAGCAATAATATCTTTGCGGAGCTCTTGAACGTATGTACGCTTGTACTCCACATCTACATTTTCCCGATTGGCCATAATTCGCTCCTTTCGCTTTCTTTCGCTTTCTTTCTCATTATAAGAAAGAAAGTGAAAGAAAGCAAGGAATAAAAATGGGACTGTTGCCAATGATACGCCACATCTTCCGGCTATCTGGCTGACATTTTCGTTATGGTGACGAATTTTCTCGTTTATCACCTGATACCGCACATAGTCCCTGTCTTCTTTATCTGCTGTCTTAAAGGCTGCCTGTACCTCCATCAGCGTTTCCAGCAGTTTTCTGTACCTCCGGCGCTTATCCACCAAAGAATCCAACCACATCTGGTTATACTTCAGATTTTCCGTATCGCAAAAGGTGTTTATGCGCATATCCAGCAGGTGAATCATGTTCCGCACTACATTTGGCCGGTAAATATCTTCCTCGGTAAGATTATAGCTGCTCATGGTGGCAATGGACTGAAGGATGAACTTATTCCACTTGTGCAGGGTGGCCTCACAGACGAATAATTCCATGGAAATGCGCTGGAAGCTCTTTCCATCCCGGTATCTGGCTATGGAAAAAGCTCTCATTTCCTGCGTCAATCCCATCTGGACAATATCCACCACGGCCATGTTTATCTTATACCGCTGAAGACTTAAGTATGTCTGGTAGCGCTTGCTGTCCTCCGGCTCCAGCTTGCAGAAATCCGCTAAATGCCAGAGCTGTCTGCGTTCCTTGTCGCTTATCTTGAATCTTTTCATGATAGTCTGCTCGGCTACATACATGCCAAGGTCTGGACTTAGTGCGTTCATCAGAAATCCTCCTGTGGTTTATGCCTGAAACTTGCGGTATCTAACTTTGCTACATGGCACATTTCTTCCAGTCTTGACGAAATTCTACCTGCCTGCTTGTTTTCTATGGCTTTTCCCTGTTTGTCTATAATGACCAGATAATCCTTTAGTTCATTCATGGAATAATTTGAGGTGATTATGGTCTGCAACGCCTTAGTATAACGGTAATCGATGATTTCCTGTAAAATTCCCATCGACCATTCTGTCCTGCTGCTTGCACCTAAATCATCCAAAATCAGGCACTCAGCCTTCTTCACCAGTTCCATCAGTTCATTGCTCTTCCCCGCTTTGACGAAATTACCCTTGATACTGCTGTAAAGCTCCGGCAAAGAGACAAACAAAACAGAAAGTCCCTGTTTCAAACGTTCATTGCCTATGATGGATGTCAGCTTTGTTTTGCCGGTTCCACAATTGCCCCATAGATAGAGTGACCCATACTCCATTGAAGTTCGCTTTAACTATGATTTTCGCAAGCAAATTCTCAAAATGAAGAAGGAATATGATATTGAATATCCAACCCAGACCATTCTAAAACTGGATGGCAAGTTTTCAATACCCTTATACACCTTCCTCATAGCACAAGCCGCTCTAATCCGTGAGCAGCGTACTGCTGCCGAAGCCAGCGATGTATATGTTATACGAGTTGACAAAGATACATTGCTTAGACGATTAATTATACAAACCGCGTAGCAATCTTCAACAGTCGTAGCTTACCCTTGGCTATAAAATACCTAAATGAAAATTCTGAATTATATATTGAGAATGGTATGCCAGAAATCATAAAAGAAGGCAGAAGCATTGTTGCCTATGAATTCAGAGTTCACATCACAACGTCTATTGAAAAACCGATATTTGCCCGTTCACTTATCAGGAGTAAGTTAGACCTTATCCCGGAAATGGATTATCTATCCGCGCGTCTTCTGAAAATGGGCGTTGCAGAATCACATGTCAAGCATTTCAATGCTGAAACAAATCCTGATAGATTACGAATTTGGGGAAATATGCTCTATACATGGTATGCAGTAGGTGATAAACAACCTGCCTACTTCCGCAAATCATACGATGAGAACTGGTTTTCTGATATATGTGGTAACGTTGTAGAGAAGATTTTCAGGCTGGTAATGCTAGAACAGTCAGAAGTTGCTGATGAATATATGAGAGCTATTGATGATGAGTATACCAAACGTGGTGTACCGCAAAATCCGCACTTCGTGGAAGAATTGCTGAAACACATAGCGGCTCATAGAAATCACTAAGTACAACAAAAAAGTCCAACGTTGGACTTTTTCAGAGCATGACTAATAAAAAGGACAATCCTTTACATATAGGACTGTCCTTTTTTCTCACAATAAATGAAGTGATAGTTCAAATGATAGATTTTGCATCGAGGATTCGTGCCCCATACCCACTTTGCTAGACACCTTAAATGAATGGTAAAATACATTCATGGGGTGATACGATTAAATAAGTACAGTAATGAATTTAAGGAAGAAGCCGTAAAAAGAGTCCTGAGCAGTGTTCCTGCCAATCAGGTAGCCATAGAAATAGGTGTCAACGTAAGTTCCCTATACACTTGGAAAGCCAGATACCTGAAACACCCGGAGCAGCCCTTTGTAGATAGTGGCAAGCTCCGTGATGAAGATGCTGAGCTCCGCAGGCTGCAGAGGCGAAATGAAATACGCCTTCTGGATAAGCCCGTCTAGTCCAGCATTCATGCTGAAAAATGCCCCAATGCTGTTAGCAATCAGGCAAATATCCTCCTGCTTTCTCGCCAGTTCATCCACTGCTGCTCGAATTTCCACCCTCGTTTCCCAGGGGGAAAAGGTATGGTAATCCAACCCAATAACTTCATCATTCGGAAACTGCGGCTTGTAGTGCTCGCTTTCGCCGGCACTTCCACTTTTGCCATGTACGTATAATATCTGCATTCGTCTTATCTCCCAACAAAAGTTTTCCAATTCTTAGAACAGCCTTTGATTTCCATCTGCAACTGTTCCAAGAATCTCGCCGCATGCCCGCCATCCATCTGCACGTGATGGAACTGGAAGGACACGGGCAAAACCGTTTTGAAAAGCCCTTGGCGGTATTTGCCCCACATCACCAGCGGGTTGGAGAATTTTTCTGTATACTGATTCACAATACAATCCAGTTCTGTCTGTATCATGGCCGATGTGCCGATAATCATGCAATCTTCGATAAAACTGCTTTTACATTCCGTCGCTGACCTTTGGGTGAGTTCCAAATAATCCCGATTGAATTGCTCCAAATCATCAGCAAACGGAATGTCGCAAGAGTTAATCCCACTCTGCTTGTTGGCCACAATGACATTTATAGCCATCTTGTCATAGCGAAATAGCTTTCCATCTTCAGGCAACAAATAAAACTCTTCTATCCTGCTGGCAGCTCTGCCGATACACCAGCACATCAGTGCCGTGAATTTTATACCACTCTTTTTCCTCATTTTCAGCAAAGGGCTGACATTCAGCGTCTTTACCAATGTCACCATCGGCATGGGCGATGACATCCACAAGGAAAAGGCCTCTGCACGGCTGCTTTCCTGGGGTGAAATCTCAGTTTTCATCATACCTCCTGCCTTTCAGACACCAGACCGTTTCTTCGGCTTGGACAGTTCAAAGCTCTCGTCTATTCTTCGCTGGCTGACCTTTACATGAAGCCTAAAACTTCCCGCCAGCAACTCCTCTGCGTAGAAATAGGCATCTCCATCACGGAGTAAAGCTAACTGCTCCAGCTTATCTGCCAGCAGCTATGGCATTTCCCCGGCTGCCATCTCATGCCATACATCTGTCTCTCTCATTTTTTCCTCAGTTGACGTTTCAGCCATTCCCTAAGAACCATGGCATGATTCTCCTGCTCATTCTTTGCCGCAAATACCAGCGTCAGATTCTGTGATTTCAGCAAGTTCTGGCATTTGCCCACAAACACCTCCGCAACTTTATTTCCATCCAGTTCTTCGATATAAGCCTGGGAAAACCCTTCGAAGGGCATTTCTCCCTGATGATACAGCTTGCGTATTTCCGTACTAGGCGTTATTTCTTTGGCCCACTCGTCAAGATGAGCAGTTTCCTTCTTTATTCCTCTGGGCCACAGCCTGTCCACTAGCATCCTGTACCCATCCTGCTCCTCATGGGGCTCATATATACGTTTCAATAATATTTCGTGAGTCATATTCCTTACCTTCTTACATAGCGAGGCCCTTCCTCGCCTATGATTCCACTGGGAACAAAGCCACATTTTGCCAAAACACGCTGCGAAGCTGTATTATCCTGCTCTGTTTCGGCCTCTACACGTAATACTCCAGCCTGTTTCAAAGCCCAATTCACAGCTGCTTTAACGGCTTCTGTAGCATAGCCCTGTCCTTGGAATTCATCGATTATACCATACCCTATTTCCACGGAACCATCTTCATTAAAGCCCTTGAAAGACAAATCTCCAACCTGCACACCATCGTGGCGTGTCACCATCCATATTGCGTACCACTCTCCCCGCTCAGGATGGGCCAGATAACCATCCAACATTTCCTGATAGGCTTTTCTAAGTTCCTCATCAGTCTGCCTCTCGATAATCTTCTCCATTTCCGATTGTGAGGTTATATATAATCGTAGCCGTTCCGTTTCTAATTCTATACGCTTCATAAATTATCCACCCGCTCCAACAAGTTGTTGACATACTCCCACGGCTAGAAGGCCGTGGGATTCTAGCGTCATTGAAGAATGCCTCTCTGACCTTAATCAGAAAGGTCTTACAACCTCTCCTCTAACGGACGATGCCCCGCCCGTTTTATGAATTTAAGCGGCCTCGAACTGACGAAGCCCTTCTCGAAGGATATTCTTTGCTGCATTACGGTCTCGGTCTATGTGCTGCTTACCGCAATTTGGGCAATTCCACTCGCGGATACGAACATCTTTGATTTCTTTGTTCTGGTATCCGCAATCGTGGCAGAGCTGACTGGACGGAAACCACTTGTCTATCTGAATAATGGTAGTTCCGCGTCGAGAAGCTACGTATTTCAGGATTGTTAAGAACGCAGAGAAACCATAATCTCCGACTTTTTTGCCATGCCCTTTCTGCATCCATCGCATATTCAGCGATTCTAAGCAGATAAGGGCGTATTTGCTGCACAACTCATAAGCAAGATGCCAATGATAGGCTTCTCGCTGGTTCGCTATCTTGCGGTGCAGGCGGGCTTGCTCCTTGAAACACTTCTGGATATTCTTGCACTCCCAGAGCGGTCTCTTATAGACAGTGGCTTGTCCTTTGCCCTTTTTAACGAAGTGGTCTGTATTGGCAAGAAGTTTGCGGGATACCTTCCTCTGCATCTTCTTGAGTTTGTTGCGATTCTGCTGGAAGAACCGTGGCATATCTACATCGTCTTCCTCTGTTGGAGCAACAAGAATATGGTCTTTGAGACCGAAATCAAACCCGATACTTTTACCAAATCTGGGAATGACGGTATTCTGTTCCACCTGACAGACAAAGCAAACGTAGATGTCACCTACGGCGTCCCGCTTAATCGTTACGGTCTTAATAGTTCCTTCGATTTCTCTGGACTTATGGTAGCGATATTTCTGTCCGTTGATGACGATGGTGTGGTTTTTCTCGTCCAGCTTCCAGCCAGCCTGCTTGAGCGTGAAAGATTTGGTCTTGCGAACCTTCCTGCACTTAGGAGGACGCTTGTTCTCCTTACGGAAGAATTTCTCATAGCCAAATTCAATACGCTCTGCAACATTCTGGACAGCTTGAGAACCAAACTCCAAAAAGTAGCTGAACTTGGGAATCTTCTTCAGCTTGGTTATGTGCTTCTGGAGCCTTGCCTTCTTCAAGTGTTTTTGATACAGGCGATAATACCGCTTGTGGAGTTTGACGCAATGATTGTATGCCAAGCCAGCAGCGTTAATCTGCTTATGCAATTTTCTGTTGCGATGAGACCGATACAGCTTGAACTTGAGCGTCTTCATCATTGTCCGCCACCTCCTTAGGAATATTATATCATTTTAAATTTATGTTTACTGAAATTGCGTCAAAAAACGGCATTCATCCCACGGTTAAAACCGTGGGCTTTCTGCCTTGGTTTCTGTAAAACACTGCCCATCAGTAAATTATCGTCGTATATTGCCCTCATATCCACATGGAAAAGATTTTGATGAAATAAACTTACACCCTAAATGTAGCAAAACTTGAGCCTGTTTCTGGGAATTTTTTCCTGTTTTCCCTGTTTTTTTTAATTTTTTTAGAAAAAGACCTCAAATCCTTGTCTAACGTGGGCTTGCGTAAATATTTTTTCCTGAAATACTTACCACTGACCCCAAATAATCTTTTTACTACTGCGATATTGGACAGATGTATCAATATTATGAACAAATATAATCACCAGAAAAAATCTTCCCCTCACCTATTTCATGATATAATCCAATCAGAATCATCAAAAACGTAAAAGGAGTTTGCTCTATGAATGATGTCACTATCCGCAACGCGACCTGCGAAGATGCCGAGGCCATCCTTACTATTTACAGCTATTACGTGAAAAACACCGCCATCACCTTTGAAATCAGCATGCCAACCCTTGATGAATTCCAGCAACGTATTGCCGGAATTCTCACCCGCTATCCCTATCTTGTTGCCATAAGGAACGGCATAATTGTCGGCTACGCCTATGCCGGAGCTTTCGTAGGCAGAGAAGCCTACAATCATTCAGCGGAACTCACCATCTATCTTTCCCCAGAGGAAAAAGGCCATGGCACGGGCCGCAAGCTTTACACAGCTTTGGAGCAGGAACTTTCCGTCATGGGCATAACCAATCTCTACGCCTGCATCGGCTCCCCCATTACGCCTGACGAATACCTCACCCACAATAGCGAAAATTTCCATGCCCATCTAGGCTTTACCAAAGTTGGCACCTTCCATAAATGCGGCCGCAAGTTCGACCGCTACTACAACATGATTTGGATGGAGAAAATTCTGGAACTTGTCCCCGATACAAATTCGTGACAAATAATAGATACCCATTTCACAGGACATGATGAGTTTGGCTTTTTAGGAATCCCCACCTACGCTTTCCCCTTGACATAAATTCTAAGCCATGCTATCATACGAAACGTTACATCGGAGGGTACATTATGTGCTGGATAAGATGGCGGTTTGCCGCAATCTTATCCAGCTTTTTGGTTTTAGGAGGTTTTTATGACGACACAGAAACATTTAGGGACAAAGGCTTTGGTAGGTTTCATTGCCTTTATGAATATGTTTGTTCCTTTATCTATCGACCTATATCTCCCGGCCATGCCGGAAATGGGCAGCCATTTTCAAGCAGGCAGCCTACTTGTAGGCATGACCCTTACAGCTTTCTTTTTGATGTTTGCCCTAAGCATTGTCTTTTTCGGCCCATTAAGCGACAAATACGGCCGCCGTAAAATTCTTATCTCTAGCACGGTTCTCTATATTGCTTCTTCCCTTATCTGTGCGGCAGCACCAAATGTCTATGTGCTGATTGCCGGACGTATTCTGGAAGCCATCGGTGCCGGTGCCATTATCACCGTTGCCACTGCCCTTATCAAGGAATGCTTCACCGGCCAGTCCATGACCAAGATTCTGGCAGTCACCCAAGCTCTGGGGGTTATTGCTCCTATGGCAGCCCCCATACTTGGCGGTGTCCTGCTGACATTTACTTCCTGGCGTGGGGCTTTCGTACTTCTGGCAGGACTGGGATGCGTGAATCTCGTTCTCTCCTGCCTGCTCTCAGAAACATTGCCGCAAAATAGCCGTTATCAGGGCAAGCTTCTGCAGTCCTTTTCCCTCCTGGCTGGCTTTGTGAAGTATAAACGCTTTTTCCGCATGCTCATTATGTTTGCTATGTTGGCAGCCCCATATATGGCCTATCTGGCAGTTTCCTCCTTCGTGTATGTGAGCTACTTTGGCCTGACAGCACAGGAATACAGCTACTACTTCGCCGTGAACTCCGCAGTTGCCATCATTGGCCCCGGCCTTTATCTTTGGCTGAAAAAAAGTTTTGCCAATCGCCAAATCATCATCATCAGTTTCGTCACCGCATCCATCAGCGGGCTGCTAGTTCTACTGGCAGGCAGCATGGCGGCTATAACTTTCCTCCCCTTTACTTTTTATAATAATGTTTGTATTTATAAACATTTTACGATATAATGTTCATAAATACAAATGTTATTATGGAGGAAATAGATAATGGGCAAGAAAATAGTCCTGACACCGAGCATCCAACGAATCCTTCAGCGTATGGGAGAGCAAATCAAACTGGCCCGCCTACGCCGTAATATATCGATGGAAATAGTTGCCGAGCGTTCCGGCTTGGGCAGGACAACCGTTTGGGCCATCGAAAAGGGCAGCCCTTCTGTTTCCATGGGAGCCTACGCAAAAGTCCTACATGCTATTGAAGGAATGGATAAAGACTTGCTACTGATTTGCAAAGATGACGCTAAAGGCCGCTTGATACAAGACTTAAACTTAACTGTTGCACGTAGGGCACCAAAGAGGAAGAACGATGAATAATAAGACGATATACTGCTACTTGGACGATTACTACCGCGGCCAAATCCTCCTTGGAAATTTATATGTACAAAAAGCTCGTGGGAAAGAAGTATATTCCTTTGAGTTTACGCCTGATTTCCTGGCGAATAAGGAACATTTGTTTCTGGACCCGCAGCTGCAAGTTGATATTCCTGGCCGCCAATATGCGGACAATCAGTTTTTCGGCATGTTTTCTGACTCCTGCCCAGACCGTTGGGGCAGGCTTCTTATGAAAAGGCGTGAAGCTATCCGGGCCAGAAAGGAATCCAGGAAACCCTCTGCCCTGCTGGAAAGTGACTTTTTGCTTGGAGTCCACGATGAAAGCCGCATGGGAGCATTACGTTTTCGTCTGGAACCTCAGGGTGATTTTCAGGTCAATGATGATTCCCTAGCAACGCCCCCATGGACGGAGCTGCGTCAATTACAGGATGCGTCCCGAAATTTCGAAGATGACAACGGTTTCGACGAAACATGGCTCTCCCTGCTGATGGCTCCCGGTTCTTCACTAGGCGGTGCCCGTCCCAAGGCAACTGTTGCTGATGAGAAGGGCAATTTGTGGATTGCAAAATTTCCCTCCAAACACGACACAGAAAATGCTGGTGCCTGGGAAATGGTAGCTCACGACTTGGCCGAAATGTGTAACCTGAACGTGGCGGAAGCTCAGGCTTTATCCCTGACCAAGGAAGGCACCACTTTTTTGGTAAAACGGTTTGACCGCATAGGAAAAGCCCGAATCCACATGGCCTCTGCTATGACCATGCTGGGCAAAACCGATAGCGATCAAGATGCCTCTTATCTTGATATTGCCGACTGGCTGACAGCACATAGTGCCAATGCTTCTGCTGACCTGAAGGAACTTTGGTGTCGCATCGTGTTTAACATCGCAATCTCAAATACAGACGACCATCTGCGGAATCATGGCTTCCTTCTGCATAAGGACGGCTGGCATCTTTCCCCACTATTTGATGTAAATCCTAATCCCTATGGCAACAATTTATCTTTGGGCATTACCGAAGAAGATAGCACCCTGGATATGGACCTGGCTCTGGAAATGGCGGAATTCTACCAAATCAAACAAGCAGATGCCAAGAACATTATCGCCAACACTAAGAGCGTCGTAGCTGAGAACTGGCATATCTTGGCTAAAAAGTATGGTCTGTCCCGTACAGCTATAGAGCGAATGAGCCCTGCGTTTGAAGGGAACTGTCTCTAACTTTTCTTCTTCCGCCTATATAATATCTTTTAATGTTTGTAATTGTGAACATTATCCTGTTTAATGTTCGTACTTATTTTGCTCCACTGTCGGTGGTGCTCCGCTTAACATCGTGAAGCAGTATATCGAGAGCCAAAAAACATCGCAAAGGAAGTGAGAAAATGGACAAGTACACAATGGGCTTCAAATTCAGAATATATCCGAACCATGCCCAGCAAGAACTAATTAACCGTACTCTGGGCTGTTGCCGATTTGTGTTCAATCATTTTCTCGCCATCCGTAGAGATGAATGGACTGCAAACCATAAGTCTGTAACCTACAATCAGACCAGTGCCATGCT
>NZ_AUJE01000056.1 GCF_000424065.1 Selenomonas ruminantium subsp. ruminantium ATCC 12561
CGTTTAGCGGAATCAGAAAAAGTACTCCCCCGTTCGCCCCTGACAACGTATGACCTGGATACCTTTATCACGAACTTGCCGACAAACTGCAATTTCCTAGTCTCTGCCCACGAAGGCTAACAGATGAGGTATTAAGAGATGTTCGGCGGAAATATTTTTTGGCAAATTCGCCTTACGCCTATTGACATAATGGGTGTAATAATGTAACATAAAGTCATCGTCCAAGAGCGGCGATGGTATAAAGTGTAAATCGGGTTGAACTGACCAAAAAAATTGGAGGTTCTGCAGATTGCCTGTAAGGGTGATTTGTGGAGCCTCTTTTTGTCGTAGAAACTGGGGGGAGCGTTATGAGCATGTGGTTCTATGGGGGAATGTTGGCAGAGTCAGGAGGTGTGGCTGATGGAACTGGTCAGCAAATTAGCAAGTGTTAAGGCAAAAGAAAAACTTGCGGCTGGAGCTTGGCAGGAAAAGCTGGTCAAGTGGTCGCTGATTTTCATTGGTGCCGCCTTTCTGGTCATCATGATGGTCCTGCCTTTGGTGCTGATTGGAGTGGAGGCATTGGCTAAGGGCTGGGCGGCTTATATGCGGGCCATCAGCGAACCCTTTGCCCAAAAGGCTTTATGGCTGACGGCGGAGGCCACAATTCTTGCGGTACTGTCCAATACCGTGTTCGGGCTGGCGGCGGCGTGGCTGCTGACGAAATTTGATTTTAAGGGCAAGAGTCTTTTGGGGGCCATTATTGATTTGCCCTTTGCGGTATCGCCAGTGGTGGCGGGCTTGTTCTTTATCATGTTGTTTGGCAGGTTAAGCCCGTTCTACGATACCTTGCAGGCCTATCAGGTGGCAGTGGTGTTTGCGGTGCCGGGGATTGTGCTGGCGACCATCTTTGTGACTTTGCCTTTTATCGCCCGCAGCATTGTGCCGGTGATGGAGGCACAGGGGAGGCAGGAAGAAGAAGCGGCGGCGCTTATGGGGGCCAGCGGCTGGCGGATTTTTTGGCAGATTACTTTGCCCAATATCAAATGGGGTCTGCTCTACGGCATTATCCTCTGCAGTGCCCGGGCCATGGGCGAGTTTGGGGCCGTTTCGGTGGTGTCCGGTCATATCCGGGGCAAGACCAATACGCTGCCCTTGCATATTGAGATTCTCTACAATGAATATAATTTTACAGCGGCTTTTGCTGTGGCTTCGATTCTGGTGATTCTGGCCGTGGTGGTGCTGATCTTACGCAATCTGGTGGAATGGCGGCTGACGAGAGCGGAAAGGACTGGTGAACATGGGGTATGAAGTAGAGCTGAAACATATCGAAAAATATTTTGGCCGTTTCAAGGCGGCTGATGATGCAAGCTTTGGTGTGGAAAAAGGACAGCTGGCAGGGCTGTTAGGCCCTTCCGGCAGTGGCAAGACCACGCTCCTGCGGATGCTGGCGGGGTTAGAACAGCCGGATAAGGGCGATATCTGGATTGCTGGGCGGCGGGTCAATAAGATTCCGGCGCGGGAGCGTGGCATTGGCTTTGTGTTTCAGAATTATGCGCTGTTCCGTCATATGACGGTGCGGGATAATCTGGCCTTTGGCCTGCGGGTGCAAAAGGTGGATGACCATACCATCAAGGTGCGGACGGATGAACTGCTGGAACTGACGGGCCTTACGGCTGTTGCCAAGCGTTATCCGCAGCAGCTTTCCGGCGGTCAGCGGCAGCGGGTGGCCTTTGCCCGGGCGCTGGCACCCAATCCCAAGGTTTTATTGCTCGACGAGCCGTTTGCGGCGATTGATGCTAAGGTGCGTAAGGAACTCAGGAGCTGGCTGCGGGAGGCGATTCACAACCTGGGCATTACGAGCTTGTTTGTGACCCATGACCAGGACGAGGCCGTAGAGGTGGCCGATAAAATCATCATCGTCAACAAGGGCCGCATTGAGCAGGCGGGCAGTCCTGTGGAAATCTATCAGTCACCGCAGACGCCCTTTGTGGCAGATTTTATCGGTGAGTCCGTGAAGGTGGAGGATTATACGTGCTTTAAGGGGTTTGGGGACGAGCAGAGTCAGGTGGGTAGTCATCAGGGTATCATTCGGCCGGAGTTTATCGAGCTGGCCAAGGACGAACGGGAGATTTCTTTGCCGCTGGGAGCCGAACAGGGTGTGGTGAAGGCCACCTATTTCCGGGGCAGCAATATGGCGGTGGATATCGAAGTTCGCGGACAGATTTTGCGGGCGGCGCGCAGTTTGGAAAAGGAGCCTTTGCAGGTTGGGGATAAGGCGCTGGCCTTTATCCATCGCATTTACAGTTTAGAGGCCGGGCAGACGCGGATTATCGAAAACCGCGCCAAACGGCAGGAGTCCGTAGTGATTTGATAAGGCAGATGAGGATATGAATGTACGAGAAGAACAGGCCGATATTTTGCTTATCGGCGGCGGAGCGGCAGGCTGCTATGCGGCACTGGCCTTGGGCGAAAAACATCCGGAATTAAAAGTCCTGCTGGTGGATAAGGCCAATATCAAGCGCAGCGGGTGCCTGGCGGCAGGGGTTAATGCGCTGAACGCTTATATCACGCCGGGGCATACGCCGCAGGATTATGTGGATTATGCCAAAGAAGATGCGGCGGGCATTGTGCGGGAGGACTTGCTCTTAACCATGAGCGAAGGGCTCAATGACGTAACCGCCAAGCTCGAAAAACTGGGGCTGGTGATTCAGAAAAATCCCGATGGTTCTTATGCCGCGCGGGGCTGGCGCAATATCAAGATCAATGGGGAAAATATCAAGCCGATACTCGCCAAGGCCGTACTTGGCCAGTCAAATGTCAACGTCAGAAATCATATCAATATCGTGGATTATCTTGTAGTTGGTGGTCAGGTGTGCGGGGCCTGGGGGATTGACTTGAAACAGGAAGAAATCGTGGTCTTTACCGCCAAGGCGGTAATCTGTGCCACGGGCGGGGCGGCAGGGCTTTACCAACCCAATCATCCCGGCACTTCCCGTCATAAGATGTGGTATAGTCCCTTCAATACCGGAGCAGGCTATGCCATGGGGCTGCGGGCCGGGGCAGAGATGACCACTTTCGAGATGCGCTTTATTGCCCTCAGGTGCAAGGGGACAATCGCGCCCACCGGTACGATTGCCCAGGGCGTGGGCGCGCCACAGATCAACTCACGCGGGGAAAAGTATCAGGGAAAATACGGCAATACCACGGCGCAGCGCCTCTGGGCGGTAGTCAAGGAAAATCTGTCCGGCCATGGTCCCTGCTATTTGGCCACGCATGGTATCAGCCCGGAGCAGGCGGCGGCTTTGGAACGGGCCTATCTCAATATGGCGCCGGCGCAAACGCTCTTTTGGCGGGAAAGCGGCCTAAGTCCGCAGGAGTTCGATGTGGAAATCGAAGGTTCCGAGCCTTATGTGGTCGGTGGTCATACCGCCAGCGGCTATTGGATTGGCGCTGACCGGTCAACGACTCTGCCGGGACTCTTTGCGGCGGGGGATGTGGCAGGCGGCTGTCCGCAAAAATATGTGACGGGAGCCTTTGTCGAAGGGGAGATAGCCGCTGAATCAGCGGCAAGATTTGCGGCTAAGGCGGCAAGGAAATTGGATTTAGTTCGCATAAAAGATACGATTATCAAGCAGATACAGCATTTTAGCGGCACAGCTGCAGACAGTCCCTATACGACCGAAAGTCTCGAAGAAGCTATGCAGCAGGCTATGGATGAATATGCCGGCGGCATTAAGACACATTACGGTTATAGCGAAAGTTCCCTGCAGATTGCCGCCAAGCATATCGAGCGTCTGCAAAGTCTTAGCGACAGCCTGCGGGCGGAAGATGCCTATGGGCTGCTCAAGATTTTTGAACTGCGGGAACGGCTGCTCGTCTGCCAGGCGCTGTTGGCGCATCTAGCGGCGCGCAAGGAAACCCGCTGGCCGGGCTTTGCCGAGTACTTGGACTATCCGGAGATGCGCGACGAGTTCAAGGTATTTATCAATTCGCGATTAGAAGATGGGCAGATTCAGATTATCCGCCGTCCGTTAGCAGCAAAAGCAGAGGAGGCGGCCGGATGAGTATCGCCATTGAAAAAGAGAAATGCGTGGGCTGTGGCCTGTGCACGGAGGTCTGCCCGGGAAATCTCCTGCAGCTTCGTGCAGGAAAAGCCGCTATCCGCGAGGTGCGGGACTGCTGGGGCTGCACCGCCTGTGTCAAGGAATGCCCGCGCAAGGCAATCTATTATTATCTGGCGGCAGATTTGGGCGGCCGCGGCGGGCGGCTCTATGCAGAGAACAATGAACAAGAAATCAAATGGCAGATGCAGTGGCCGGACGGCAGCCAGGAGGAAATCGTCACGGCGAAGCAGGAAGCCAATCAATATTAAATAAACGGGGGAGCGTTATGTCACAAGCAATCGAAACAACAGATAAATTAGATAAGCTGGAAGCAGAAAGCATTTATATTTTACGGGAAGCCTACAAGAAATTGGGAAAGCTGGGCATGTTATGGTCCATCGGCAAGGATTCGACCGTCCTTCTCTGGCTGGCAAAAAAAGCCTTTTATGGCCACTGCCCTTTCCCGTTTATCCATGTGGATACCAAGCACAAGATTCCGGAAATGATTGCCTATCGTGACCGGGTGGCCAAGGAACTCAATTTGGATTTGATTGTCCATACCAATCAGGCGGCCATTGATGCCGGCATGGGGCCGGATAAAGGGCGGCTGGCCTGCTGTCAGGCACTAAAGACCGAGGGGCTCAAGCAGGTGGTCAAGGAATACGGCTTTGATGGGCTGATTGTGGGCGTGCGCCGCGATGAGGAAGGTTCCCGCTCCAAGGAGCGCGTGTTCAGTGAGCGCAAGGAGGATGATGCCTGGGACTATGCCAACCAGCCGCCGGAACTTTGGGACCAGTTCAAGACGGATTTTCCGAAAGGTCATCATATCCGCGTCCATCCGTTGCTCGCCTGGAATGAATTAGATATCTGGGAGTATATCCGCCGGGAAAATATTCCCATCATTGATTTGTATTTTGCCAAGAACGGCAGGCGTTACCGTTCGTTGGGCTGCGCCTGCTGCACGGGGCAGATTGAGTCGGAGGCGGACACGCTGGATAAAATCATCGAGGAATTAAAGCATACGACCACCAGCGAGCGGGCAGGGCGCAAGCAGGACCAGGAGGATTCCTATGCGATGCAGAAACTGCGGAAAGAGGGGTATATGTAATGGGGAAAGCATTAGAACAAAAAGAAGCAGGGTTGAATATCGTCGTGGTGGGTCATGTGGACCACGGCAAATCCACGGTCATTGGCCGCCTGCTTTACGATACGGATTCTCTGCCGCAGGGAGCCATTGACAAGGTCGAAAAAATCGCACATGATACGGGCAAGCCCTTTGAATACGCCTATCTGCTGGATGCCTTCGAGGAAGAACAGCAACAGGGCATTACGATTGACACCACGCGCATTCAATTCTCTACCGCTAAGCGCGACTATGTGATTATTGATGCGCCGGGCCATAAGGAATTCTTGAAGAACATGATTTCTGGTGCTGCCGGCGCCGAAGCAGCGCTCTTGATTGTCGATGGCAAACAGGGCGTGCAGGAACAGAGCCGCCGCCATGCCTATATGTTGAGTTTGTTGGGCATTAAAAAGGTCTATGTGCTGGTCAATAAGATGGATTTGGCGGGCTATGCGGAAACGGCCTTTGTCAAAATCAAGCACGATATGGGAGCATTCCTAGCAGAACTAGGGATTTATCCGCTGAAGTATATTCCTGTGTCCGGCCTGCAGGGGGATAATATCGCCAGCAAGTCGGTGCATATGCCGTGGTATCAGGGGGAGCCATTGTTGGAGGCTTTAGACCTGTTGGAAGGTGAACAGGCGGCAGTTGACCGCGCTCTGCGCCTGCCGATTCAGGATGTCTATAAATTCGATTCCCGCCGCATAATCGCCGGACGGATTGAAGCAGGGCAGTTGGCTGTGGGCGATGAAATCGCCATCTATCCCGGCGGCCGCAAGACCAAAGTTGTGGCCTTTCCCTATTGGCAGGCAAAAGATCAGCGCACACAGGCGTATGCCGGAAGTTCCACCGGCATACAGGTGGCCGATGAATTCTTCAACCAGCGGGGCGAAATCATCACGCGGGCGGGCGATACGCCGCCGCTCACGGGCAAGCGTTTGCGTGTGTCCTTGTTCTGGCTTGGCAAAAAGCCCTTGCAGCTCAACCGCCGTTATAAGCTAAAACTCGGCACGCAGGAAGTGGAAGCGCAGGTGGAAAGCATTGAAAAACTTATTGACGCTTCAAGTCTTGACCAACGGGCGGCCGATACGGTCAAGGAAATCCGGCTCAATGATGTGGCTGAGGTGATTTTGAAACTCAAAGAAGAAATCGCTTTTGACCGCTTTCAGGATTATCAGGCAACAGGGCGCTTTGTGCTGGTGGACGGCTATGATGTGGCGGGCGGCGGCATTGTGCTGGCGGCAGAGAAGGAAGCGCATGGCGAGTTCTCCCAGAAGGCAATGCGCTATATCATGAATCACCTGCCGCAGAATGGCGAACTTATCGTTGTGGTAAAGGACGGCGAAATCGTGCGCCTCGAACGCACCGAACGGGAAGTCTTCAGCGGCATAGACGGCGAAGGGATTTAAGGGTATACTTAAAGAAAAAATTTAGGAGAGCTGATACTATGGCATACGATTACAAGGAGCTCAAAGCCCATGGCTTTATGCAGCAGAAACAGCCCGGCTGTTTTTCCATGCGCCTGAAAAGCGTGGGCGGCAAGTTCACCGCTGCCCAGCTGCAGACCGTGCAGGCAGTGGCGGAAAAATTTGGCGAAGGCTATGTGCATCTGACTTCCCGTCAGGGCATCGAGATTCCCTTTATCAAGGAGCAGGATATCGAGGAAGTCAAAAAGGCTTTGGCAGCGGGCGGCCTTGCCACAGGCTTTTGCGGTGCGCAGGTGCGTACGATTACCGCCTGCCAGGGCAATGCCGTCTGCCGTTCGGGCTTGATTGATACGGCAAAATTGGCTGAAGAATTTGCCGAGCGCTATGCAGGTAAAATGCTGCCGCATAAGTTCAAGGTGGGCTTTACGGGCTGTCATAACAACTGCCTGAAGACCGAGGAAAACGATATCGGCATCAAAGGTGGCGTAAAACCCGTCTGGCAGAAGGATAAGTGCAAGCTCTGCGGCGCCTGCGTAAAAATCTGTCCGCGGGGAGCGCTGACTTTAGACAGAGAAAAGGGCAAAATCCTTTGGGACAGAAAGAAATGCTATTTCTGTGGCAAATGCACCAAGGGCTGCAAATTCGATGCCTTTGAGAAAAAGACCGGCTTTGTCGTGTCCTTTGGCGGGCTCTACGGCAACCGCATTGCCATCGGCAAGAAGATTGTGCCGCTGATTTATGGTGAGGATAAACTGCGCAAGGCGCTCGATGCCGCGCTGGATTACTTTGAACAGCACGCCAATAAAGGTGAACGCTTCCGCAATATGCTCGACCGGATTGGCTGGGAGGAGTTTACGCAGATAATCCGCGTCAGTCAAAAATAATTTTTCAAAAACTATTGACACAATAGGTGTAACATTGTAATATATAGACATGCCAAAAACATTTGGCATACAACCTAAAAAGAGAAAAGAACTGACCAAAAGAATTGGAGGTTCCAGAAGCAAGACCCTTGGCATGAAGGGTGCTTTTGGAACCTCTTTTTGATGAAAGGGGATTTTATTTATGAGCCAGTACAAATTTGAAACTTTACAGCTGCATGTAGGACAGGAACAGCCGGACCCGGCATCGGATGCGCGTGCAGTACCTATTTACCAGACCACTTCTTATGTATTCCGCAACAGCCAGCATGCGGCTGACCGTTTTGGCCTGGCTGATGCCGGTAACATTTACGGCCGTCTGACCAACTCTACGCAGGATGTGTTTGAAAAGCGCATCGCAGCTCTGGAAGGCGGTACGGCAGCTCTGGCAGTTGCTTCCGGTGCTGCAGCCATCACTTACACGATTCAGGCTTTGGCAGCAAATGGCGGTCATATCGTAGCGCAGAAGACCATCTACGGCGGCAGCTACAACCTGCTGGCTCATACACTGACGGACTTTGGTGTGGAAACCACTTTTGTCGATGCCCATAACCTTGCCGAAGTAGAAGGAGCCATCCAGGAAAACACGAGAGCCATCTATCTCGAAACGCTCGGCAACCCCAACAGCGATATTCCCGATATTGATGCTATCGCCGAAATCGCACACAAACATGGTCTGCCGCTGGTTATCGACAACACCTTCGGCACGCCGTATCTCATCCGTCCGATTGAACATGGTGCAGATATCGTCGTACATTCGGCAACGAAGTTCATCGGTGGTCATGGTACGACCCTGGGCGGTGTAATCGTTGAAGCGGGCAAGTTTGACTGGAAAGCCAGCGGCAAATATCCCGGCATCGCAGCACCGAATCTGAGCTATCATGGGGTATCCTTCTACGATGTAGTTGGCCCGGCTGCTTTTGTCACCTATATCCGCGCTATCCTGCTCCGCGATACGGGCGCAACCATTTCCCCGTTCAATGCTTTCCTGCTGTTGCAGGGCGTAGAAACACTCTCCCTGCGCCTTGACCGTCATGCAGAAAACACGAAGAAAGTGGTGGAATTCCTGAGCAAGCATCCGCAGGTGGCTAAGGTTAACCATCCGTCCCTGCCGGATCATCCGGACCATGCACTCTACGAAAAGTATTTCCCGAACGGTGGTGCATCCATCTTTACGTTTGAAATCAAGGGTGGCAAAGAAGCGGCTTGGAAGTTTATCGACAGCCTGGAAATCTTCTCTCTGCTCGCTAACGTGGCTGACGTCAAGAGCCTTGTCATTCATCCGGCATCCACGACGCATTCCCAGCTGACGGATGAAGAACTGGCTGATCAGGGCATTTCCCAGAGCACCATCCGTCTGTCCATCGGTACGGAACATATTGATGATATCATTGCAGACCTCGAAAAAGGTTTTGCAGCTGCCAAATAACGACAAGGAGGAATTTTGTCATGGCAAAGATTTACAACAGTGTAACAGAGCTTATCGGCAATACGCCGCTCTTAAAAGCAAATAATTTCATTGAAGCAAATGACCTGCAGGCCAATGTTCTGGTCAAGCTGGAATATCTGAATCCTGCCGGCAGTGTCAAAGACCGCATTGCCAAAGCCATGATTGAGCAGGCGGAAAAGGAGGGCAAAATCACCAAAGACACGGTGATTATTGAGCCGACCAGCGGCAATACGGGGATTGGGCTGGCAAGCTTTGCCGCAGCCCGTGGTTATAAAGCCGTTTTGACCATGCCGGAAACCATGAGCGTGGAGCGCCGCAATCTCTTAAAGGCCTATGGTGCGCAGATTGTACTGACCGATGGTGCCAAAGGCATGAAGGGGGCCATTGCCAAGGCGGAAGAACTGGCAAAAGAGACGCCGAATGCGTTCATCCCCTCCCAGTTTACGAATCAGGCAAACCCGGCTATTCACGAAGCAACGACCGGCCCGGAAATCTGGCAGGATGCGGAAGGCAAAGTCGATGCCTTTATCGCTGGTGTAGGCACGGGCGGCACGCTTACGGGCGTAGGCCGTTATCTCAAAAAGCAGAAGGCGGATGTACATGTTGTAGCCGTAGAGCCGGAAAGCTCGCCGGTACTCAGCAAGGGGACGGCAGGCCCGCACAAGATTCAGGGCATTGGCGCAGGTTTTGTGCCGGAAACGCTCGATACCAAGGTCTACGATGAAGTTCTGCCCATCAGCAACGAAGATGCTTTCAAGTATGGCCGTCAGTTTGCCCATAGCGAAGGTGTGCTGGTCGGTATCTCCGCTGGCGCAGCATTAGCTGCCGCCGTAAAACTGGCTCAGCGTCCGGAATATAAAGGCAAGAACATTGTGGTTCTGCTGCCGGATACCGGAGATAGATACCTTTCCACGGAACTCTTTAACGATTAACCGCTCAATCCCATATAAAATGGCACTGTCCGAAAAATTCTTGGACAGTGCCATTTGTATTAGAGCAGATCGGTTAATTTCTTGCCATAGAAAAAATCGTGTACGAGACTGCTGTATTCCTTCCATAAAGGGAGCGTCTTGCAAATGTTTGTGCGGGTACATTCATAATTCTGGTCAGCCAGACAGGCAACCGGGGAAAGGGAGCCTTCCATCAGTTCGATGATTTCGCCCACATTGTATTCCTGCGGGCGGTGGCAGAGCTTATAGCCGCCGCCTTTGCCACTGGCACCGACCACCATACCGGCAGCAACCAAATCCTTTACGATAATCTCCAAATACTTCTTGGAAATCTCCTGCCGGGCTGCAATATCTTTTAAGGGAATATATTTACCGTTTTCGTTTTCTGCTAAATCAATCATGACGCGCAGGGCATAGCGCCCACGAGTAGAAATCATGTAACCAGCTCCTTTATCTTTTTGGCCTATTATACCGCAAGGTGAATAGGCTTGCAAGAATTTCATTTTTTTTTCATTTTGGGTGTTGACATATGCATGCAACTCGTGTAATATAATACAAGTCGCTAGGCGAGAGCACAGAAAACACAATCCAGCAAGCCTTGATTGGCAAGGGATTGTAAGTGATTGCTTTCGAATTTAGACAAAAAAGAAAAATTAAAAAAGTTCTTGACAGTCTAAAACAAATGTGATATGATAAATGAGTCGCTTGAAGCGACAGGCACTTCGAAAGAAGCGCAAAACAAGATTGTTCTTTGAAAACTAAACAATGCAAATAATCATGCAACATGATTAAAGCCAGATGTTTGAGAAGTGAAAACTTCTTATT
>NZ_AUJE01000057.1 GCF_000424065.1 Selenomonas ruminantium subsp. ruminantium ATCC 12561
AGGAGCACAAGGAAAAGTATCTTGGCCGTCCAAAGCTGCCGAAATATAAGGAAAAGAACGGCAAATTCATACTGGTGCTGACAAACCAGAATTGCAGGCTGAAGGGAGCCGAGGTCATATTTCCCAGGTCTTTTCGTGGTTTCAAGGCAGTTCCCGAATTTATGAAAGACAAAGAAAGCCAACGGGAGTTTGATACATTTCAGCAGGTGCGGTTTATCCCCGATGGAACGAATATTGTCATGGAGATAGTCTATACCATAAAGGCGGCTCCGCAAAAAGAGGACAACGGCAGATATGCGGGTATAGACATAGGCGTGGATAACCTGCTGACAATGGCAACGAACACAGGAGTGACCCCACTGATTGTAAATGGGCGGGTGCAAAAGTCCATAAACCAATTCTACAACAAGAAACTGGCCTGCCTGAAAAGTGTCTGTCAACAAATGACCGGACAGTATTCGTCTAATAGGATTCGGCATTTTACGGCAAAAAGGAATCGTAAGATTGCTGACTACATGCATAAGGCCAGTAAATTGATAGTTGAAAAATGTACAGAACTGGAGATAAATACCATTGTCATAGGACAAAACAAGGAATGGAAGCAGGAAAGTAAATTATCCCGGCGAGTCAACCAGCACTTTGTGCAGCTTCCTTTTGCCAGACTTATCCAGATGATTGAGTACAAAGCAAGAGAACGAGGCATAGCGGTCCTCCTGACGGAAGAAAGCTATACGAGCGGTACATCATTCCTGGATAAAGAAGACCCGGTAAAGGAAAACTATGACAAGACTCGCAGGATACATCGCGGACTGTTCCGAGCAAACAATGGCAGACTCATAAATGCTGATGTTAATGGAGCTTTCCAGATAATGAGAAAAGTATTCCCGAATGTTTCGGCAGACGGGATAGAGGGCGTAGTGCTGCGTCCGGTTGTGGTAGTTGCTGCGTAGACCGCTTGCCTGGTGCGGACTTATCCAATACTCGGCATGTCGAGAGCAGTTAATGAACAATAAAATTTGTAAAAATCTTTAACAATATTTGTTAAGATTGCTTATAAATACAGCATGACTGTACAAAAATAATGAAACACTATCTTTTTAATAGTAAAGTATATACTTTTGACATTTGATGTGTCAACTTGTAAACCTGCGCACTTAAATACCTATTGACATGATAGGCTAAAGAGTATAACATTAGGTCATCATGGACAGTGAACGATAGAGAGGAAGAATTTTTGGCTATGAGCAGAGGTAAGGTAATCGTGGGCATGTCCGGCGGGGTGGACAGTGCGGTGACGGCGTATTTGCTGAAGGCGGCAGGTTTCGAGGTTATTGGCATTACGTTAAAATCGTGGGAGAGTGGCAGCAGCAAGTGTTGTGAGATCGATGAGGCCGCTCGGACGGCGGATATTTTGGGTATTGCCTATTATCCCTGGAATACGGTGGCATGTTTCCATGATTATGTGACGAAGCCTTTTGTGGCGGATTATGAAGCGGGGCGCACGCCCAACCCTTGCGTGGAATGCAACCGCTATGTGAAGTGGGAGCAGCTGTTAAGTGTGGCAACCCACATGCGGGCAGATTATGTGGCGACCGGTCACTATGCCATCATTGAGCGGCTGGAAAATGGCCGCTATACCCTGCGGGCGGGCGCAGATAAGCAGAAAGACCAGTCCTATATGCTCTACAAACTCACGCAGGCACAGCTTGCGCGTACCATTCTGCCCTTGGGGAGGCTGACCAAAGCCGAGGTGCGGGACATTGCCCGCAAAGCAGGGCTCAATGTAGCGGATAAGGAAGATTCACAGGAAATCTGTTTTGTTACCGAGGGCAGTTATACCGATTACATCGAGGAATACAGCGATAAGGATTTGACGGCGGCGGGGAATTTTGTCGATGAAACGGGCAAGGTTTTGGGTCAGCATAAGGGGATTATCCATTATACCGTAGGCCAGCGGAAAGGCTTGGGGCTGGCGTTAGGCTATCCTGCTTATGTCAAGGAGATACGCGCCACCGCCAATGAAGTGGTCATAAGCGGTGAGGAAGGGCTATACACGCAGGAAGTTTTCTGTAAAGACCTGTGCTTTATGTCGCGTGAGGTTGTAGAAGGCGAAGATGTTTCAGCGCAGGTAAAGATACGCTACCACCATGCAGGTGCGGCGGCCAGCTTGCAGCGTATCGCTGACGACCAGATAAAGATAAACTTTGCCGAGCCTGTCCGCGCTCCGGCACCCGGTCAGTCGGCGGTATTTTACGATGAGCAGGGCCATATTATTGGCGGTGGGAAAATTTTTTTGGCAAAATAAATTAAAGCCTATTGACATAATAGGTGTAATGTTGTAACATAAGGTCATCGTCAGGTGGACGAAAGAACTGACTGGATAACCGGAGGTTTTGCAAGAACGTGAATTCTGTGCAAAACCTCTTTTTTATTAGGTATGTAGGAGAGGTGACCTGTTTATGAAAAATCCCTTGCGTTATCAGGTATCGGAGTATGATTGCGGGCCGACCTCCATGCTCAACGCGATTTCCTATCTGTTTGAGCGCGAAGAAATTCAGCCGGAAATCCTGCGCAACATCATGATTTATTCGCTGGATTGCTATGGCAAAGGCGGTGTGCCCGGCAAAAACGGCACTTCCCGCATGGCGATGATGTTTTTATCCCGCTGGCTGTCCGGTGTGGGCGAGGCAGGGCTTTTGCCTATCGAAAGCCAATATCTTTCGGGCAAAGCGGTGTATTTCGGCGAGAACAGTCTGGTGGTGGATGCCTTGAACCGTGGCGGCGTGGTGGTCGTGCGCCTGCATATGGACGGGGAACATTATGTATTGCTGACTAAGCGGGATGGGGAAAAGATTTATCTTTTTGACCCGTATTATATGACGGAAAATCCGTTCGGTGAGGAGATTGTATGCACCTTGTCGCAGCCACTGTCCTATAACCGCGTTGTGCCTTTTTCCTGCTTTAACCGGGAGGATGTTGCGCCGTATGCTTTGGGGCGTGCAGGGGAGCGGGAGGCGGTCCTGCTGTTTGATACCCGCAATAAACTTACGGCAGAACGGACGATTGAATATTTTATTTGAGAACGGGGGGAGCGATATGTTTCATTGTGACAGCGGATTTGCCCGGGAATGCCGCAGATGGCTGCATCAGCATCCGGAACTGAGCAATCAGGAATACAATACGGCGAAATTCATTCGGGAAAAATTGACCGAGTTTGGCATAGAATATCAGGAAGTGGAGAAAACCGGAACCTTTGCGTGGATAAAGGGGCACCGTGACAATGGCAGAACGATTCTCCTGCGGGCGGATATTGACGCACTGCCCATTGAGGAGCAGACGAATTTACCCTATAAATCCGTAAATCCAGGTGTCATGCATGCCTGTGGCCATGATATTCATACGGCGGCGCTTCTGGCGGCGGCCAAGAAACTTGCCGAGCTGCAAGACCGCTTTGCTGGTACGGTACTGCTGGTCTTTCAGCAGGCGGAGGAATTTGGTCATGGTTCGCAGTATTTCCGGGAGCAGGGACTCTTAAACAATTACGATAGGGCTTTTGGCGTTCATATTGCCCCCGATGTGCCAGTCGGGACGTTGGTGTTTTCGCGCAAGGAAGATGCGGCCTCCTGCGATTTTTTCCGCATAAATCTGACGGGCAGGAAAGCGCATACTTCAAAACCGCATCTGGGCAGGGATGCCCTGCAGGCAGGCGCGGTATTGGTGGGCGAAATCAGCAAGCTTTCGGGCAGGCTTTTGCCGTCGGATGAACCGGTCAATGTGGGCATTGGCGTCTTTAAGGCAGGAACTTCCTATAATATTGTAGCTGATAGTGCCCTTATCGAAGGCAGTTTTCGGGTCTTCTCAGAGGAAAACCGTGAAAAGCTCAAGGCGAAAATTCACGAGCTGGCGGAAAATATAGCCGCAGTGTACGGTGTGCAGGCGGCAGTGACCTACGATTGCAATGCCAGCCCATTGATTAACGATGAACAAGCGCGGGAAGAAGCAGCGCAGATTGCCCGGAAACTTTTGGGCGAGGATAAGGTGACGATTTCTGAAGCACCGGTCTTTGGCTTTGCCGCCGATGATTTTGCCGAGTACATCAAGGACGTTCCCGGCGTATATGCACATGTAGGAACCGCCAGGGAGGGTTCGGACTCAGCCAGAGTGCTTCATAGCGAAAAACTGGCACCGGCAGAAGAAGCGGTGGAGGTTGCCGCCGATTTGCACATTAACTACGCCTTGAACTTTTTGGGGCAGGATAAAGAATATCTTTCTGAACTGAATGACACTTTAGCAAAAATTTAACATTTTTCATTACACCCATTGACATGATGGGTGTAATAGTGTAACATAATGCTATCGTCATTTAGGAGAGATGTGTATGAAGGATGTACCTGTTGATGTATTGAATTACATTATGTCGGTTTTACGGGGCCTGTACTTCGGGGAAGTGGTACTGATTGCCCAAAATGGTGTTCTGATTCAGGTGGAGCGTACCGAAAAGATGCGTGTGCATCCTTGGCAGGGCATTCCCAAACCTGCGGAATGGTCGGAGGATACCGAGCGGAATTTGCGCCGCACCATTGAGCGGGAGCTTGCCAGCCTTTATTATGGCCGCTTGAGCATCATCGTAAAACAGGGTACAGTTACCCATTTTGACCGTTTGGAAAAACAGCGGTTTATGGATGGCGATGGTATTTGACAAGTCAAAGATAAATAACGGGTAAACTCCAGACGGGAAAAGTCTGGAGTTTTTCTTAAGAAGGGATAAGGGGGATGATGAAATGGTAAAAGAACATATCAGTTGGTACAGTGAGCGCTTGCAGCGGGATATGAGCATCCGCATCTATGGGGACAAGGGGACGCCTGTTTTGGTGTTTCCCACGCAGGATGCCATGAGCGATAATTTCGAGAACTTCGGCATGATTGATACGCTGTCTGGGTATCTAAATGAAGGAAGGATACAGCTCTTTTGCGTGGATACGGTGGATACGGAAACCTGGTCAAATGTCTGGGGAGATAAGGGCTGGCGTGCCAGCCGTCAGGAAGCGTATTATAACTATATCGTGGCGGAGGTCTTGCCCTTTATCGCGGACAGGAATGGCACGGGCAGACTGCCCATCGTGACCGGCTGCAGTTTGGGCGGTCTGCATGCGGCGATTTTGTTCCTGCGCCGTCCGGAACTTTTTGCGGGGATATTGTCCCTGTCGGGCGTTTACGATGCCAAGTTCTTCTTTGATGGCTGGCTGAATGAAACACTTTATGAAAATTCGCCGATGGATTTTTTGGCGCAGATGCCGCCTGACCATCCGTATATCCGGCAGTACAACGAAAAGCCCATCATTCTCTGTGTCGGTCAGGGCGCCTGGGAAGACGAAGGCCGCCGTACGACCGCCATTATGGGCGATATTTTCCACGCCAAGGGGATTCATGGCTGGACGGATTTTTGGGGTTATGATGTGAACCACGACTGGTGTTGGTGGCAGAAGCAGATTTTGTACTTCCTGCCCTATATGCTGGGTGAAACAAGAATTGGAGGCTAATAGCAAATGAATTTTGTATTTATTTCCCCGCATTTTCCCAAGCATTATTGGAATTTCTGTGACCGCCTGCATAAAAATGGCGTGAATGTGCTGGGGATTGGTGACTGTCCTTATGATGCGTTGGACAAGCGGCTGAAGGATTCCCTGACGGAATACTATTTCGTGCCGGACTTGTCGGACTATGAACAGATGTACCGCGCGGTGGCGTATTTTGCCTTTAAGCACGGGAAGATTGACTGGATTGAGTCCAATAACGAATTCTGGCTGGAGCAGGATGCCTGTTTGCGCACGGATTTTCATGTGACCACGGGTTACCAGTATGAAAATATTGCCAGCATCAAGAACAAGTCCGCCATGAAGGAGTTTTATGCCAAGGCGGGCGTGCCGACGGCGCGTCTGCATAAAATCACGGACATTGAAGCGGCGCGGAAGTTTATCGCGGTAGTGGATTACCCGGTAATCGTCAAGCCGGATGTGGGCGTTGGTGCCTGCGATACATTCAAGCTTGAAAATGATGCGGATTTGCAGGAATTCTTTGCCAAAAATCTGCCTGTGCCCTATGTGATGGAGGAGTTTATCACCGGGGATATCTGCTCTTATGATGCCATTATCGATGCCGATTCCAAACCGCTGTTGGAGTCCATGACGGTATGGCCGCCTTCGGTTATGGATATCGTGCTCAAACAGCTAGACTTATCCTATTATACGGCTGCGCATGCCCCGGCAGAGTTAAAAGGAGTAGGCCGGGCTACGGTCAAGGCGTTTGGCGTCAAGAGCCGCTTTGTCCATTTGGAATTTTTCCGCCTGACCAAGGCAAAGGCGGGCTTGGGCGATGTTGGGGATTTTGTAGGGCTCGAAGTCAATATGCGCCCTGCGGGCGGCTATACGCCGGATATGATTGACTTTGCCCATTCCACCGATGTGTATCAGGTTTGGGCGGACATGGTGACGGACAACTATCGGAAACTGCCGGACAGCGGTGAGCATTGTTACTGTGTCTATGCCAGCCGCCGTGACTGCCATCAGTATGTGCATACCCATGGCGAAATTATGGAGCGCTATGGCGCGCAGCTGGTTATGTGTGAGCGCATGCCGGAAATGATGGTGCCGCAGATGGGCAATCAGATGTATACCGCCAAGGTGCCGAGTCAGGATGCCGTAGATGAATTCATTCATTTCGTGCTCGACCAGGCAGTGGCAGAGGATACGGCTGCTGAGGAAACGGAGGTAAAATTTTGCCTTGCCTATTGACATGATAGGTGTAATAGTGTAACATAAGGTCATCGCAAATGAACACAAGTGTTAAATGCTTGTGTGAAGTAAATACGGTTCAGTGAACTGACCAAAAAAATTGGAGGTTCCACAAATTCCTTGCGGGGAATTTTGTGGAGCCTCTTATTTTATATAGGAAATTATTTATATTTATGTTGGGGAGGTAATCATAATGAAGTGGTGGAAAACGGCAAGTGTGGCATTAGGAATACTAACGGCAATCGGTTTTGCCGGCTGCGGCAGTGAACAGGCGGCAAATAATGCCGACAGCAAAGGGGCAGGGGAATTTTTGAATGTGTCCTATGACCCGACCCGCGAACTCTATGCCGAATTTAATCAGGTGTTTACGGGGGAATGGAAGAAGGAAAGCGGTCAGGATGTGGAATTCCGTCAGTCCAACGGTGGTTCCGGCAAGCAGGCCCGCTCGGTCATTGAAGGCTTGGAGGCGGATGTCGTGACGCTCGCTCTGGCGTATGACGTGGACGAAATCGCGCAGGCAGGGCTTATCGACAAGGATTGGCTGAAGAAATTTCCCGATAACTCCGCACCCTATACTTCGACCATTGTCTTCCTCGTGCGCAAGGGCAATCCCAAGAACATCCACGACTGGGACGATTTGGTACGGGATGATGTGAAAATCGTCACGCCGAATCCCAAGACTTCCGGCGGTGCCCGTTGGAATTACTTGGCGGCCTGGGAATATGCCCGTCAGAAATTCAATGGCGATGAAACGCAGGTCAAAGGCTTTATCAAAAAGCTGTTTCAGAATGTAGTGGCGCTGGATTCCGGTGCCCGTGGTGCAACGACCAGCTTTGTGCAGCGCGGTCAGGGCGATGTACTGATTGCCTGGGAAAACGAAGCCTTGATTACGCTGAAGGATTCGCCGGATTATGAAATCGTGGCGCCGTCCCTGTCCATTCTGGCTGAGCCGTCCGTTGCGGTGGTGGATAAGGTCGTGGACAAGAAGGGCACGCGCAAGGTGGCTGAAGCCTACATCAACTATCTCTATTCCGAAAACGGGCAGGAAATTGCCGCCAAGAATTTCTATCGTCCGCGCAATAAGACGGTTTTTGAAAAGTACAAGGGCCAGTTCCCGGAACTCAAGCTCTTTACCATTGATGATGCCTTTGGTGGCTGGACGAAAGCCCAAAAGGAACATTTTGCCGATGGCGGCACCTTTGACCAGATTTATCAGAAGTAAGTGTAAGGGGGAAGTGTTATGCTGAGGCTGGGGCAGGTTATTCCGGGCGGCGGGGTCGCCTTGGGGATTGTGTTTTTCTATCTGTCGTTGTTGATTTTTTTGCCGCTGGGCGCGTTCGTACTCTATGCTAGCGGCATGAGCGGAGAAAGCTTTATCCGGCAGGTGACGGATTACCGCATGGTGCATGGCTATATGCTGAGCTTTGGCTGTGCGTTTGCGGCGGCCGTGATTAATGCCGTGTTTGGACTGCTCTTGGCCTGGGTGCTGGTGCGCTATAATTTCCCCGGCAAACGTTTGATGGATGGGCTTATCGACCTGCCTTTTGCCCTACCGACGGCAGTGGCGGGCATTGCACTGACCACGCTCTATGTGGAAAATGGCTGGCTGGGCCAGTTCTTCTATGCCGCAGGTATTCCGTCGGCGTTTTCGGCGGTGGGCATAACCATTGCGCTTATCTTTGTGGGGATACCCTTTGTCGTGCGTAGTGTCCAGCCGGTGCTCCGGGATTTGGATGGTTCCTTGGAGGAAGCGGCGGCCATTATGGGGGCGGGGAAATTCCTGATCTTTCGCAAGGTGATTTTCCCGGAACTTGTGACACCGCTGATTAGCGGCTTTGCCCTGGCCTTTGCCCGGGGGATTGGCGAATATGGCAGTGTGGTTTTTATCGCGGGGAATATGCCCTATGAAACGGAGATTGCGCCGCTGCTCATTATGACAAAGCTGGAGCAGTTTGATTATCAGGCGGCTGCGGCGGTGGCGATTGTGATGCTGGGGATGTCGCTGCTAGTGCTGCTTATCTTGAATGGGTATCAGCATTATCGATTACAACGATTGGGCGTTTGATGGAGTGCATTGTAAGGGACGGCAGTGGCTCGGCGCAGGTGCTTACTTTTTGACCTGTGCGCAAATGGCTCCTTCGCTAATACCGTTAACTTAGCTAAATGCTCCGGTTACCACGTCGCGGCTTTCAGCGTTGACTTAGATTTTTCTTTTTGGAGCCAGCCTTCGGCAGTGCGCTCCGGTCAAAAAGCAAGCACCTGCGCCAAGTTACGTTTGGTAAAGACGTTTCTTGGTGCAGGTGCTTTTATGTCATGGTGTATAGGGATGTGATTTCGCAGGCAGGATTTATTTGGGCGGGAGGCGAAATGTTGGAGGTATATAAAGATTGGTGGAGAGCGGATTGGAATTTTGGTAAGGGGGGCTTGTGATGAACAGGCGGGAGTTTTTGTGTTTGGGGGCGGCCTGTTTGCTTGGCGTGGCAGATGGGCAGAAAATCGTGGAGGCTTCTTATTATGAGCCGATGATTTATAAACGCTTTTTTCAGTTTACGGAATATGAAGAGCGTTCGGTTACGGATGCTTTGGTCATTCATCATACGGGATTTCCGGATGTGGATAAGGATTCTACAGCAGCGGAGATTCATAAATTCCATCAGGAAGAACGGAAATGGGCGGGGATTGGCTATCATTATCTGATTCGCAAAGATGGCATGATTGAGCAGGGGCGGCGTCCGAAGGCGATAGGCGCGCATGCGCTAGGGCACAATAAGCATTCTTTGGGGATTTGCCTGGCGGGAAATTTTGATATCGGTAAGCCGACGGATGCGCAGATGCAATCGGTCAAGGAGCTTTGTCGGTGGCTTTGCAAAAAATATGGACTTGACCCGCTGGGAAAGGGCGTGATTGTGGGGCATCGGGATGTGAATGATACAACTTGTCCGGGGAAGAATCTTTATAAAAGGCTGGGGGAGATTCGGAGGTTTTGCGTTTGAAGAATTGTGCGTCTTGGGACAAATTGCAGTTTATCGATGTCATTGCGAGATTGAATTTATTTGTTACTTCTCAGTTTGGGCAGAGGTGGTAATACTTTTCGCCGTTGCACGAAATGACCCACAAGGAAATATATGGGCTTTTTAGTCACCTGCGCCGGGCAAGACCGGCGGCGCGTAT
>NZ_AUJE01000058.1 GCF_000424065.1 Selenomonas ruminantium subsp. ruminantium ATCC 12561
GTGAACTGGATTTTTACATTGTCCTGATAGAAACGAAAGTCGCCATTCTTTTTGCTGCGAAACTTAGGGTGCCCGTTCATGTCATAGACGGTCGGTTTCCTGTCGATGCGGGCAAAATGTGCCAGCTTCCTGGGTGAATATTTGACATACCCTTTCTGCCTCTGCTTGTGGAAGAAGTTCTTGTACGCTATGCACAAATCCTTGATAGCCTGCTTGGTGACATTGTTGGATATACCTAGAAGCCACGAGTATTCTTCAGAATTACGAAGAACGGTGAACTCCTTGCGAAGGTCATAATCACTTTGAAGTTTTCTGTCCTCCTTGAAATTCTCCATTTGCTTATCTAAAGCCCAGTTAAAGGCAAATCTTGAAGCACCCGCGAACTGAAACAACTTAGTCTGCTGTTTGTTGTTCGGCAGGAGTTTTATTCTGACTGCCTTTATCATCGCACTCACCTCCCTTATACAAATAATTATACCATGCCTTGATGGACATTGTACTATTTCTGTATCGGAAAGTAAGATTGCTTAGGTTGCTTAGACTTTTTATCGGTTTTTATCAACTTTTTATAAGTTATGCTTGACTGTTAAAAGCCCCCTAAATGGAAATTATTTCACACATAGTTACATTATATATACAATTTTGTTCAATTTCCATATATTGCAGCTAGTTATTTGTTTCACGTATTTGCCGCTTAGGTACATAGATATGCGAAGGCGCCCGTGGGACTGGCGATACTTTTCCTTCGCCATAGACAGGCTTGTCAAAAGCTGCGGAAAAGCATCGCCAGTCCCACGGGCTTAGTGCGTATATTATCCAGTTGACATATATGTGCGAAGGCGCCGTGGCAGCTGGCAGTATTTTTCCTTCGCCATAGGCATGCTTGCCAAAAGCTGCGGAAAAACACAGCCAGCCGCACGGGCTTAGTGTGTACCTTACATTGTTGCTCAAAGGCGCCGGGAAAACATCATCTGTTCCCTCGGCTGGTGCATACAGTACAGCTCAGCTATAAGCCGCCCAACAGTTCAAAACTGGGGCGGCTTTGCTTATGCCATTTTGGCTTGGCTAATGTTTACTTTTCTTCTTCCTGGTCATCGTTGCTGCTGCTCAGGTCCTGGTCGCTAGTGTTTTCAACGATATTGTCAGTGCCGTTGGGGAGAGAGGTCTCGGGGGCATCGATGGCAGGACGTCCCGGGTTGGGAGCTGCGGAATCGTTGGCAGGCTCGGTTTTGTTGATACCGGTGAGGTTGTTTTCATAGGTGCTGTAAAGTTTGCCAGTAACCTTTTCGATGTCGTTGGTGTTGTCGCCGGTGTTAGTATTGGTGTTGGTGTTGTCGCCGGTGTTAGTATTGGTGTTGGTGTTGTCGCCGGTGTTAGTATTGGTGTTGGTGTTGTCGCCGGTGTTAGTATTGGTGTTGGTGTTGTCGCCGGTGTTGGTGTTGGTGTTGTCGCCGGTGTTAGTATTGGTGTTGGTGTTGTCGCCGGTGTTAGTATTAGTGTTGGTGTTGTCGCCGGTGTTGGTATTGGTGTTGGTGTTGTCGCCGGTGTTAGTATTGGTGTTGGTGTTGTCGCCAGTGTTAGTATTGGTGTTGGTGTCATAGGCAGCAGCCAGGTTGGTGCCCCAGATGTTGTCGATGCGGGTGGCAACATTCTTGCCAGGCTCGGCGGTGCCGATGGCCACGGCGTTGGTCACGGGATTGCCGTTCTGATCCTGGACGGTGCCCTCTGCATAGTAGGCATTGGTGATGCCAGAAGTGTTGGTGTCGTTGCCGGTCAGGCCACCTGCGATGCCGCCCACATTAGTGGACTGGCCTTTGACGGCGCCAAGATTGAAGACGTTATCCATCTTGGAGGTGCTGTCATTATACTTGCCGATAATGCCGCCGGTGTAGCTGCTGTAAGAAGTGTTGGAGGAAACCGTGCCGGTATTATAGGCATTGCTGAGTGTAGCGTGTGTATCCAGGGTGCCGAAAATGCCGCCTGCAGACTGGCCGGTGACACTGCCGGTATTTACTGCATTAGAGACTGTGCCCTGATCGAGGCTGCCAAAGATGCCGCCTACATCGCCTGCACCGGTGACTGTAGCTCCATTATAGAGACAGGATGACTTGGCCGGGTAGGTCGTCACGTTTTGTCTGGTTTGGGAGTAGCCGCGGTACGCTCCGGCGATGCCGCCGGCATCAGAGTTCGTTGAGGTGACCGTGCCGCTTTTGACCTTGATGTTATCCAGGGTGGCCCCGCCGACATAGCCGGCCAATGCTCCGGCACTGCCGGCTGCCTGGATGTTCACATTTTCCAGATTGAGGTTCTTCACCGTGGCTTTCATGCCGAGACTGCTGAAGAGGCCACCGACCCTGTTATCGTCAGTAGCATTTACGTTGATATTTTTGATGGTGTAGCCCAGCCCATTGAAGTTTCCGTTGAAATTGCCGTATTCATCGCCACCAATGGGGGTGAAGTTCTGCACCGAAGACATATCGATGTCGCTGCCCAGGAGGTAGCTGCCCTTGCCATCAAGGGCGGACAGGGCGCCGGGGGTGGTCACCAACTGGTAGGTGGAGTACTGATCGATTTCTTTCCACACCTGTTCACCGTAATTGCACTTGACGTCCAGCCTGGCGTCTTCCCAGCGGGTGGAATCATACTGGGGATAAGTAATGACCTTGCCCATATTCGCCTTGACGCTGGCATTCAGGTCGGCGCCCCAGCCAATCTGTGACTCTGTGACGGCGGGTATAGTCTCGTCGCCGCTCACATAGGACGGATGAAGATTGATTCTCCGCACAGGGTTAGCGCCGCTTTCATCATAAATAGCCACGCTTTCGTTAGTGGAATCGCCGCCGATAATCAGGCCGTGGATGTAAGTTGTGTTCGGGTTGGAGGTGTTAGCCTGCGATACATATATAGTTGCGGTGGTGCCGCTGTCCGTGACATACTGGCCGCCAATAGCATAACCGGTGCTGGCGCTCCTGGTCACTACCTCTGTCAGGTCGTTTAGCATGTCGGCGGACTGCAGGATGACATGGCCGGATTCCAGACGGATTTCCGAGGCATTGTTTACATTCGTCAAGGCAGCGATGGCGATTTCCCCGGCCATATTGTCAACGAAAGTATAGTCAGTCTCCTGGGCTGTAGTCATGGTGTGGCCAAGATTGGTAATGAAGTTGTCACTGGGATAAGGCAGCACCCGTTTGCGGTTTACCGTAATGGTTTCCTGGACATACTCGTCCTTCTCTTCGCTATAGACACGGGTGGCGATATAGTCCTCGCTTCCTCCGTAGATGGCTCCCTTTCTGGCCGCCACAGCAGCTGTGGCAATTTTTTCTGGCGATTTGACATCATCCGGGCTGAGGTAGTGATTGTTCACCAGCCATTCAGGATTTTCGTAGTCGTGAAAGGCCTTCAGCCCCATGAAGGCGTCCTGGTCCACGCTGTCGATGGTGCGTGTGGAGGCGGTGAGGGCGGCCACATTTATGGTGGCTCCCTGGCCGAACAGGATACCGTTGGGGTTGATCAGGAAGACCATGCCCTGGCCGTTTAAGGCGCCATAAATCTGGGACGCTTCCGAACCATTGACAAGATTCAGGTAATTGCGGGCGTCAAAGTTCACGGTTTCCCCGTTGGCAATGCTAAAGGTGTTCCAGTTGATGATGTTGTTGGTCTGGCTGCTGGTGATATTCATGGTGGAATCGGCTGTGGCAATGCTGGCCGTTTCACTGGTACCGCCGGTGGGCAGGGCCTGGGCGAAAGGCAAAATGGAGAACATGCCGATGGACAAAGCCAGGGCAATCTTTTTTGAGAGAGCCTTAGTGAAATCCTTTTTCGTCATCATAATCGCTTCCTTTCATTTTGCGTAGAATAGGAATTTTCTTACAAATGGCAAGAATCTGTTATTTATATTTACAGAGGCCCGAAAAGGCGGGAAACCTCCCGCCTTCCCCGGTGGCCATCTTAATTACCAAATCTTGCCCAGCGTAAACCAGATCCTGCCCTTGGCATTGGCATCCTGGCTGACATTCCTGCCCAGGCCGATGCGCCTTGCGTAGTCCAGACGGGCAAAGAAGTCATTCTGGCGGCTCCAGGTGATGCCTACGCCCCAGCCCTTGAGGGTGGTGTCGCGGAGGTCGGCGCCGGCTCCTTTGGACGTCACCTGGCCAGCATCAAAGTAAGTGGAGAGGGTGAGGCCGGGGACACCCGTATGGTAGCGCAGCTCTGCAGTGGCCAGAAAGCCGCTGTCGCCGGAGCCTTCGCCCTGGGGATAGGCGCGGACGCCCTGGGCGCCGCCCAGATACATTTCCTCGGAGGTGTCCAGGTCATTTGCTGCCAGCTGGGCAGAACCCTTGAGGAGGATATCCCAATGGGGGGCAAAGGTGTGTACTGCGCTCACATCGATGGTGCCCTTCTGGTAACTGCCCTCCTGAGGCAGGGGTGCCGTGACGCCTGCTACACGGGTATCACCGTGGAGCTGTCCTGCATAGGCTTTGACATCATAGGCGTAGGTGGTCTGGTTGTCCTTCAGGAAGCCGTTGAGACCCACATGGGCAGCCAGGCTGTTCTTGTCGGTGCGGAGACCGAAACGAGTAAGCTCGTCGGTCATGTCACGATAATTAAGGCCGTAGGAGAGGTAGGAGCCCGCATTGGAGGTGCGGTAGAGGGGAGTGGAGCCGTAGAGGCTTACCGTGGTGGCAGTTCCCTCGGCACCGAAGGCTTCGAGGCGCGCGCCCAGCTCATAGTTGGCATGGGAGACGCCCAGCCCCAAACGGCTGCCGCTGTGGCCAATGGCCTGGTCATAGCGCACCCCAAAGTTCTTCTGGTGCTTGTTGGATAGCATGGCGTTGACGCCCATATGGCCGCCATTGCCGCCCAGCTCGTACCAGTCAGCCGTAACGCCGTAGCGATAGCGGCCGGCGGGCTTGCTACCGTAGTTATTCACATAGAGCACATAGGTGGACTGCCTGCCGTCCTCCACGAGGATCTGCAGGTCACTTTCGCCGTTATTCGTGCCGGGGCTGAGCATGCCGCCAGCCTTCACGCCGCCAAGGCCGATGATGTTGTAGAGGACGGTTTCTAGATTCTTGCCCCTTACAACCTCGCCCTGCTTCAGGCCGTGGGTCAGACGCTCAACGGCAGAGGTCTTGACCTTGGTGCTGTTGTTGTTGATGGTGATATTGCCATAGCGTCCCGGTGCTACGGCAATGTTAATGGAGCCGCTGGCAGATTCCTGGGGCGGCAAGTAGGCCGTGGCAGCAGGATAGCCATGGGCGCGGCAATAGCGGGTGATTTCGGCAGCGGCCTTGTTCAGGTCGCCGATGGTAACCGTCTTGCCCACATATTTGGCTGCGATGCGGTCCAGCTTCTCCTGCTTTACTTCCAGGCCCGGTTCCTGCTGGACGGTGAGGGCTTGCAGGACAAAGCTTGCCCCGGAGGTGGTGGCAGCCGCATCGGGAATGGCGTTTTCAATGGTGGTGCTGGCCTGGGCCTGCTCGGCCTGTTCACGGGCTGCCGAGGGGTTCTCGGGGATGGCAGGGGCCGCGCTGGCACCGGAAAAACAAAGCAGACCCAGGGAGGTCAGCAGGGCAAGAGATTTCTTTTTCTTCATTAATGTAGGCATAAGTGCATTCACTCCTTAAGATGTCTGAATATTATTTAGAGTTCTCTTGTATTATAACATCTGTCCCCCCCCAGTAAACCGTAAAGTGGACAGAATGAGTAAAAAAATGGCGAAACATTGATTTTTCTGAAATTTTTACACCTGTACATCCTACATTTACTAAATTGACCGTCATATCTAAGCGGACGAAAGCAATTGCCTTCCCTGCCCGCCGCCTTTTGCTCGCGACCTTTTACAAAAAAAGTAAAATTTTTTTAAAAAGTGCTTGACAGTTTAATGACTCCCCGCTATAATATTTATTGTTGATGCGCGAGAGCGCAAAAAGACACAGGGGTATCGCCAAGTTGGTAAGGCACGGGTCTCTGAATCCCGCATGCGTTGGTTCGAGTCCAGCTACCCCTGCCATATGAATATACAGCACCGCTTTGGCGGTGCTTTTTGTTTTATATCGAAAAAGCCCGTGGGAACGATGTGGTTCCTACGGGCTTAGTTTTGCTGGTGTTTATTTTAGCCGCTGCAGCTCCCGTGTAAGTTCCCCGAGCTGGCAGGTGAGTCTGTCCATTGACCGCTGGAATGTGGTCAACAGGTAGAACGTCACTACGATGGGGAAACCGACGGCGGAGATGGCGGTTAAGATGGGCTCGTCCATAGCCTTAGGCCAGCGCTTTGTCGTCTACGTCCTGAATGTAGATGCGCTTGATGGCCTCTACCGGGCTGCCGCCGACGATGAAGGCCTTTTTGGTGATGATTTCGTCAAGCACCTCCGTGACTTCGGCTTCCGTCAGATCAGGACGGGGGGAGGGAAGGGAAAACGTAGCGCTTTTGCCGTTTTCGAGGGACAGAATCATTTTTAACGTGGATTTCATGGTGATAGCTCCTTTCTATTCGCTGTTGAAGATTAGTGTACTTCGGCAAGCCCGGCGTTGTCCTGGCGGCAGACGCCCTTCAGCGGCAGACTTTGCAGCGTGGCCAGCTTCGTGCCGAGGGCGAGTACGTCTTCATCGGCCAGCTGGGGATTTACGGTAAAGGTGCGGGTGACCACGGTGTCCTTACCGGTGCTGTCGCTGCCCGTGATGACCTTTACCTGCATTTTGGTGGCGGCGTTTGTACGCTGAGTCATGATGAATTCCTCCTGTTCATTGGTAGAGTGGATTGATTGTGTGGGTGGCGCCTTGCCCTTACACCCTTATACATAACTTCAGGACAGGAAAAATCCACCGGCATAACAAATTTTTTTTCGTCTCTTCCAAGGGCGTGTTTTGCTCCTTTGGAAAGTCCGCCCGTCTCTCACCTATACCATAGGATGAACATAAGATTACGAAAGGATAAGGTGGCAGGCAGGATTGTTGTATAAATATACAAAAAGCATGTACAATCGATAAAAACATTTGTGCAAATAATAAAAAATGCGAGATGAATAATTATACATATGCAATGTTGTAACATAAGATGTGTAAAGTGTCTTGAAAATTATAGCAAATCGGACTATAATGTGTGCGTGAAGGGGAAGAACGTTTCTTGATGCGTGACACCTTCACAAATATTTTTAGAGGAGAGGCGTATATGATGAATTCCAAACTTTCAACAATGCTGTGCACGAACAAAAGAATTGAAGTGCTCTATGAAGTGGATACTGCTGCGGGCGGTTTTGCCGCAGTAGTACGCCGCAGTGATGGTACTGAGGAATTGTATCCGAATTGTAAGGTCGAAACTTTGTTGGATACGTTGGCAGCCTGTCGCGGAAAGTCCCTGTCCCGTATGCGTCTTCTCCGGGGAATGCGGACGGGCAGGGTTCGGGGGCATATTGATTTTTATGAACTCAGCCTGTCGCTTATCCTGATGCCGCTGCGTTTCCGGCAGGCGGTGAACACGGGGCATGGGGTGATGGCCTATCTAAATATCGCGCGGATTGTGGATATGAAACAGAACGGCGCGGGTTCGGAAGTGCGTTTTTTATCCGGCAGGACGTTCTATGTCCGGGAGTCGGCCGGTTCTGTGCGGGGAAAAATCATTGCGGGACGGGAACTGCTTTTTGACCATTATTTTGCCCATATGGAGGAGCTGCACGGCATGCGGATTAATCTGCGGCAGCTGCAGAAACGAATGGAGGGCAGCTGTTTATGATTGAGAAAAAGGGGGAACGTGTAGCGCTATACCATGTGGATTTGGCAGCGCGTATCGGACGTTCTGAGGCCTTGCTGCTCGCACAGATTGATTATTGGCTGGAGCGGACACATAAATTTGTGGCAGGGGATTTCTGGGTCTATAATACCCTGCCGGAATGGGCGCGGCAGCTGGGGCTTTCGCCGTCGCAGGTGAAAGTGGCGGCTGCCCGGCTGGAGAAGATGGGGCTGATTAAAAGACGGCGGCTGAATCGCACCCGTTATGATAGGACGTTTAGTTATACCATCTGTTATGCGAAATTGCGGGAAATGGGCTTTTCGGCAGGCCGGCGGGCAGCGCTTTGGCAGGAGCCGGGCAGGGGCGGTGACCCTTGGGATAAGCCGGGACAGGCAGAATTTTTGGCTTGAAGAAAGGCAGGGATAGGACATGAGTGATGTAACGTTGGAGAGTTGTATTTATCATGGTTCGCGGTGCCATATTACGCCGGATACGATTCGGGCACTGGTGAAGCGATATGGTCTTTATCTGGTGGACCGGGAACTGGCGGTGCTTTGGTATGAGATGTTCAATCAGGAAATCCGCTATCCGGCAGCCTGGCTCAAGCGGGCGATTGAGTATTCCTATAGTCCGCAGATTCCGCATGAGGCATATGTACAGGAAAAGCATGGCCAAATTCGCAAGGCCAAGGGCGAGGCGCGAGAAAAGGCCATGAAGGCAGCTTATGCGCGGCTCGATGAGGCACTGGCGGCAGAACGGGAAGCCGAGATGCCGGCGGCGGAAAGCGAGTTCTGGCAGTATGTGCCCGCACGCGTGAAGGGGAGGCTGGCGGCGGAAAAATAAATTTGTTCGGGTTTAGGTTTACATCGAGGTACTAAGGCGCCCGCGGGGCCGGTAATGTTTTCCTTCGCCATAGACAGGCTTGTCAAAAGCTGCGGAAAACACCACCAGCTCCCGCGGGCTTAGTGCGTACTGTATGGATTTTGGTTTACATCGAGGCATAAAGGCACCCGCGGGGCTGGTAATATTTTCCTTCGCCATAGACAGGCTTGTCAAAAGCTGCGGAAAACATCACCGACCCCGCGGGCTTAGTGCGTACTGTATGGATTTTGGTTTACATCGAGGCATAAAGGCGCCCGCGGGGCTGGTAATGTTTTCCTTCGCCATAGACAGGCTTGTCAAAAGCTGCGGAAAACATCACCAGCTCCGCGGGCTTAGTGTGTACTGTATGGATTTTGGTTTACATCGAGGCATAAAGGCGCCCGCGGGGCTGGTAATATTTTCCTTCGCCATAGACAGGCTTGTCAAAAGCTGCGGAAAACACCACCAGCTCCGCGGGCTTTGTACGTCTATTATAGGGAAAATTTTTTGTAAAAAAGAATAAACACTTTCCCTGCTTCGGGGATATAAGGAACAGGATATTACGGCAAGGACAAGCCGATTGGTATAAGGATAAGGAGTGAGGAACATGTCGTTGAAAAAAGTATTCCCCTTGTTGTTTTTGCTGACGTTGATGCTAACGAGCAGTGCATTTGCGGAAAAGGCGACGGTAGTTTATTACAATGCTGTGAATAAAAGCGTGGTTGTATCCGGTTTTCATGGCTACAGTTGTGGCTGGGTACGGAAATATTACGCCAAACCGAATCGGCTCGAACCAGGTGATGTCCTTGAGGGGAATTTCGTGCTGGGCTCGCATAGATGTTCCGATGAGAGCAACGAAAGAGACGTTGAAATCTATTTTGATGAGTGGTGGGTAAAAAAAGACGCAGCTCACAAATGGGTTGAGAAACAGAAAGATAAAGATAGTTTCTGGTGAATACAAAAAATTTTCTATCTCCCTAAACACTTTCCCTGCTTCGGGGATTTTCTTATTGGCTGCGCTATCTCGTTGTCAATCAGGTGTTTTGATGAAGAATAAGCTGGACGATAGGGAGCCGGATAAGGCGAAACTATTGTCCTTTTTTATCGCCCCCGCCAGAAGACGCCTTCCTCTTAGGTGGGAGATGAATGGCGGTAGATTGAGCGGGTTCGATGCCCGCTCAATCTACAAAACAACGTAGATAGTCTTGTCAACTGTTTTCTTTTGCCATATAATATGTATATAGTAAGAAAGGAGGTGTAACAAGATGTATCTAACTCAATCGAATGTAATCCGAAAACTCTCCAAGGAAGAGTATGCTATGCTCAGGGAGATGTGCCAGTACAGCAATAACCTGTACAATGTGGCTCTCTACAACATCAGGCAATACTATTTCAAGGAGAAGAAGTTCCTCAATTACGAG
>NZ_AUJE01000059.1 GCF_000424065.1 Selenomonas ruminantium subsp. ruminantium ATCC 12561
AGCGAAGGAAAATATTACCTGCCAGTACGCACAAAGCCCGACCTGCGGGTGATGGTTTTCCGCAGCGTTTGACAAGCCTGTCTCAGCGAAGGAAAGCCATTACCCGCAGGTCGGGCGCCTTGTACATACGTTGTTACCACTTAATCCCCAAAATCTTCTCCAACAATTCCTCCTCAGAGCGTGCCTCAATCTCCACCATATTACGCGGCGGCAGCTTCGCCTGCCCCTTTTCTTTTTCCTCTGCCTCTTTGGCGGCTTTCTCCTTTTCCTCAGCCTTCTTTTCCTTCGCCTCTTCCAGCCGTTCCTGCTGCTCAGCATTCATCTTTTCCAGCTGGGCAAAGAGCTTCATATTCCCTTCATCATCAAAGGTAATCGCCACCTGCTTAAAATGCACGCCTTCGCCGAGCTTACCGCTGTCCTCAAGGCGCTTGGTCATATCAATAGCCGATTCCATCTGACCGATAACCTTTTCTGCATATTCATCGTCACTGGCCATATGCTCCAGTTCTTCCTTGGTAAAGACCACTGAATACTTCTTGGTCCCCTTATCCATATAATTCTTCATGTCCTCTTGATCTTCGGCCACGAAGAAATCATAATCCCCATACTTCTCCTGCAGCTTGGCAAACAAATCCTGCGCCTTCTGCGAAAGCTGCGTACCACCGGCCTTCTGCTGCCCCGCTAACGCCAGCCCATCAGCCGACAACTCTACCTGCGTATCCGGCATATACTGGGAAAAAGCCTCCTGTGCCTGCTCCTTTTTCTGCGCACTCTGCCCTTTCTTCCCCACCTGCCCCATATTCTGATAAAACGAGGCCGCAAAATTCGTACTGATGTTATTCGACATGATAATCTCCTCCTGTGATACAAACGAAATCCTTTTCAACGTCCCCAACAGGACATAAATGGTTATTATCAGTATATCATATATTTTCAGACTTTTACAGTGCACAATTTATGTATACTTGTTAAGATTCTTTCGAGGCACAAGACGGCAGGCGGGGGAGGGAATAACTTTCGTCTGCTTAGACAAGCTTGTCAAACGCTGCCGAAAGTCCTCCCCACCCCCACCCGCCTTAGTCTTAGCATGAAGCTGACACCACAACAGTTTACAACAAACAAAAGCCGCGGGTATGGATGATGTTTTTCCGTAGCGTTTGACAAGCTTGTCTCAGCGTAGGAAAAATATTATCCATACCCACGGCGGCTTAATAAACGGATGTAAGGAATACACGAAAGCAGCCCGGCGGCTGATTATGCTTTTCCGCAGCGTTTGACAAGCCTGTCTATGGCGAAGGAAAAGTATGATCAGCCGCCGGGCGTCTTAATACCTCAATGTAAGCCTTTGCGTTCCCTAGCCTTGGCAATCAATGCTTCTGCCTGCGAAAAAGCCCCGGGCAGGTACCCTTCTTCCCACTCGCGTCCGGCCTTCTCGCTCTTTTTAATCGCTTCCCAGTCAACGGATTCGACAGCCGCCCCCGCAAACACATGCGGGTGCCGCCGTTCCATCTTATCGCTGACGGTCTTAGCTACATCATCCAGATTAAACAGTCCTGCTTCTTCTGCCAGCCGGGCATGAAAGACGACCTGCAACAGCAGGTCGCCCAATTCCTCTTTTAGATTTTCCGCCTTGCCCGTGTCCTTGAGAATATCTATGCCCGCCAAAACTTCAGCGGCTTCCTCAATACAGGCTGGCTTCAGGCTTTCGTGGGTCTGTTCCCTATCCCAGGGGCAGCCCTTCTCCGAACGCAGGACTTCGACAATTTTTTGCAATCGGCGAAGTTCATCTTGTTTCATTTCAGCGTCACCAGTTCATATTCACGCGTCCCCATGCCGATTTTCTCTGCATGTTCCAGCGTTTCCTTCCAATGCACATTCGGATTGTTGTCCATAAATACATCATGGTGATGATGCCAATCCTCTTTGGCCAGGTTGTCACCTAACTGGCTGTCGCGCACAGGCGTTGCCTTCTGACAGGCATCGGCGCTGGCCTGGTCGATAGCCACGGGGTCAAAGGACGCAAACATGCCGATATCCGGCAGAATAGGCGCATCATTTTCCCCATGGCAGTCGCAGTTCGGCGAGATATCCATCGCCAGATTGATATGGAAGCAGGGTCTGTCCTGCACCACAGCCTGCGTATATTCAGCCATCTTCTTGTCGAGCAAATCGCCTGCATCCCACTGCTCATTGCGAATAGCGGAGAAACCGCAGGCACCAATGCAACGGCCGCAGCCCTTGCACTTTTCGGGGTCGATATAGGCTTTGCCCGTATCAAAGCTGATGGCCTCCGAGCCACATTCCTTGGCGCATTTATGACAGTTGCGGCAAAGTTCCTGATTGACCACGCACTTACCGGAAGAATGCTGCTCCATCTTCCCGGCGCGGCTGCCGCAGCCCATACCCAGATTCTTGATGGCACCGCCAAAGCCCGTCATTTCATGGCCCTTGAAGTGCGCGAGCGAAATCACGATATCAGCATCCATGACCGCACGACCAATCTTAGCCGTCTTGATATATTCACCATTTTTCACGGGAACTTCCACATCATCGGTTCCTTTCAGGCCGTCGCCAATGATAATCTGGCAGCCCGTCGTCATGGGATTAAAGCCATGCATATTGGCAATATCCATATGTTCCAAAGCGTGTTTACGGCTGCCGGGATAAAGCGTGTTGCAGTCCGTCAGGAACGGAAGACCGCCCTGCTCTTTGACCAAATCCGCTACAACCTTGGCATACTGCGGACGCAGAAAAGCCAGATTGCCCATCTCGCCAAAATGCATCTTGATCGCCACGAATTTACCTTCCATATCAATGTTCTTGATGCCGGCAGCAATGCACAAACGGCGCAGTTTTTCCAGCCAGCTGGTTCCCACCTGCGTACGGAAGCTGGTAAAATAAACCTTCGACTTTTCCATGATAACCCTCCTCGCCTTGCGGCAATACACATACACATTGTTCTATTTCGCGATTTAGCCAAAAATTCCTGCTTACTTTTTGTCCGTCAATAACATTTCACGCGCATCATCGGCTTTCATCGTCAGATAACCGACGGCCTCCAGCGGTGTAAGGATACTGGTGGTCATGCTATAGGACTGAAAGGTCAGCAGAGTCCCCTCCCCATCATAGATTTCTTCCTCCAAAACCAGACGGAAATTGGCCTTTTCATTTTTAATCCGCGCCCCGCGAAAGCGCTCAACCAAAACAAATTTTGCCCCCTGCTGGTGCGCAGCCTGAAAGCTGTCTTCGCCGTCCTGTCCAAAGACCAGCGGCTGATAGGACGCGCGCAAGATGCCCTGCACCACCTGCTGCATATAGGGCTTATCTACGGCCAGCATATCGCTCAGGTCAAACTGCAGCGGCGCCACATAGACCAGCCCCTTGGCCTGTTCAGCGGTTCCACTTACCAGGGAAGGCATCTCCACATTCCCCTGCCGCTCCTGATAATAATGACGCAAAGCCTCATCCAAATACAACGTCATATCATGGGGAAAGCGCTCTAAATGGCTGGACCAGACCACCTTCTCGCCAAACTGCGCATAACTGCCCGAAAGCGACTGCAGGGCCGCCTTTACCGGGTCGCCTTCCATCGTTATGCGTGTCAGCTGCATACGGTTCTCGTAGCCCCTCGCAAAAGCGGTATTACCCACAGCCGGAGCACCGAAGGTAATCACCCGGAGCTGCTGCGGACTGACGCCCATATCCGCAAGTCTGGCCGCCGCCAGCGTCGCTGCCGCGCCCCCCAGACTGTGACCGGTCAGATAGAGTGTATACGCAGGATTTGCGCGCAAATCCCGCGCAATAACTTCGCCCAGCGTCAGGTTGCCAAAGTCCGGCAGTTTCTCGCTGAACAAAGCCGCCTGCGTATAGTCATGAAAGCCTTTATGCACCAAAGGATTAGCTCCGGATTTATGTTCTACATCTGCTGCCACCGCATTGAACTCTGCCGGCGTAGTTCCCCCAAAGGGCACACGCGTAACCCGCAAATCGACCACGGCATCCTGCTTGCGCTCCGTCCCCGGAAAAGCAAGCACATAGACCTGTTCCCCATCGGGAAACTGCCGGGCTAAGATATGCACCCGGCCATCAGCCAAAGCCGTGGCGTATTCATGGGTATCAATCAGCCAGCCCAAATCTTCCAGCCATTCACGCGCCAGCACATTCAACTCCGCACTATAGGAGGACATGGAAATCAATGCTGTGGCCAGATTCAGCTCCGCCTGGTCAATCTCTTTTGCCTCAGCCCTGCCAAGCAGCAATAGAAACAACAACGGCAGGATAATCAGCTTCCGCCACCACATACAATCGCCTCCCCGGATATACACGAAAAGCTCAGACAATCCACAAAGTGAAACTCGTCTGAGCTTAAAATTCAACTGGTGCGGTCGATGGGACTTGAACCCATACGTCTTGTGAACACTACCCCCTCAAAGTAGCGCGTCTGCCAATTCCGCCACGACCGCGAATATGGTGCGGACGAGAGGACTTGAACCTCCACGATGTCACCACCACTAGTACCTGAAACTAGCGCGTCTGCCGATTCCGCCACGTCCGCTTATTAAATTGTATTCGATGAAATCACCGAATCAACAAAAAATATTATAAAGTACTTTTAGCCTTCTGTCAATAACTTTTCAGGAAAAAATTTCAATCTTCCTCAAAAATTATCTGCTGATCAGCTAAGGAAGCAATCTTAGCCAGGGACTCTACCCGATAGCCGGCTTCCCGTACACGCTGAGCCCCCTGCTGGAAGGACTTTTCAATGGCGATGCCGATGCCCACTACATTACCGCCAGCCTGTTCAACGATATTGGCCAGCCCCAGTGCGGCATTGCCATCAGCCATAAAGTCGTCAATGATGAGGACATTTTCCCCGGCCTGCAGGAACTTTTTCAGCACATACACCAACTTGGCTTCCTTCTTGGTATAGGAAGTAATCGGGCAGGTATACATCTCCTCCTGCATAAGCAGCGACGGATTCTTGCGCGCAAAGACCAGACGTTTTTTCAGCTCATAGGCAACAGCCATGCCGATGGCAATCCCCGATGACTCAATGGTCAGCACCTTGTCAATCTCCACATCTGCAAAGCGGCGGACAAACTCCTTGCCCATCTCCATGGTAAATTCAGGGTCAATCTGATGATTGATAAAGGAATCCACCTTCAAAATATTGCCCGACAGGCAGTAACCTTCTTTTAAAATACGATCTTTCAGTAATTTCATGGTATATGCTCCTTTTAGATGTTATTGATGGCTGGTTCTTCGTTTTATTCAGCCGCTTCTGCCTCGGCAAGCTTCTCTGCCTCCATATTGGCCGGCAGGAACGTATCGAGCAGAATTGCCACAACATATACCACCGCCACGCAGTTACCGCTGAACACGTCCTGCACCACCTGCGGGAAAATATGCCAGATGGCATTTTCTGTCGCTGTCGTCGTGCCAATTCCGATAGAAAAGGACAGCGCTGCAATCGTCGCATTACGCTGGGTCATCTGCAAACGGCCCATCATCTGAATGCCGCTGACCATAATCGAACCAAACATCATAATCGTGCAGCCGCCTAAAACCGGGTCCGGCAAAGAAGCAAAAAATGCACCAATCGGCGGAAACATCCCTGCAATAATCATCGCCGCAGCGCCCGTCATAATGGCAAAGCGATTAACGACTTTCGTCATCGCGATAAGACCGACATTCTGACTGAAGGACGTAATCGGGGAACAGCCGAACAATGCCGCTGTAGAGCTGCAAAAACCATCACAGGCCAGCGAGCCGGAAATCTCCCTCTCCTTTACCTCGCGCTTCAAACCGACAATCGCCATCGCCGTCGTATCGCCGATTGTCTCAGCTGCCGATACCAAAAAGATAATACCAATGGATACAATCGCACCTAGATGGAATTCCGGTGCCACCGGCAAGAAAGCCGGCAGTGAAATCAAACCGCCGCTGAACACAGCGGACAAATCAATCTTGCCCATGGCCAGGGCCAGCACATAGCCAACAACCAGCCCGACCAAAACAGCCAGCTGCTTATAATAGCCCTTAGCAAAGGATGAAAACAGCAAGCAGGTCACCAGCGTCACTGTCCCCAAAAGGAGATTATCCGGTGCACCATAACCATCGTTATAGCCGCCGCCAAAAGAACGGATACCAATTCCCAACAGGGAAAAACCAATAGTCGTAACCACAATCGAAGAAACGATTGGCGAGATGAACCGCCGCCAGTACTTCGCCATAAGGCCCAATGTCCCCTCGAAAATACCGCCGACCAGCACAGCGCCCACTACCGCACCATAGCCAAAATTCGCCGCTACGAAGCAGATTGCTGTAACAAAGGTAAAGCTCACGCCCATGACAATTGGCAATCTTGCGCCTACTTTCCACAGTGGATAAAGCTGTACCAACGTCGCGATTCCCGCCACAAACATGGCATTCTGTACCAACATGGCCGTCATCTGCCGGTCGAAGCCCGCTGCCCCTGCTATAATGACAATCGGGGTCAGGTTCGCCACAAACATGGCCAGTACATGCTGCAAGCCAAATGGTATGGCTGCCCGCAAAGGCACCCGGCCGTCAAGCTCGTAGATGTTTTCAATTTTCGTTTCTTTCATGTAGATTCATCACTCCTGCAAAATGATAAAAAGAAAAAATTATATAAAAAAAACTTGTTCCATGAGATTATATCATAGAACAAGTTGTATGTTCAAAATAAAAATGGTGCGGTCGATGGGACTTGAACCCATACGTCTTGTGAACACTACCCCCTCAAAGTAGCGCGTCTGCCAATTCCGCCACGACCGCGAATATATCAAAAAACAGTAGTAAACATAAAAATGGTGCGGACGAGAGGACTTGAACCTCCACGATGTCACCACCACTAGTACCTGAAACTAGCGCGTCTGCCGATTCCGCCACGTCCGCATAATAAACACTTTACAGCGTATAATCCATATGAAATTGGTGGTGCCGAGGACCGGAATCGAACCGGTACGGTTGTTTCCAACCGACGGATTTTAAGTCCGTTGCGTCTGCCAGTTCCGCCACCCCGGCAGTATCATTACTGGAGCGGGTGATGGGAATCGAACCCACGTGACCAGCTTGGAAGGCTGGGGCTCTACCATTGAGCTACACCCGCATAATATCAAAAAGTGGAGCTGGCGAGAGGAATTGAACCCCCAACCTGCTGATTACAAGTCAGCTGCTCTACCAATTGAGCTACACCAGCCTAAAAAAAATGGTGCCTTCGAGCGGAATCGAACCACTGACACGGGGATTTTCAGTCCCCTGCTCTACCAACTGAGCTACAAAGGCACATATATATTTAACGCCCGTAGGCGTTAATAACAAGTGGCGACCCGAAGGGGACTTGAACCCCTGACCTCCGCCGTGACAGGGCGGCATTCTAACCAACTAAACTACCGGGCCATAAAATGGTGGGCGATAACAGGATCGAACTGCTGACATCCTGCTTGTAAGGCAGGCGCTCTCCCAGCTGAGCTAATCGCCCATATAATGGTGACCCACCACGGAATCGAACCGTGAACCTACTGATTAAGAGTCAGTTGCTCTGCCAGTTGAGCTAGTGAGTCATGATATTGGTGACGCGTATGGGATTCGAACCCATGAAGCCGCCGTGAAAGGGCGGTGTCTTAACCACTTGACCAACGCGCCGAAATTAATGGTGGCTCACCCGGGATTCGAACCCGGGACACCCTGATTAAAAGTCAGGTGCTCTGCCAACTGAGCTAGTGAACCATTATCTGGCTGGGGTAGCTGGACTCGAACCAGCGGATGCGGGAGTCAAAGTCCCGTGCCTTAACCGACTTGGCTATACCCCAATCACCCCAGAGGTATATCATAATTGGCTCCCCGAGCAGGATTCGAACCTGCGACATATGGATTAACAGTCCACCGTTCTACCGGCTGAACTATCGGGGAATCAACACCATCATAAAGATGGTACTAACTGGCAACGCCCTATCCTCCCAGTCCGTCTCCAGACAAGTACTTTCGGCGTATGAGTGCTTAACTACTGTGTTCGGTATGGGAACAGGTGGAACCACTCAGCTATCGTCACCAGATATTTAATTGAATGTATTATCTACACTCAAAACTATACAGAAGAAATTTTGTATTGAACATTTTAGCTCTGAAAGATAAGCCCTCGATTTATTAGTATTGGTCCGCTGCATGCCTTACGGCACTTCCACTCCCAACCTATCTACCTTGTCTTCTTCAAGGAATCTTACTGGATTACTCCATGAGATACTTCATCTCGGGACAGGCT
>NZ_AUJE01000060.1 GCF_000424065.1 Selenomonas ruminantium subsp. ruminantium ATCC 12561
AAAATTCAGCTTTGGTAAATCCGTAGCCGACAATGGCTGGAACATGTTCACAAATATACTGGAGTACAAGCTTGCATGGCAGGGCAAACAACTTATAAAGATAGACAAGTGGTATCCAAGCAGTCAATTATGCCATATTTGCGGCTACCAAAATGACGAAACTAAAAACTTGTCTGTGAGAGAATGGGATTGTCCCGCTTGTGGCAGTCACCATAACCGCGATAAAAACGCTGCAATAAATATTCGAGAAGAAGCTAGACGAATATCTGCCTAACTAATCTCGTAAAATACCGTGGGTCGCACGGGAATCTACGCCTGTGGAGAGAGTGTAAGTCGCTGCAACTCTTCGGGGTCAGTGGTGCTGTTCTCGTGGAAGCAGGAAGCTCCCGCCTCTATAGGAGGGGGTACGTTCACCGGAGAGGAATATCCCACGAGATTGATTGCGTTAGATATGCCTGAAATCAGTGGACAGCAGTTGATTTCAGTAGACAGCTTAGACGTTGCTCTTATGACTAAAGATGGCTGTTATGTCTCGGAGGAAGCTCGGGCCATTGATGAAGAAGTGTCTTTGCATGAGGAAAATTCGCTGCCGCTTCTTGCAAGTCTGCTTCAACTTGAGAGAGGGGTGCGACACGGAAAGGATAGCCGTCATAAAAATTGCAAAATGTACAATTGTTGTGCGTACACCCTACTGTTACTTCAACAAAGATGCTGTCCGCATCTGTTTGCGGACGTACAATCGGACCATGATAGTGCATGATGATTCCCCCGACACATACTGTTTGGCAAACAAGATATTTATGTTAAATCATGCGGAGATTTTCCCGCCGAGAACGCAAGCCTTTTTCTCCGAAACGTCGAAAGATAGTTTCCAGAGTATCGAGCATCTTTTGCTTGTCATTCGGCAATTGCCCATAGATAGGCGTGATGATGGAAGCATTGGTCGCATCTATGGTCGTTTCTATCGTCAATTTACGCAAAAACGTCTGAAGTTCTTCAATTCGTTCGGCTTCCGTGGCTTCAACAAAAGTACCGTTTTTCACATCTTCCATGAGCGGAGTATCAGGAAAAAGAGTAAGCCCTGCCGCCATGACCCGAAACGGCGTGAGCTGGTTGATAACATCTGCTGTTTTTTCCGCATGGGAAAGACCATAGCCGTGACCGCCAAGACCACTCAGGAAAATGACGGCATAATCCATGCCTGCCTCCGTCAGTTTTCCCAGCTGCTCCACGATATCCTTTGCTTCATAACCTTTGTTCATGCGTTTTAACACAGCATCATCGCCGGATTCAATGCCAAATACGAGACGGTCATACCCCATCCGGTGAAGTTCTTTGATTTCCTCAACCGACTTGTTCTTTACGCTGTCCACACGCCCATAGCCTCCGATGGACTGGACAAAAGGCAGGTATTCGTGGATAAGCTCGGCAACGGCTTTCAGCTTATCGAAAGTCAGCAGGAAGGGGTCGGCGCCCTGCAGCCAGATGCGTGGGAAAGATACGCCATACTCCTTGAGTTCCTGCAAATCCTCTTTGACCTCATCCAATGGCGATACGCCAAAGGGCGCATCCTTGTAGTAGGTGCAGAACCGGCAGGCATTATGGGAACAGCCGGACGTTATTTGCAGGAAAACACTGTTCGCCTCATAAGGCGGACGTACAACGGTACTGGCAAAATGCATGATACAACACTCCTTAATAAATCTATATATCGCTTTTTTTAGATATAAATATTTCTTAGAAAAGGGCAGTTGATTCTGCCCTTTCACAGATTGCTCTTGACATACTCGCCAAATTCACGGATTGTTTCTTCATTGCGTTGGTAGTATGTCCACTTGCCTATGCGCTCGGCTTTCAATAGCCCAGCACGCTGAAGAATGTCAAGATAATGGGACACCGTGGACTGGGAAATTCCCGCTTTCTCCTGAATGCTGCCGACACACACGCCTCCTGTCCATGTGCTGCCATCCGGCAAATGCAGTCCTTGCGGTGGGAAATGCTTTTCCGGCTCTTTCAACCATTCCATGATATTCAAACGTATTTCGTTCGCCAAAGCTTTGTAAATTTCTAATGTGTTCATGCCTATATTATATCTTATTTTCGCGATATGTCAATGTTTTTTGTAACAATTTCGGCAAAACATTTTTATCGCGCAGAAAGTCCGGCTTCTCCATGCTGGGGAATATAACCTGCCGCAAGGAACAGGAAACTTGTGCCAAGACCAATGAAAAGGGGCGGAACCGGGCTGTCGACGATAGCAGCTGTTCTTCTATGTTCCAGACAAGATGATTGATGCTGAGGAGAACATTCTCATTCAGTATGTGAAGGATATGGTGGCATGAGGCGCAGCCAGGCTGGTAGAAAGGTTCACCTGCATTGCTATTAGACCGGCAGGTTCATTCGCATTGGTAAGTGGATATCGTTGCCTAGAGAAAAAAGACAAGAGTACACTGCACATGAATGCAGCTACCTTGTCTTTTTTTGCAGCAAATAGTGATACAACGACAGCTTAGGTCTGAGATTATTAAAAAGTGATTTCTGAAAAGCCTAATTCGGAGCTTTTGTATGTTATAGTCGGGCATAGATAAGAATTATGGCGCTCAGGATCATGAGAACCAGACTAGCATTATTAGAATGCTTCAAGAACCGATGCTTACTGTAAAAATCTTTATTCCATTCAGCGATGTGGTTGTTAAAATAGCTAAGCGACAGTTTTGCAACATATACTGACATCAAGCCGCGCTGGCGGGCATTGGAGATGTTGGAGTGGATCTTTTGTTCATCCTCGGAAAGATTGTCAGGAGCAGTATGAAGAATGCGGTTTATGTTAGCAACGCATTCCTGGCGGATTGCAGTGTAATACTGGAGGTTGTTACGATAACTGCGCAGGCAGGCCAGGGAAAGAAACAGGGCAACTATACCGTTAAAAGGCAAAATCCAGGTGATATTAAATTCGATATAGACAAAAAGCGTTGTGGCGATGACAAAAAGAAAGGCCAGTCCGATGGTGCTGTCAAATAAGACTTTTCTGGCAAGGTAAAATATGGGCGTGTTGTTAATGAAAATCAAAATGGAACCTCCCGAAACCGATAGCTATGATAACATAGTCATAATGAATAACACTATATCATATAAATGTCAAAAAGTCAAAGGCGGCAGAGCATAACATTGTTTCGAGCAATTATAGAAAAATAAGTAAAGCAGCGGTATAATTGTCAGTAATGAAGAACGATGATGCAAAGGAGGATGGCTGTGGTTGATTTGCATATGCATTATTCGGACTTTGATGAAGCGCAGATTGAATCGCTTCTGGCTGTTGCGAAGAAACATAACCTCTACATCAGCGGTGGCAGTGATTATCATGGCGAGAATAAGAACATTGCTCTGGGAACGCTGAATCGGTATGGGAAAGAGGTTAAGGAAGAAGAACTGACTATCCTTGCGGAGCTGGCCAGCCGTCAAAAAGAAAAGCCGTTCCCGCTTATCGAAATTGAAGAGTGGCATAATCCGGGCGCATGCTTCTGGTTTGAGCCGGTAAGGATTAAGGACATTATAGTCGTTTTGTGAAATCACTCCGGTCAATGATGGAGATTGGTAAAAAAGCGGGCTATGAGCTGATTTCGGTATGTGGCCCCTGATGTAATGTCTGTGTAATGGTTTATGGAAACGAGACCTGAAAAATCAAGAAAAGCAGATTGGGCAAGAAAAAAATTTCCGTCCCGATGGAGCAGTGGAATTTGTTCTATCTGTGGTGTATGGGCGACGAGATGGCAAAGGCTGGCATCGTAAAATCAAACAACAAAATGGGGTGAAGAAAATCAGCACGGTAATTTACTATTACTCGGCAACGGGTAACTCGTTGTATGTGGCGCGGAAATTGCAGAAGGTTATTAAAGGCGCGGAGATAAGGTCAATCGTAGAAGCCCTGCATGAGGACAGGCCGGAGGTCAATGCGGAGTGTGTAGGATTTGTATTTCCTATGCATTACTTTAGCCTGCCGTTGCAGGTTGAGGAATTCTTACAAAAGCTCACGATACTGGAATCACCGTATATCTTTGCTATAGCTACCTGCGGCGTTCCTTATTGGGGCAGACCGTTTGTGGATGCGAAAAAGATATTGAAGGAAAAGAATCGGCAGATACATGCTGCATGGTATGTACGGCTGGTGTCCAACTACATTCCCTTGCGGGATATAGCTGCAGACTGGCGGATAAATATCCGGGCCTGGCTGGCAGAGCGGAAGCTGAAGAAAATAGCTGGTGCCATAGAGAAGCGGGAACATCACGAGACATGGCAGTTGCTCAGGAAGTTTTGTGCAGGTTATCATGATAAATGGAAAGCAGAACAGCAGAAAATAGATGAAAAATTCCAATGCGATAGGGAAAAGTGTACATCTTGCGGTCTATGTGAAAGGATATGCCCAAGAGGGAATATCCTGCGCCCTCAGGGGCAGCCCGTATGGCAGCATAGCTGTGTAGAGTGCCTGGGATGCCTGCATATCTGTCCTGTTAAGGCCATAGAATATGGCGAAATAACAAAGGGCAGAAAAAGGTACCGGCATAAGAAAATCAAAGCGGCAGAGCTGATTCGGAGGAATGCGTGATGCTTCAGGTCTATACAGGGAATGGCAAAGGAAAGACTACAGCGGCTATGGGACTTGCCATCCGGGCATTAGGGGCAGGCAGGAAAGTCTACATCATGCAGTTCATGAAAAGTCTGGCCTATAGTGAGCAGAAGATTCTTCAGGGCTTTGCGCCTGAACTTATCTTAAGAACCAGTGGTAAGCCGTTTTTTGTTGCAGAAGAAGGAACTTTAAGCAATGAGCTGCGGGATAAGCTGGGAGACAGCGTAGTGATTTTTCCGAAGGGGAAACCTCCGCAGGATTATGTTGAACTTATAAAAGATGGCTTTGCTGAAGTGACAAGAGCAGTATCTTCGGGGGATTACGGGCTGATAATTCTAGATGAACTCAATATGGCATTGCATTTTGGGCTGATAGGCAGAAGTGCTGTGGAGGAATTGCTGGAAAAGGCTCAAGAGAATACGGAACTGGTGATTACCGGAAGATGTGCTCCGGATTGGCTGATTGAGCGGGCAGACCTGGTTACAGAAATGAAGGAAGTTAAGCACTACTATACGAAAGGTGTCGAGGCGCGTAAGGGTATCGAGTGTTGATAGGCTAACCCTAAGGAAATTGACATCATATGCTCTGCTATATACCATCATGATGACAAACTGGTGAGGGATGAGCCGTTGGATGAAGTGCTGAAGGACGCTGATGTCATGCATCATACATTCAACGATTTAGCAAAGCCGGTCAAGGAAAAGGAGCTGGCACGCTATTTGGCATTAAGGCAGGAATTTGGGCTGCCAGTACAGGAGTAGAATTTTTGCAAAAGTGCACGAAATGGAGAGATGGATTTGGCTGGAAAAAAACAGACGAAGCGTGTGGTCAAGGCATTAAATGATTGGAATAAGCCCAGATTTGTTGAGCAGGATGAGTTTTGTAAGGCATCGCTGAAAGTCAACAGGATTAAGATTAATGAGTTTGCCAATATGCTGACGGAAGATATATTTCGTCCCCTGGCCAATATGCTGGGGGAGAAGTCGGAGCGGCCGCTTGTAGCACTGGCAATCAGCAAGGAAAAACTGGGTAAGGTAATTTTCCTGGCTGAAAGTGCAAAGCGGGAGATAGAGGCTATTGATAAAGCGGCTACAAACGAAGAACTGTTCAATGCACAGAATCGTCTAAGAGAGCTATGCGCTGCTGTGGTTGAAGAGAGCGTGAGCATTATGAATTATGAAGGTACACCCTTTGAATTAAAATAAGAGGAGCATTTATGGTCAATAAAATATTAACCAGCTTTTTTGTGCGCAGGCTTACGGAAGAAGAAAGTGAAGCGATTAAACAGAAGCTTATAGAAGATGCCGAAATGCTTTCGCCTGAGGCGCGGAAGATTGTGGTAGATGCCATGACGGACAAGCAGGCATAAAATTTGCTGGGGGTGATGACATGGATTATTCTGTGGAATACCGGAAAAATAAGATGCCAATGGAGCTCTTTCGGCAGAGATATCAGGATAAGGAAAAATACATGGCATATTGTCGTGAGTGCCCAAGGTACGATACCGTCTGGAGCTGTCCGCCGTTAGATATAGATTCGGAAGTCTATTTATCCCGATTTGAATGGATAAATGTGGTGGGGGCTAAGATCAATCTGGAACGCCATGTGATAGAAGATGCTGATACCGCAGACAAAATAAAAGATCAAGGCTGGAGGATTGTGTCTGAAGTGAAGCTGCGCATGGAAGAAAAACTACGCAAGCTTGAGAGGGAACTTTCTGGAAGCATATCCCTTTCCTCTGATGGATGCAATTTGTGCATAGAGTGCAGCCGGAAAGCAGGTCAGCCATGCAGGTTGCCGGATAAGATGAGATATTCGCTGGATGCCTTTGGCTTCGACCTGAGTGCCATAACCCAGGATATGTTGGGAATAGAAATCCAGTGGTGCAGGGACAGACTGCCGGACTACTTCACCTTGGTTCATGGGATAATGACGGTGAACGAGGTGCCGGAGAAAATATGGTTGTCTATAAAAGCAGATATCAAATAATGCCTGTGAGCAGGCAGTGTGTTAGAGAAAAAATCTGAGGTGATAGAATTGGTAAAGCTGACAGGCTACTACCAGCTGCCGGGGGCGATTCCGCAGTCGGTGGATTTTGAGGACTTATTCGATAAATCATTCATGCGTAAGTATACGAACTACCGCAGCTTTGAGAAATTCCTGCAGGGTGGGAAATTCCACATAACCTCCCAACAGGATTTTGAGGATCTTCCCGAGGAACAGATGGATAAGCACGTTGCCAAGACTACACGGTTTAGCAGTTGGGGAGAAATGATTGATTTCGCGACAGATATCTATGCGCGGAAACATGATAAGAAGATGTCATAAAAAAACGCCGGGAGCTATTACCCGGCGTTTACTTATTAAGAAAAGAGGATTAGGCCGCCTTTTGGGGATTTGCCTGTATCCCACAAGGTAGCAATGTCGAACCAGCGCCATGTCCCGTAAGTTACGGTTTTTACCATCAGGGTGCTATCGAACTGTTCGTAGCCATTGATGATGTACCAGTGCCAGACATAATCTTCCATGGAAGGATGCTGGTGAAGAAGTGTAAGGCAGGGGATGGGCCAGCCGTTATCAATCTGCTGGATTATGATGTCTTTGGTCGCTTCGAGGTTGTTGGTGCCTTCCCATGGTTCTAACGTTATATCCGGTGCGTTATGATTGGAGAGAAATTGGGAGAAGCCGTCGATATATATGTCCAGACGGTCAATGCCGGATTCGCGTGGCTTTAGGTATGGCTCCATTACATAGGCAAAGTCCACATAATCAGCCTGGGAGATTGCATTTATGTCGTAAGGGTATAGGCCATGGAGGTTTTTGTAGAGTTCAAAATAAATGCTGCAATCGCAGGCGGTGATGGCGGCACAGCCACCAATATTCATCCAATAGGTAGGGCACCATTCCTGAGTACCACCATAGGCTGAGCCGATTTTGAAGTGAGGAAGTTCTTTCTTCATGGTAGGATCTCCAATCAGATAATAATCTGTAATTTTACGAGGATAGTATACAACAATAGGTTGAACCTCCCCCACTTATAGAAGTGGGGGATTCTTGAGAAGTTTGATACACGGACTAACGCCCGACAGACATATCCCAAAGGAGTTAGCTGTCAGGATACCCTTATTCTCAATGGGCTGTCCAAAAGCCCTCTACACAGTTCTTCGAAATCGAAGTTCTGCTTACTTTTGCGAAGTATGTTTGCCGCCCCGTTGACATCGGCATTTGCAGTTCTGCCATCGGCAAACCGATACAGTCCACGCTGGACACGCTTGCCACTGAATATACCAGTATACGGATTTTCGGCATTGTAGACAGGAATATCGTCCAGGTCAAGGCAGCTTGCCTTTGAAGTATAGGATT
>NZ_AUJE01000061.1 GCF_000424065.1 Selenomonas ruminantium subsp. ruminantium ATCC 12561
CGTCAGCTTGAATACAAGGCAGAATTGCATGGCTCTGAAATCTTGAAGGTAGATACATTCTACCCGTCAAGCCAGACCTGTTCAAAATGCGGATACCAGAACAAGGAAACTAAGAATCTTGGTATCAGGGATTGGACTTGCCCTGCATGTGGTTCAAATCATGACCGAGATGCCAATGCAGCAATAAATATACTGCGAAAGGCAATAGAACAAAAACAGGTTGCTTAACATAAATTAGTACCGTGGGACACACGGGAATTTACGCTTGGGGAGAACGTGTAAGTCGAACTGGTTACGGCTAGGCCGCAGTGTTCAGCGAACCAAGAATCCCTGCCTTTAGGCATGGGGAGTGTCAAGCTTCGGTGGAGTGCAAGCTGCGGGGGCTAAATGCCATGACCACCAATCTGGTCGTAGCCGATGCATCCCGGACGGCGAAAACCATCTGCTTGGCGGTGTCCCCGGCCTTAAAGGCGTATGGCCTGCCGGGGCGGTTAAGGCTCTTTGAGGTCGAGCAAAAAATACGGCAAGTGAATAATGTGCGCAGCCGGAAAATCGTGGGACGTAAGCTGTCTGGCAGTTCCATTGATTCTCGTGAACTGTCGGGTAATCCGCAGATGGCGGTGGATTATGTGGTGGCTAGGCCGCAGATGGCGCTCTATATGGAGGTCAGCCGCCGGATTTACAATATCTATCTGCGCTATGTATCACCGCAGGACATTCATGTGTACAGCATTGATGAGGTGTTTATTGATGTGTCGCCCTATCTGGCTGTGCGTAAAGTTACAGCCCATGAGCTGGCTATGCAGATGATTCGCGATGTGCTGCAGGAAACGGGCATAACGGCAACGGCGGGAATCGGCACGAATCTCTATCTGGCGAAAATTGCCATGGATATTGAAGCCAAACATATGCCGCCGGATAAAGACGGTGTACGCATTGCGGAACTAGACGAAATAGGTTATCGGGAAAAACTTTGGAACCACAGGCCGATTACGGATTTTTGGCGGGTGGGCAGAGGTTATGCGAAAAAATTGCAGGAGCATGGCCTTTTTACCATGGGGGATGTGGCCCTGTGTTCGCTGGGCAGTGCCCATGAATATCATAATGAGGATTTGCTCTATAGGCTGTTCGGGGTGAATGCGGAGCTGTTGATTGACCATGCCTGGGGTTGGGAAACTTGCACGAGCATCCGATTTCGTCAAAGCACCCGCCTATGCCACGGGAAAAGCGGGCGGCACAGTTTGCTCCGTTTGCTGCTTTGACTGGATATGGCGAAGTCATTCAACAGACACAGGTTGAACATGAGGAGGCTGTGCGTAAGTTTCACAAGGGTGACAGTGATTGGGATTAACGTTAGGAGCGTATAAATGATTGAACGAATTGACAGCCCCGCCAACAAGAAAATCAAGTTGGCGGCGGCCTTAAAACAGCGCAAACAGCGGGAAAAGACGGGCCTGTTTGTGGCCGAGGGTATAAGGCTTTGTGAGATGGCGGCAGAAGCAGGCTGGCAGGTGGAATTCGGCCTGTTGACCGGTCAGATGAGGGAACAGGAGCGGGGCGCAAAGCTGGTCGAGAAATTGACTAGTCAAAACTGTCCGCTCTATGAGGTACCGGAAGCGGTGTTTGCTAAGGCGGCAGGCACAGAAACGCCGCAGGGGATTTTGCTCGTCATGGCACAAAAAAATTCCTTCCTGCCGCAAACAGCAGAAAGGGAAAATCCTCTGTATGTGGTTATGGACGGCGTGCAGGACCCCGGCAATGCGGGCACGATTATCCGCACAGCAGACGCCGTGGGAGCAGATGGTGTAATCCTGCTCAAAGGCTCTGTGGATGTGTATGGGGATAAGGCTGTGCGCTCCACTATGGGCAGTATTTTCCATGTGCCGGTATATAGCGGTGTCAGCGTGGAAGAACTGACGGATTTTGCGCGGTGCAATGATTTGCAGCTTTTGGCTACGGCACTTGATGAGACGGCAAAGCCCCATTTTGGACAGGATTTTACCAAAGGAACGGCGGTGGTGTTGGGCAATGAGGGCAATGGCGTATCGCAGGAAATTCTGGCGGTGGCACAAAAGACGTATATTCCCATGTATGGGCAGGCGGAATCGCTGAACGTGGGGATGTCGGGGGCCATTGTGCTTTATGAGGCATTGCGGCAGAGGAAGTTTTGAGGTTCGTGTAACATCGATGCGGTAAGGCGCCCGGCGACAGATGATGCTTTTCCTCTGCTTAGACAAGCTTGTCAAACGCGTCGGAAAAGCATCATCTGTCGCCGGGCTTAGTGCGTGCATTACAATGAAGTGCTAGGACGTCCGATGGCTGATGATGTATTTCCTCTGTGCAAGCTTGTCAAACGCGACGGAAACACATCATCAGCTACCGGGCTTAGTGTGTACATTACATTGATATGATAAGGCGCCGTGTGGGCTGACAATATTTTTCCTTCGCCATAGACAGGCTTGTCAAAAGCTGCGGAAAAATATCATCAGCCCACACGGCTTATTGCATACTGTATTGGTGCTTTACATTGTAGTGATAAAGGTACGAAGTAAGGCTGGCGGGGAGGGGATGGCTTTCGGCAGCGTTTGACAAGCCTGTCTAAGCAGACGAAAGTTATCCCCTCCCCGCCTGCCGCCTTAGTAACGAAAACTTACCTATTGCCAATGGCAGTAAATGCCTAGAATTCCCTGTTCGATGCTGACGGCCAGTTTGGACTGGTCAGGCAGCAGTTCGTTGCTGACGGCGTTGGGGAAGGCTTGAGTTAAGGCAGCGCCCGTAAGAGGCCAGCGGACGTTGTCGATATTTACGCCGGTGCAGGCGGCCGTGAAGGGGAGCAGGGAAATGGCATGCGGATGCTGGTGGAAGTGAAGTGTGATTTCTTCGTTATCCTTTACAAAAAGCACTGTTTCCTGCTCGTCACTCAGCAGACAGGGCGTTTGTTGATGGGCGCAGGAAAACAGCAAACTGTACAGGTGGTCGAAGCGGCCGCCGAAAGCTCCCGTGATGATGATGGCGGGGGCTTTTTCCATTTTGGTAAGGGCCAGCTGGGTGTCGGTGAGGTCTTTGGCAGTGGGGAATTCCTCTACGGGGACGCCGAGGCTTTTACCCCAGTTCCAGGTGTCGGGGGCGGCGCTGTCGCCGTCGCCTAAGATATAGTCGGGAATAATATTCTGCCGGTGGCAGGTATCAAGGCCGTGGTCGGCGGCGTAGGTTTTTTCGGTGGGGGGAAGCTTAGAGAGCCAGCTTGCGTCAGGGGCGCGGCCGCCGGTAATCAGCAGCCAGGGCGTATCCGTGTAATTTTCTCCGTAGATGGTCAGTTGGGGCAGGGCGATGCCCTGTGCAGCAGAGTTATGCATAAACATTACCTCGAATTTGTGTTATAATGATAAATATAGCATAACATGGTAATGGTTAGCGGGCAAATTATTCGAAGGGAGAGCTGACGATGGTTAAGTTTACTTATTATGGACATGCTTGTTTCCTATTGGACGATGGGCAGTACAAGGTGCTGTGCGATCCGTTTTTGACGGGCAATCCCAAGGCCACGGTGAAGGTCGAAGACGTGGAGGCCGATTTTATTCTGATTACGCATGCCCACGGGGACCATCTGGGCGACGCACCGGAAATCGCTGACCGTACAGGAGCCGGACTGGTGGGGATACCAGAGGTACTGGGCGTGTGTGAAGCGCGGGTACCGGGCCTTAAGCAGCATCCCATGAATCTGGGCGGTTCGCTGACACTGCCTTTTGGTAAAGTGCGTATGACATTGGCGCAGCACAGCAGCGGCGTGCCGGGCGGTATTGCCTGCGGTTATGTTATTTATATGGGCGGCTTGAAGATTTACTTTGCCGGGGATACGGCATTGTTCTCGGATATGCAGCTGATTGGCAAGAAGGACGATTTGGATTATGCCATCCTGCCCGTGGGCGATAATTACACCATGGGGCTTGAGGATGCGGCACTGGCGGCACAGCTCTTAAATGCCCGCCATGTGATTCCGGTGCATTACAATACTTGGCCCATCATCAATCAGGATGTGCGTCATTATAAGGAGATTACTGAGGCCATGAGCCGGGCAGAGGTGCATATTGTTGAGCCCGGTGGCACTTGGGAAATGCAGGCATGAGTGGTAAGGAAAAATTAATTGTTATCTTAGGCCCCACAGCAGTGGGCAAAACCGATTTATCCATCGAACTGGCACAAAAATTAAATACCGAGATTATTTCCGGCGATTCCATGCTCTTTTACAAGGGCTTTGATATCGGTTCGGCCAAGCCTACGGTGGCGGAGCGGCAGGGGATTGTCCATCATCTGGTGGACAATCTGGAACCTTGGGAAAATTTCAATGTGACGGATTTCGTGGCCGAGGCACGGCGGCTGATTACGGACATCAACAAGCGCGGCCGGATTCCCCTTATTGCTGGCGGCACGGGGCTATATATCAAGGCACTGTTGGAAGGCTATGAATTTAATGAAACCGCTGACCACAGCGAATACCGGCAGGAAATGACGGCACTGGCTGAAGAAAAGGGCAAGGAATACGTCCATGACCTTCTCGTGCAGGTGAACCCGGAAGCGGCGGCAGAGATTCATGCTAACAATCTGCGTCGGGTGATTCGCGCGCTAGAGGTAGCGCACTTCGGTGGGGAGCAGATTTCCCGGCAGAAGGAATACGGCGAGGGCGATTTATGCTATGATGTTTATGTTATCGGCTTGAACCGCGAGCGGCAGGGGCTCTATCAGCGTATCAACCGGCGGGTAGAGCTGATGTTTGCGGCAGGTTTGGAAGATGAGGTGCGAAAGTTGCTCACAGGCGGCGTAACCCGCGATATGCAGGCGATGCAGGGCATTGGCTACAAGGAAACCGCGGCATATCTCGCCGGGGAAATGAGCAAGGCAGACGCAATTGACCTGATTCAGAAAAGCACCCGTCATTTTGCCAAACGCCAGTTGACCTGGTTCCGCAAGATGCCCTATATTCACTGGTATATGGCAGATGAACTGGATGGGATGCGCCTTTTGCAGAGCGTTTCGCAGGATTTAGCAGGATTTTTCTGGGATTTGGCGAATTAAAGATATATATCGCAATGACATGGAGGGGATTATATGCCAGCAAAAGCAATCAATTTACAGGATACGTTCCTCAATCAGGTGCGTAAGGAAAATATCGGTGTGACCATTCATCTGGTCAACGGTTTTCAGATTAAAGGCAATGTAAAAGGCTTTGATAATTTTACGGTGGTGCTGGATGTGATGGGCAAACAGCAGATGGTGTACAAACACGCTATCTCTACCATTACGCCAGCCAAAGCCGTCAACTTTATGAGTGAAAAAGAAGAATAGATAATGCCAAGCAGGAGGTTGATAAGTCAGTGTTGACTTATCAACCTCCTTGTTCTTTGAGTTGATAAAAGTAATTATTGATATTGCTATTATTCCAAAGCTAGAATATAATATTATCAAAACTTTATCGACCAAGGAGACTGTTATGACCTTTATATCTGCAAAAGAAGCTGCCGTCAAATGGGGGATTTCCCAGCGGCGGGTTTCGACTTTATGTGCCGAAAAGCGTATACACAATGCGGAAATGGTGGGAAATGTGTGGATTATCCCCGCAGATGCGGAAAAGCCGCAGGATGCGCGGAGTCTGCGTTATGTGGAAAAGCCGCAGGCAGGCGTGAAGCCCTTTTTGAAGTGGGCAGGCGGCAAGGGCCAGCTCTTATCCGAGATTTCTGCCTACTATCCGTTTGGCGACGGCAAGTTCACCAAGTATGCCGAGCCATTTGTGGGCGGCGGAGCCGTTCTGTTTGATGTGCTAAATAAATTTGACCTTGATGCCGTTTACATCAGTGATGTGAACCGTGAACTGATTGGTGCCTACAAGTCCATCAAGGTGAATGTGGATGAGCTGATTGCCCGCTTGCAGGAATATCAGGCGGCATATCTGCCGGAACTTACCGAAGGACGCAAGGCGTATTATATGAAAATGCGTGCCCGATTTAATGAATTGAAGCTGGCTGGCCGTGATGCAGCTCAAGTGGAACGCGCCGCCCTGCTGATCTTTTTGAACAAGACTTGCTTTAACGGCCTTTACCGCGTCAATAAAAAAGGTGCTTACAATGTGCCCATGGGAGCCTATAAGCGGCCTTTGATTTGTGATGAAGAAAACTTGCGGGGCATTGCCGCAAAACTCCAAAATGTAGAGATTGTCTGCGGTGATTACAGCAAGGCACGGGATTTTATTGACGAGCATACCTTTGTGTATTTTGATCCGCCCTACCGCCCGTTGACCGCTACCGCCAGCTTTACCTCCTACACGGCGGACTGCTTTAATGATGATGACCAGATTGCCCTGGCCAAGTTCGTTGACGAAATGGCGGCCAAGGGGGCAAAAGTCGTCGTGAGCAATTCCGATCCCAAAAATACAGACGAGGAAGATATGTTCTTCGACGATATTTATGCTGCCCATAAGATCCGGCGCGTTTCGGCCACTCGCATGATTAACAGCAAGGCCACAGCCCGGGGAAAGATAAGTGAGCTTTTGATTTCTAATTTTTAAGGACTGGGAGATGTTGTAATGAAACGGGATTTTTCGACATGGCTGGCAAGTTTTCGATCAAGTATCGCAGATTATGGTTATTATGTGGATTTTCCAAAAGTATTCCGCAATGTGGACAATGTGAAGGTGGAATTAAACATTCTAAATTCGCTGATTGGCTCCAAGAATATTGAAGCTGATTTTAAGTCACTGCTTATGCGTTATCCTGAAGTGATGAAATGTATCCCGCTCCTTTTGGCCGTGCGGGCGAATGAAATTTACGCAATGGATGAAGATGGAGCTTATTTGTATCAGTTTGCAAAGGCCAATTATTCGGTCGAGCAATACGCTGTTTTTATGCGCAAGACTGGCCTTTTTGAGCTATTGGAAAACCATATTATCGGCAATCTTTTGGATTATGCAACAGGCGTGGAAACCGGACTTGATTCCAACGGCAGAAAAAATCGTGGTGGCCATCTGATGGAGAACTTAGTGGAACGCTTTATCGTCAAAGCTGGCTTTAAGCGGAATGTAAACTATTTTAAGGAAATGTATATCCATGAAATTGTCGATAAATGGAATATTGACCTTTCTGCTATTTCCAATCAAGGCAAGATGGAAAAACGCTTCGATTATGTAGTTAAGACCGATAAGATGATCTATGGTATCGAAACCAATTTCTACGGCAGCGGCGGCAGTAAGCTTAATGAAACCGCCAGAAGCTACAAAACGCTGTCCATGGAAAGCGATACGATTGATGGTTTTACCTTTG
>NZ_AUJE01000062.1 GCF_000424065.1 Selenomonas ruminantium subsp. ruminantium ATCC 12561
CTACGATACTCCTTCTAATTAGGTCACATTTCCCTACGAACTGGTCACATTTCCCTACGATAAAGTGCCATAAGCCCTTTAATAATGCGGCTTCCCGAAGCGCAAAGCATATATAGCATATATGCTAAAAGCAAGCAAAGCATAGAAAAGTTATCCACAAAAGCTAAAAATTTATGATTTTTCATAGTCATCTCTGATAATTTGCCTGCTTGCCTGCCTTCTAATGGTATTAAATAATCGTGTATAGCTCTCAAATCCCCCAGAATGGCTTTTAAGTGAATTATGTATACTTTCATACCAACTATGCATAAAAGTATCCTCTAAGACGTTCTGAGGAAGTTTCATGGATATCCATCTGATATTGGTGTTCTCTTAACGAAGGGATTATCTACAGGTCAAATAGTGGGAAAAGCATAGATGTACTCTTATGTTTTTCATGACTATATATGATATCTAAATAAATTTAATATGGTATTAACACTAGATTAATAATATAGATTTCAATGAAAATATATAATGAATAAAAAGTGATTAATATAGATACAATAAGGGATTAGGCTATATTTATAGAGTTATTTATACATTATTATTAAAATAATAATAATGTATAATATATGTTATGATACATTTATTATAATGTTATTTTAACGTTAAGATAATCATACAAATTAAATCTTGATTTAATTTGTATGATTATGGTATACTGAAATCAAATTAAAGAAAAGAGTGATTATATGAGGAATGGCCATTATACAGCAGGGGACATTGAAGGGTTAACGATTATGCCAGCCGACAAGGCTAAAGACATTGTTCAGACAGCATGTGGTAGGGTAGATGGTGTTCTTATTTGGAGCAATGGATTTGATATTACTATCGGTGAATTGAATCAGAAGAAAGGCTATAACCGCATTGATAAAATTCCTGCCAAGTATCAATTGGTTGCTGAGATAATACGCAAAAAAGCCAATGGACGAGGTGGCAGGCGCTTGGGAGCCGGACGTCCTAAAACTGTTGGTATAATGGATGAGAAAAAGACCCGCTCCTTCAAACTCACCGAATATGAGTACATGAAGGTCAAAGAATATATATTAGACCTTAGAAAAAAGTAAACTAAAATCAGAAAAAGAAATTGTGCAACAAGCTCTTGCATAATTTCTTTTTTATGATTTTAGTTTACATTATTCAAAATACAAATAGGCCCGATGTCCAAAATTAAGAAATGCCTCTCTAATACACGAAAAAGGCTGCTCCTGAAGGAATAGACCCTTGCCCGGTGACCATATAGCGCCAACTATGTAGCCACATGTAGGCTTGTTTTTCGAATTAAGCCCCTCGATTATTGCTAGCTTTTCTGTATGGTTCATATTTAATTATAAATCACGTTATAAGAAATTTAACCAAGAAAAATGCAAATTTATTGCAAATTATTAACTTAAATCGACGGATACATACTTTTAAAGTATAATTAAGGAAACGGAGGTGGGAAAATGCTGGTACAGTTTTCCGTAACGAATTATAAGTCTATCAGGAGTCAGGCAACGATAAGTTGCCGGGCGAGTAGTGATAAGGAAATGGCAGAGAACCTGTTTGAGGCGGGTAAGGTAAAGTTGGTGCCCTGTTTGGCGGTGTATGGTGCTAATGCTTCAGGCAAGAGTAACCTGCTTAATGCTTTGCTCCTGATGAAGCAGATGGTTTGTGGTAGCTATGCTCGAGTTCTCAAGGGGGACAGGTTGCCTTATGATTCGTTTTCCTTTTCAGAGGCCCAATCAGCCCCTACGGAGTTGGATATTATTTTTTACATGAATGGCATCAAGTATGCCTATGGCTTTGCCTATGACGGCGATAGTATCAAATCTGAGTATCTGTATCATTGGCCAAGAGGTCGGGAAGCGCTTATTTTTAGCAGGGAGGGCAACGAATTTACTTTTCCGAAGGAAAGTATGCAGGAACAGAATCAGTTGGCCAAGAGAACGGCGCCTAATCGGCTATATCTGGTAACATCCAATGAGTGGAACAATCCCCTTACGGAGAATGCCTTTATGTGGTTTGTTACAAGGCTGCTGAACGCCCATGATGAAGATAATCTATATACCACTTCCATCGAAGCTGTTCTGCAGGGCAATGACTCAAAATCCAGATTGCTGCAGGAAATGCTGACAGCAGATCTGGGGCTGGAAAACATTGAGGTTATCGAGCGCGGGGGCAAAAAGCAGATAGTTACCTATCACAGAATCGGTGAAGGCAAAGAGGAGAATAGTGTGTATTCTCTTTTGCTTGAGCAGGAGTCGGCTGGTACGCATTTCTTTTTCTCACGCATTGGTCTTTGGCTGAAGGCTTTAGCTCAGGGCGGTGTTATTGCTATTGATGAAATCGAGACAAGCCTGCATCCGCTTCTGACAAGGCATCTGGTTGAGATGGTACAAGACCATAATATCAATCGAAACCATGCCCAGCTGATTTTCACCACACATGATGTTGGTTTGCTGGAGCGCACATTGTTGCGCCGGGATCAGATATGGTTCGTAGAAAAGAACGACAAGAGCCTAGAATCAGAGGTATTTGCATTAACGGAATTTTCACCTCGTAAAACAGAAAATATTACCAAAGGCTATCTGCAAGGCCGTTATGGTGCTATTCCATTTATTGGTGAGGAACTATTATGGCGAGAATAAGAGAATTAGACAGAAGTTCTAAAGGGAAACGGCAGCGCAGGTCGGTCATATATCTGGTTTGTGAGGGGCAGGAAAATTTTGAGATAAAAGGGCCATAATTAATAAAAGCTCACAGAACCTGGGCTTTTATCAATTATGGCTCGTATATTTGTAAACTAAATTTTTTACTTATAAAGTATAAGGAGTGTCACGAGGTCCTTCATTCGTCAGTGTTGAGCTCCTCCATCAATTCCTGCGTAGTATGAAAGGGGCCGTGAATATCAGTGTCATTATCAGCCTCGACCAATTTCTGCAGCAGAACTGAATCTGCTCCCTTTATAGTAACTTCAAATGGTAATCCTTTCCGTATTAACGCCTGTCTTAGAAAGATATTGATAGCCGTTGTCATATCCATACCGAGACTCTTAAAAAGCTGTTGAGCTTGTTCTTTTACCACGCGATCCATTCTGATGCTCATGCTTGTTGTTGAACCAGTCATAATATCACCTCCTTGTATCTGTTTTATAGCTAATAAATATATGATGTCAATACATTAGCTATAATCAATGTTTTTGAGCTAATTTTAATTATAAATCATATAAATTAGTACCCGCATATTTATTCGCCTTCGCTGCGGATTTCTTTTACTATAGAATTTACCTCTCCTTCAGAAGTAATTCCTGCCTTATCCCCTTCTCCTGCCATTTCTGCTTGAATCATCTGCATAGCATAAACTGCAGAATTTACCATACGAACAGAACCTTTCTCTACAATGAAAGTAACACGGCTACCAGTGTCCAGACCAAGAACAGCACGAACATCCTTTGGGATTGTTATCTGCCCCTTAGACATAACTTTTGCATTATCAATGAATCTATCTGGAAAATTTACAGTTATAGCACTCATAAACAAAACCTCCTCATACGGAAAAGTAGGGAATTTCCTACTTTTCCTTTTCGTCAATAGCCTCTGGTATGATCGGTTTCTGTGCTGCTTGTGTTATAACAGCTGTAAAAACATTGGCATCTTCATGCAGGTAGGCCATATAGTAACCCCATTTCATACATATTTTTAAATATCTTTACTGGATAGTAGTCGAGGTATTGTTCCATGCTGGAAAAGCTCATCTCTGCCCGGCCCAAATAGTCCTTGAATCTTTGGCGGGCTTCCTCTTGCTCAATCTCTGAATATCTGTCTACATCCGCCAGCAGGTCAAGGATTTGCAACACAAGATAGTTCTGTTTGGTGATAGTGCAACGAGGTTGACGCAGGATAATCTCCTGCTGTCCCAGTCTAATTCGGCGTTCTTTGGTAGTTGCCTTGTTGGAGACTACTGTGCAGGATATTGGCACCTGGGTGGTCAGGCCAAACTGATTGGCAAAGTTCTGGCCACTGATGTAGCCGCATCTTTGGCCTTTGGCGGACAGATATCTGCGCTCTATGACTTTATCGCTGGAAAGGAATGCACCAGAGGGAAAGATGCTTGTGTCTGGAATATAGTATATACCTTTATCAAAACGGCGGAGCTGCCCCTTTTCAACAAGCTTTGACATGGCCTGTCGCAGCATAGCTGGTTTCATATCTTTATATGATACATCGGCTAGAAAAATTGGCTCTCCTTGCCCATATGTTCTTATTAAGAAATCATACAACATAAACTTCCACCACCTTCTAACAAAATAGAAAAATAATATTTCTATTTTGTGTTATATCATATAAATCCTATGTTGAGAATAGGGGGGGTTGATTACAGTATACCTTTTTCAAAAAATAACAACATATGAGACTACTATTTCCAAAACCTACCGAATATGAGTACATGAAGGTCAAAGAAAAGCAGGGCTCATTCGCTCCATAGCTGTACGGGATAGACCATATTTTTTAGCCAGGATATGCCAGTTATCAGCTATGACGCTCTTAGTGTTGGCGATAATGTTCTTGGCATCTGCTGGTTTGATTTGGTAGAATTCCGCCATTTCCAGAGCTAGGTTCATATCCAGGGTGCTATCTTCTTCGGTAATGCCCAGAGATAAATTATTGCCATATGGATTAGGATTTACATCAAACAGTGGGGAAAGATGCCAGCCGTCCTTGTGCAGAAGGAAGCCATGGTTTCGCAGATGGTCATCTGTATTTGAGATTGCGATGCTGAACACGATGCGACACCAAAGTTCCTTCAGGTCAGCAGGAGCATCGGCACTATGTGCTGTCAGCCAGTCGGCAATATCAAGATAAGAGGCATCTTTATCGCTATCGGTTTTGCCCAGCATGGTCATTGCAGAGGCCATGTGGATTCGGGATTTTCCTATGCGGTCAAATCGTTTTACCAAAAAAGTAGTGCCTTCCTTGGTCAGGGACAAAGCCTGAGCCTCTGCTACGTTTAAGTTACACATTTCGGCCAAGTCGTGGGCTACCATTTCCCAGGCTCCGGCATTTTCTGTGTCGTGTTTGGATGGGAATTTGGCAATCCATAAATTGCCCTTTTCGTCTGCAACGGTCGCTTTGGGACGGGCACCACCTAGTGAAGAACCAGGAGCCATCAGTAGGGAGAGCCATGATTCGTCGAAACCATTGTCATCTTCAAAATTACGGGAAGCATCCTGTAATTGACGCAGCTCCGTCCATGGGGGAGTTGCTAGGTAAACATCATTGGCTTGAAAATCACCCTGAGGTTCCAGACGAAAACGTAATGCTCCCATGCGGCTTTCATCGTGGACTCCAAGCAAAAAGTCACTTTCCAGCAGGGCAGATGGTTTCCTGGCTTCTTTTCTTGCCTGGATTGATTCACGCCTTTTCATGAGAAGTCTGCCCCAGCGGTCTGGACAAGAGTCAGAAAACATGCCGAAAATCTGATTGTCAGCATATTGACGGCCAGGAATATCAACTTGCAGCTGCGGGTCTAGAAGCAAATGTTCCTTACTGGCCAGAAAATCAGGCGTAAATTCAAAGGAATAGACTTCTTTTCCACGAGCTTTTTGTACATATAAATTTCCAAGGTGGATTTGACCGCGGTAGTAATCGTCCAAGTAGCAGTATATCGTCTTATTATTCATCTTTCTTCCTCTTTGGTGCCCTACGGGCAACAGTTAAGTTTAAGTCTTGTATCAAGCGGCCTTTAGCATCGTCCTTGCAAATCAGCAGCAAGTCTTTATCCATTCCTTCAATAGCATGTAGGACCTTTGCGTAGGCTCCCATGGAAACAGAAGGGCTGCCTTTTTCGATGGCCCAAACGGTTGTCCTGCCCAAACCGGAACGTTCGGCAACTATTTCCATAGATATATTACGGCGTAGGCGGGCCAGTTTGATTTGCTCTCCCATACGCTGAAGGATTCTTTGGATGCTTGGTGTAAGGACTATCTTTTTGCCCATTATCGATTTTCTCCTCCTTCTTAATGTCTGTATTTATAAACATTATAAGGCTAAATGTTTGTAAATGCAAACATTATAATTGTATTCGATATCAACGTTCTCTTGGTTCTTTCGCTTTCTCTTTCTTTCTCATTTTAAGAGAGAAAGAAAGAGAAAGAATAAAGCTGGAAGGTGTACAAATTTCCTCTTAATAGTCAAAACTTACAAGTATTGACACCGACAGAGGAGCAATGTAAAATCAGGCTATGACAATATATCAAAACTTATGGTCATAAAGATAGCTATTGCCAACTCCGGGGTTAAAAAACGGCCAACTATAGGAAAAATTTTCAGCCAAAACGCCGAAAAATTATTGTCAATGTTGATTATATAAGGGGGAAGCGTATGTTTTATGGATATGCTCGGGTTTCTACTCGGGGCCAGGTAAAGGGGAACAGTCTTGCAGAACAACGGCAGCAGCTTATGGATAGAGGCTGTGATGAAGTCATAGAGGAACAATACACAGGGACAACTACGGAGCGGCCACAGCTGGATGCACTGCTGGCACGGCTCAATATCGGTGATACACTGATGGTTACAAAGCTGGATAGGTTGGCAAGGTCTGCCACAGAAGGAGCCACGCTTATCAAGGAACTTACAGACAAGGGTATCCGTGTCAATATCCTCAATATGGGGGAGGTAGATGAGCGGCCACAAGGCAGGCTCATGCTTCACATATTACTGGCCTTTGCAGAGTTTGAAAGGGACATGATTGTAGAGCGGACACAGGCAGGGAAAGCCATTGCTAGAACCAAGGCAGGGTTTAGAGAAGGCAGGCCACCAATTGACAAAGCTAGGAAGGAGGCTGCGGTCGATATGATTCTCAAGGGTGAGAAATCATATAAGGAGGCCGCTGCTGCGGTTGGTATAAGTAAAAGTACTTTAATAAGAGCTGTAAGAGCAAAGAAAGCTGAAGTGTCTGCTGCTCCCGACTCGTTTTATTCTGATAGCAATATCCGTTATCTGGAGCGCAAGTTGGAAGATTATAAGGCTGGCAAGACGAAGTTGGCAGAACATGAGCTGATAGAAGAATGACCGTGTGCTTATAATTGCAGGTTGAAATCACTATGATTGAAGGGCAATTTATACAAAATCTCTCGAATGAATAGGAAAAGGATGACCTTACTTTTGAAGAATTGTGGATTTCTGCAAATACCAGCATTTTAGAAAACTTATCAATAGGCTCATATGGGCTCACATGAATGAAGGGAAGGCGAGAGTTTTTTGCTTTCC
>NZ_AUJE01000063.1 GCF_000424065.1 Selenomonas ruminantium subsp. ruminantium ATCC 12561
TTGTGAATACCGAACTGCGGGTGAACCTCCAGTAGAAGATGCACATGGTCTGGCATGATTTCCATTTCGATTACATCGACTTGGATTTCTTCACAGATTGACTTGACCAGCTCCTTTAGTCTGGTGTCAACGCCATTGACCAACACTTTTCTGCGGTACTTGGGACAGAACACGATATGGTACTTACATGAATATACGATATTGTGGCTTGAATGATATTTTATTTCTCCCATATTTGTATTATACAACTTTAAGAAAGATAATACAACACAAGTTAAAAAGTAATTCTCCACCTTCAATTACTTACGTAAATTCGGTGGACACGCCTTATATCCCCATAACTAAAGTTAGGGGTTTTACGGCGTTTTGGATAAAAAAACATCTTGAATCCTTTACCTCGCAGGGATTCAAGATGTTTATCTTATAACACATGATTGCTGTACAAAAAGTCCAACGTTGGACTTTTTAGTGTCGTTATATTTTTATATTTTCAAATCTCCATTTTTCAGCATACTCATGAGGACATCACGGGCTGCACGCACCTCATTGTATCGCCAATCCGGATTCCCATCCTCCTTGCGATGGAGATACTTATCAATCTGGAATTCTTTCTTGTGTCCAAAGACATTGAGAATAAAGGTCTTTTTCTTGATGAAGAAATCTTTTTTCTCCTCTGTGGTCATTCCAGTAAAGTAGGCCGCTGCTTTACGTTTGTAGTTAGCGTCCAGCTCCACTTCTTGAGTTATTCCTAACTCAAGCTCAGTCTGCGTGGCACGAACTCTTTGAGCCATCTTCTTTTGCTTAAGATATTCCTTGTTGCTGTCCTTTTCAACCCAGTTCTTCGTGACAGCTGACAAAATCATCTTACCAGTATCTTCAGGTGATAAATGATTGCGTTCAGATTGCATTATCGCCAGGCTTATATTCGCCCCAAAGACTACATCGTCCTGATTGATTGCCACAAGCTTATTAACATAGCTCGTATCGAATCCTGCTTGAAGTGCTCTCATAACAGCATCCTGCTTTTCTTTGCTGAGAGAACGCACCTTTTCAGCCACATCCGGCTCCAAAGAAGCAAGGGTCAATCTCTTTTCCCTATTATCTTCTATGCTTGTAACGACAAACTGCCAATACAGGTACTTAGGCGAACGGCCTCTGGTACCATCATTTGATATACTAAAGTCCTTGTAAGGGGTGGACTGGCGGATTTCTCTCTCCGCAGGCTTCAGGATTCGATTGTTGAGTATCTTGAAATCCATGTATGACTTCGTGTTTAATCCCAAGTCAATCATAAACTGGAGTAGAGGTATAGAGTTTGTCCCCTTAGCTTCCAAAGTCTTTAAGTACATAAAGACCTGCATTGCCTTAATGGAAGACATCTGATTAAGCTCATCAAAAGAAAATGGTATGAGGCTTTTACTCTCGTACAAAAACTGGTTGAGCTCAGCAGGGAGTGAGAGTGTCAGTGGTTTATTCTTTTTTCGTCCCTGAAAGTCTACTACAGAGAAAAGGGTAAATGATTTGCGGTTAGCATCTTCTTCATCCTTATATTCTTCATCAGAAAATTCTATAGTCTTACTCTGTAAGGACCTAAACGTGTCATAGACCTGGCGAGGGCGTTTGGTCTTCAAATCCTCTTGGAGACGAGACGCCATTTCGCTTGTGTAGAAAGTGTATTCGTGGTAGTTCTTTTTTTCATCTTCAGGAGTATTTGCCTGCGTCAAGCCGATAAAGAAGAGAAATGCTTTTAGCTCGTTTATCGTCATTGAATGGTGCGCCGAGGCAAATATGGCTGGAAGTGTAGCTGTATAGTCTATTTGTGGGTCTACATGGATAACACTTTTTTTCTGTTCCATTCGTCACGCAGTCCTTTCTACATACTCATGTAAAATTATACTCTTAAGTCACAATGGGTATCAAGTAAAACAAGTTTGCGGAAAGTGTTCACTTGCACTTTGAGAAAAGATAGTGAACAAAAAACGCAAAATAGCCATGAACACATAAGTTTATTGAGTTTAGAGAGAAAAAAGTAACATATTTTTTGCGAAATCCATTCACTTGCGCCAGAAAAGGCAGCATAATTAAGGAAAATTATATATAAATATTGCGGATATCATTCACTTGTTAGAATATCTCAGCTTATAGGAATGTGAATGTATACGGTTTTCTTATAGTGAAATTTAAATGCAGAAAGTGTTCACTTGTACTTGGGAAAATATGGTGAATGCTTTCCGCAAAATAATGCCCAGACCGATGAGGAAGTACGAATAGAGCCCATTAAATAAAGAGACTTTTGCGGAAAGCATTCACTTGTGACCATAAAATAGAGAAAATGGGGGAAAAACTTAAAACAATTATGCGAAATCTGTTCACTTGCAAAGACATATCAAGATATAATGCCGAAAAGATGATGTACTATTTCTTCTGTGTGTATTGTAAATTGCGGATTTCATTCACTTGTCATTGAGTAGATAATGGTTATATATGCGTTTTCTATTCACTTGTTAAGAAAAATGCGTTTTGTGTTCACTTGTAGAAAGTGATGTTTACAAAACGCTCAATAGGCAGAGTGTTTTGTTGTAAAATATTTATTTTATAAGAATATAGAATATAAGTATATAGGGCAGGGGAAGTATAAAAGAGGATAAAGTGGCATGAGCCCTTATATTTAGAGGGTGTGCGACCAAAGATAGTATCAAGATAGTGAATGAGAAACGCAATATCAAGTGAACAGATTTCGCAATTGTAAGTCTGGAGTAAGTATAAGTCAAAATCCCCGTAAACCCTTATAATAAAGGAGCTGAGCGTGGATATCAGCAAAGTGCTAGTGAATGGAAAACGCACTTTTTCCGAGAAACAAGATTGCGAAATATATTCACTAAGTAGAGATAATCCCTTGTACTATAAGGGGGGACGGGAGTTTTGAAAAAGGGTGGAGAATCGTCAATAAGTGAATGAGAAGCGCAATTTGTATTTAACTGGTGAACGTCTTCCGCATTTGTCAAAAGTGAAGGGTAAATAATCCACAGCCTTATCCACAGATTTATCCACAGGTCTATATAATTCCTGTTACGTCATAATATATACCTTCCAAAACGCTGCTGATAATGTACTCATCATGGGGGATAGCTCAGTGACGCAAAACTCACTCAGAGTCAAGAAGATTTTTTATATGCTATAAAAACTTCACTTTGTTGGTAGGTTTTATCATTATAACATAATTTTTTTTGTATTTTATCAAAAAATATATACATTCCACATAGAAAATGATATAATCATGTCATAAGTTTTGTACTTTCAATTTTACAAAGGTACAAAACAGGTGACAAAATTAAGGTGCAGTAAAGGAGAGGGCGTTCTTGGCTAGGAACAATCCTCGAGTTAGGTTTGTGACCTCGATATCAAGTTCTCTGAAGGATAAGTTCAAAGTAATATCAGATGTTACAGGGCTTCCCGGGAGCCAGTTGATAGATGAGTCAATATTACTACTAACTCAAAAGTACAGAAACCGTATTCTGGAAAGCGGTAAAGAAGGAGTGTCTGTGTTCATGGCAAAAACAATCGCTATTTGTTCAAATAAAGGAGGAGTAGGCAAAACTACTTCTACCGCAGCATTTGCTGACCTGCTGGGAAAACGTGATTATCGTGTTCTTATTATAGATGCTGACCCACAGGGGAATTTATCAAAGAGATTTGGTTATGACCCCAAAACTTATCGTGGAGATATACAGTTAGGGTCTGCTGTAATGAATATTCTTGGTGATAATCCTCGTCCGGCCAGAGATTTTGTCATGAAGACCCAGAATAAGAATGTAGATATTATACCAAACGATGACCGATATGCAGCTGCGACTAAAGCTCTTCTTGATGCAGTCATCCTTGGTGTAAACGCATACAAGATATTGGTTCAGGAACTGAGCACCGACTATGATTATATTTTAATCGACTGTCGTCCGGCTGTAGATGCGGACATTGCTCAGATTATGCAGGCAGTGCAATATTTGTTAATTCCGGTCAACGCTGCCGATGATTCTGTAGATGGTGTTAATACTACATTAGGATACGCTAATCAGTGCCGTAGAGCTAATCCCGACCTTAAAGTAGCAGGGATTTTCTTTGAGGCTGTTAATATGCGTACTGCGGTTGCCCATGATTATGTACCGCAGATACGTGAAGCTTTTGGTGATTTCATGCTGGAAGCTATTGTTCCTCACTCTGAGGATGCCAGAAAAGCAGAGAGTGCGCATGAACCTGTAAGCCAGACATATCCTTCGGGTAAAGCTACCAGAGCTTACACCAAACTTTTGGAGGAGGTATTGACCAGAGTTGGCTAAGAGAAAACAATTCAAGATTTCGGTTGACCGAAATCAAACCATCAGCGATATAGGAGCTATGGCTCCAGTTCCTGCTCCAAATGCAACGGGGGATATTTCACCTGAGAGATTAGCACATCTGAAAGAACTGATGGCAAAACCCGTAGCAGCACAATCCAAGAAGGATGAAGAAGAGGATAGAGTAGAAAGCCTCATTCCTGCTGATGCTGAAAGACTTATCCCAATGGATAAATTAAAAGCTGCTCCTGATGAATGGAATTTCTTTGGTAGACCAAGCCCGGAGCAGTATGGCCTTATCTATATGTCTGTCTTCAAATATGGACTTTGGCATCCCTGTACGGTATGGGAACAGGAAGATGGTTCATATATGATTCTTGGTGGTCATACCAGACATTTGGTTTATCATGAACTTCATGAAGTAACCGGAGATGATAAGTATTTATCTATCCCGTGTAAGGTTTATAAACATGATAGCATCAGCGAGGCAACGGCCAGACGAATTATAATTCTCTCGAATGTGGCACAACGTGCACAGGAAGATACAAATGCCCGGATTCGTTGCTATGCTGAAATGGCAAGGTTGGAAAAAGAGGAAGCCTTTTATGGTGCCGGTGTTGATGTTGCTACGGCTGTTTCTAAAATCTTTGGCGTTTCCCGTTCCACGGTATTTTTCTATCGACGACTTGGCAAACTTATAGAACCTTTGCTTTCTGCTTTTGACCAGAGATTAATTACAGTTAGAATTGCAGATATTCTTGCTGATTTGTCTGAGGACTTGCAGAAGTATGTGTATGATAAGGAATACCATCTGAAGATTACCTCTTCCATGGGGAAAGCTTTAAAGAATGCTAAGACAGTTGAAGATATTGAAGACATTATCAATACACCTACTAAGAAAAAAGAGAAATATCAGTACGTGTTCTCTACAAAAATCGAGAAGCCCGAAAACTTTGATTTTGTTCCTATAGCTGTAAAAAGTGATGAGGTTAAGGTCTTCAAAGATTTCCTCAGGAAGTCATTAGACCAAGCAGAGGGACTTAGTGAACAAACAAAAGATATTTTGTTGAAGATGATAAAGGGTTAATGAAAAAGGTGAGGAATACTTTTATATAAAAGTATTAACTCACCTTTTTTTATGAGCAGTAAGAATTGACTTTATAAAGGAGGCCCAAAAAGTCCAACGTCGGACTTTTTGGGGGGATAAAGGAAAACTATGTCACTTGACACTCCCCATGCGTAAACGCAGGGGATTCTTGGTTCGCTGAACACTGCGGCCTAGCCGTAACCAGTTCGACTTACACGTTCTCCCCAAGCGTAAATTCCCGTGTG
>NZ_AUJE01000064.1 GCF_000424065.1 Selenomonas ruminantium subsp. ruminantium ATCC 12561
CATCACAACATCGCCAGATGTTACATACATAACTTTGGTGGGAGAGCAGTTTATTTATCCGAAGCTGCGATTTATCCTGTTGCCACAAACTCGTTGCTCCTGTAACAAGAACATCGATGTACTTGCTGCTTATCACTGCGAAAATGACGGTTTGTACGGACATCACTTAGGGCGGAGGTGGTGATGCTTTTCGCCGTGGAACGACTGTCCGAACGCAGTGAGGACTGGCCCACAAACGATAGTTCCTAAAAAATTGAGCTGAACATACGCGCCGCCGGTCTTGCCCGGCGCAGGTTACTAAAAAGCCCATACATTTACTTGTGGGTCATTTAGTGCAACGGCGAAAAGTATTACCACCTACGCCTAAACTGAGCTGTAACAAATAAGTTCAATCTCGCAATAACATCGATAAACCGCAATTTATTTTTTTCGTGATAGGTGTGTTATGTAATAAAGATAGAGAAAAATAATATTTGACAAAATATAGTTTGGAGGTCTATAATAAATTTATCTTACGATGTGGAATTAGGATTTAGTGAAAGGGGATTTGTCGATATGGAGGCAATTTTTACCCGCACCAGTGTGCGCAGCTATGAGGAACGACCGGTGGAGGCAGAGAAAATCGAAAAGATTCTGCGTGCGGCGATGGCGGCTCCTTCGGCGGTCAATCAGCAGCCTTGGGAGTTTTATGTGGTTACGAATAAAGCGGTATTACAGGAGCTTTCCGAAACTAGTCCGTATACCGCTATGACGGCCAAGGCTCCGGCGGCTCTGGTGCTTTGCTCCCGCAAGGAAAATATCATCGTGCCGGAACTTATCGAAGTCGATATGGCTTTGGCTACGGAAAATGCTTTGTTGGAGATTGAAGCGCAGGGCTTGGGCGGCGTTATGCTGGGCGTGGCACCCTTTGCTGACCGCATGGAAAAGGTCGCTAAGGCGATTAACCTGCCGGAACATCTGGCACCCTTTACCGTGCTTCCTTTCGGCTATCCGGCGAAGAAGAATCCCCAGCAGGACCGCTATGATGAAGCGCGGGTGCATTATGTGCGATAAATTGAACTTACAGCATATCCATCATGTGGCCATTATCGGCAGTAACTATAAGCGGAGCAGGCATTTTTATGTGGATATTCTGGGCTTTGCGGTGATTCGGGAAAATTACCGCGAGGAGCAGCAGGATTGGAAAATTGACCTGCGGCTTGCGGATGCCGAATTAGAACTCTTTATCAAAGAGGGCTGCCCGCCAAGGGCAGGTTGGCCGGGCAAAGAGGCTTATGGATTGCGGCATTTGGCTTTTCGTGTGGATTCCGTGGACGATACGGTTCGTAAATTAAATGCCTTGGGCGTGGAGACAGAACCCATACGCTGTGATACCTTTACCGGTGAAAAGATGACGTTCTTCCATGACCCGGATGGACTGCCAATAGAAATACATGAATAAAGACAAGAGCGGACGGCTTGACTGGTCAATCTGATTTGACCGGTCAGCCGCCCGCTTTATTATGCGGTTTAGAAATTATGGGTTACTTTGCCCGTATCAATCAGGTTGTGATTTTTGACATAGTCAAGCCAGCCTGCCTGCAAGGTGGCAAGTTCGTTGGTGTCATCTTCCGACAGCGCATCAACAGGCTTTTTATGATTGAAAATGCCATGGGAGGTGTCGGTGATGGTGGGATTGCGGTCATCCACATGGGCAAGCTGCTGATGGAAGTCCATATCGAAACTGTCTTCCGGCGGGCGGCTGTCCAGTACATCACGGGCTGTTTTGGTCTGGTGTTTTTTTTCGTCTTCGGGGTCAGCGGTCATTTTATCCAGAATTTGCGAAGTCTGCTCCAACTGCTGGCGCAGGTTGTCGAGGTAGGAGGTATCGGTCTTGAAGGCCGCTTCCGGTGTTTTCCGTTTATCCGGTTCTACATTTTTGGCCTTGTTTTTCTTTTTGTAGGCCTTGGCGATAGCTGTTTCGACATCTTCCTCGTATTTTTTATCCTTGATATTGAGTTCGCCGCCGCCCTGCACATAACGCACCATTTTTTCGACCTGTTTCAGCAGGGGATTTTTGTCGGGGCTGTCGCCAGTGATTACGTCAAAGGCGGTCTTGATGTCTTCTAAGAATTGGTCATCCTTGCCAAAGTTTTTGACATAATCGTTGAGCTGGCTGGCAAGCTTGCCGAAAAGACCGCCGGAGATTTCCTGGGTGGAACGCAGCACAGCATCTTCGGCGTGTTCATAGGTATCGACAAAGATATTTTTGTCTTTTAACTGGTCATAGGCTTCAGAGTAGCTGGCATAAGGCTTCAAAATATCGCGGATGGTGTCGTGAATATCCTGCTTTAGCGTATTTTTCAGTTTAGCTTCGCTTTCTTCTACCTTGTTTTTCCCGTCAATAGTGGCGGTATTTTCGACAAGACCATCTTTGGCTGTCCAAGTGTAGTGCTGGCTTTTTATGGTGTCAATCGAATTCGGGTAACGATAGGCTAATTCCGGTGGTACATAGACGTTTAAGATGGGGAGGGGCTTAGAGGCTTCTTTTACTTTTTCGATTATAGCCAGTGTTTCCGGGGAAGCAGGCTTGGCGATGTCCATCAGGTTAACCTGTTCAATGCCGGAGTCAATGCGTGATAAATCTGTATTGGGGGTCCAGCTGAAGGTTTTTTTGTTTTGTTCCCGCTGTTCCATGACATCGGCTATGGCAGCCTGCATTTCGGCTAACTCATCAGTCTGGCTTTGCCCATCACGATAGGTGAGATAGGCGGTGCGGTTTAACTCGACCCAGTGACTCTTATAGCTTTCCTTTGCCCCGCTCAGTTCCACCTGATAGGCAGGGGCTTCTGCTGTTAATTTTTCGTTTTCTTTTGCCTGCTGTACTGCCTTGCTCGTGTCGACGGCAACACTAACATTAAGGTTGCTGCCATCCGCAGCTCGTCCGATAAGCATGGTTTTCCCTCCTTGTAAGCATCATGCGGATTTTTCCGCTGCCGCGTTCTGTTCCGTATATTCGGCTTGGAGCTTGTCAAGACCGGACATGATGGCATCGTAGGTGTCCAGGCAGATTTGCGGCAAGTCCTTTTCCTTGGTGGCGGACTGATAATCACGGCGGAATATCGCTACGGTTTTTTCAATTTCCTGCCGGATTTCGGCAATTTTATCGGGATTGCCTTGAGCGACCTGTGCGGCCATGCTCAGAATGCAGTTGCTTACCGCCTCGACGGAGTAGGGGCCGCCCGGCCCGATTGCCCGTGCGGCTTCGGCATAGCTGGGCAGTACCGCAGGCATGGTGAATTTTTCGCCCAGCTTAAAGTGCCCGCCGAAATGATAATACGCCTGCCAGTTTAAATTGTCCTGCGCATGGTTTTGGATACTCTCCACAGTATCTTTATTGGCCACAGGCGGTAAGGGCAGTGGGTCACTTTTTTCTGTCACAGGCGCCACAGGTTCATTTTCTGGTGGCGAAAATTCGTTCATAAGCGCTTTGAATTCACCGTTTGCTTGTGGCTGTGATTGCGTATTGACCGCAGCCGAAGGGGAGTCGGTCAATTTGCTGATGTAAATACCCATTTGTACACCTCCAAAACAAAAAATACAATAATATATCCTTATGCAATCATATATCATCCCTTCTGTATATCGAATATTTGCGCAATTTTATAAGGGGGCAAGCCAAAAAAGCGGCTGACCAATTTAGGACAGTCGCTCACTTTCGCGGTATTGGTTTGTGGGTGATGATTTCGGCTAGTCGAGCTAACGGAAACTATATGCGGCGTATGCTGCCAACAGGACGATTCCGATGGAGATAATTACTCCTGTCAGGATTAGCCCGGCATATACAAGCAGTTTACTCTTTTTTTTCACGGATATAGTAAAAATAATACATTAAAAACATTAAAATAAAGTATATATTTTGTGTAACACATGGTATAATATATCCAAGGAAGGAGGATTTTACCATGTTATCCAAAGATGTGCTCCGTGTTCTCGGAATAACACGGCCAACGCTTACCAAATATGTAAAGACTGGTATTATCCGAGTCAAGGTTCTGCCGAATAAACGTTACGATTATAACGAAGAAGATGTATACGGCTTTCTGAATAAGGACATGAAACGCAAGACCTTTATCTACGCCCGTGTGTCAACCGCTAAACAGAAGCCGGAACTTGAAAACCAGATTTCCCTTTTGAAGCAGTTCTGTTTTTCCAACGGTTACACCATATCCGGTATATACTCCGACATAGCCAGCGGAATCAGCTTTGAAAAACGCAAGGACTTTTTTGCATTGCTGGATGAAGTGTTGGAAGGCCGTGTAGAGCGAGTGGTTGTTACCTATAAAGACAGGCTCTCCCGTGTTGGTTTTGAGCTATTCTACCACCTGTTCCAGAAATTCAACTGCGAAATCATAGTGATGAGCGAGGTAGGATCTGCCAAACTGGATACGCAAGAAGTTTTCGAAGAAATCGTAAACCTGCTTCATTGCTATTCCATGAAGTCATACTCCAACCGCAGACGACTCAAACGGATTAAGGAGGCGATAGAGGATGCCGAAGAAAGCTGAGGATTCTTTGATGCGGGTTGAACGGCATCTTATTCACCCATCTTCTCCCTGGTTCTCTATGATTGGTGGGTTCTGTCACCTGGCCAAGAATCTTTATAACCACGGAAATTACCTTGTCCGCAACAGATTCATTAAGAATGGTCAGTGGATGAGGT
>NZ_AUJE01000065.1 GCF_000424065.1 Selenomonas ruminantium subsp. ruminantium ATCC 12561
CGTAATTTAAAGACCTTGCGGCTGCAAAGATAAAAAGCTTTCAGTATACAGATACCGTGGGACACACGGGAATTAACGCTTGGGGAAATCGTGTAAGACGCTTAGGCTTAGGTCTGAGTGCAGTGGTTGTCGAACCAAGAATCTCCTAGATTTATCTATGGGGAATGTCAATGATAGAAATGGTGTAGTTACCTTGCAACGGGAAGGCGTGGGGGTAATCGTCACCAACAAGGTCAAACTGAAAACGGATTTAGAAACGCTGTTTGAAGAAACCGCCACTTATGGCACCGTGGGCGAAGAACTGCCATTGCTGTTTGCCTATTACGGCGAGAAACAGCTGGATTTGTCGGGGCTGACCATTTGTTTTTGGTGCAGTCTGGCTTATGTGTCATGGGTGCAGGCGGCAGAAATCAGCCGCGAGACGGTTCCGTTGGAACGCAACCATGTGAGGCTGCATTTGGAACGCTATGTAGAACAGAATGGACAGGTGAAAAAACCAATCCTGTTTGTGCATGGCTTGACCTTTTCCTCCCATGAGTTTGATGTCGATTATAAGGATTACAGCCTGGCAAGATATTTTGCTAAACATAATTTTGAAGTGTGGCTGCTGGATATTGCCGGATATGGAAGTTCCGCTGCTGTCGAGGATGGCTTTATGCCCAATTCAGATTATGCGGCAGAGGATATAGAAGCGGCAGTGCGCTGTATCCTCGCGCGAAATAACAGCCCATCTATGGATGTTTTAGGCTGGAGCTGGGGCATGGTAACCAGCGGACGGTTTGCGGCACGTCACCCGGAACTGGTGCATCGTCTGGTGTTATATGCCCCCATCGTAGCCGGTTTGGGGGAGAAGGAGGTCCTTGAGCCGTTTCATCATAACACATGGGAAGATGCGGCATCTGACTTTCAAAGGAAAAAAGATGGGGAAATAAATCTTGATATTGTGGAAAGGCCTGTAGCAAGTACTTATATCGATAATGCCTGGCACTATGATAGAGATGTGAGTCCCAATGGTGGAAGACGAGATTTGCTAGTTGACAAGAGTGCGCGACTTATTCCAACAGAGAGCATAAAAGCTCCTGTGTTGATTATAGTCGGCTCCAAAGATCCGTATGTGTCACTTGATTTATGCGACGAAGCGTATAGGACACTTCCCAATAGAACAGATTCGGAGTTGATAATTTTGGATGGAGCCGCCCATGCAATGTTGATGGAGCGTCCGTATTACAAGCTGTTTCGGGAAAGAGTATTAAATTTTTTGAATAAAGGCTGATGTGCGATATAGTAAATGGCAGAAAGCAACGGAATAAGGAGAATGTGAAATGATTATTGAAGGTACTGAACCTTTTTTCTTTCCTGGAAATGGAAAAAAAGAAGTCGTGCTTTTGTTGCATGGCTTCGCCGGAAATACTGCCGAGCTTCTTCCTTTGGGCAATTTTCTGAAAGCCCAGGGATATACTGTGTTTGCGCCAAGACTTCCGGGGCATGGAACAACCGCAGAAGATATGCTCCGTACGAAAGCAGAAGATTGGCTGGATGCTGTACGGGACGCTTACGCTGTTCTAAAGGGCTTTGCTCAAGAGATTGTGGTTGTTGGAGCCTCCATGGGAGGAAGTCTTGCCTTGTTATTGGCTGCGGAAAAACAGGTGAAGGGGATTGTTGCATTGTCAGCACCTATTTTTATTGCGAAGGAACAAGGCATATCGGCGCTTCCTCCAAAGGAGATGCTAATGCCTTCGGATTTTACGCCAGAAATGGAACGCAATCTTGAAAATGTCCCTCCGGCCGCTAATTTGATTTATACTAAAATCCCCCTTTTGTCTGTCTATGACCTTCTTGATGTGGTAGAGCGCACTAAAAACTGTTTGCCACAAATTACGGCTCCAGCCTTAATCATTCATGGAAATGCCGATACTATGGCAGCGGTTGAAAGTGCCAGGTATATTGTCAATAACATTGGCAGCAGCCAGAAGGAAATAGTTTTACTGGATGGAGCTGGGCATTTACTTCCATTGATGGAGGGACGAGAGAATATTTTTAAGAAAATCGTAACATTTCTTGATAAGCTTTGATTTTTTTAGGCCTGGAATTGTGCATAAGATACTGGTGTAAAAAATTACTTGCTACTATATGGGCGGGGGTAGTTAAAAAGAAATGTTTTATGCTTGCCGGAATATTATAAAAATTATTTTAGCAGATGAGAAATAAGCAGAGAAATAGTTGACAAACAAGGAACATTCCCGTAAATGAAGTGAAATGGGAAGATATACCCGCAGAAAAACGCAGTTATGTAAGCCAATAATACGGCTCGCCAAGATATTCTGCTGTGTAAGGAAAAACGCCTGCGTACTTGGGGACGCAGGCGTTTTCCGTAAGAGCATTTAGGAAAAATGATTGTATCTTGAGGTCGGAGGTGTTGGCATGGAACAGAAATTGTTTACCGAGGTCATTCCCCTTTATCGTTCCCATAAGAATAATCCATATGCAATTAGAATCCGTATGCAGCTGCAGGATGCCATTGACTCTACGATACTGCGCAGGGCAGTAGATAATACGATGGAGCGGTATCCGTATTTCTGTGTGAAATTGCAGGTTCGTGGTGCTGGCTTTATTTTTACAGAGAATCGGGAGCCGATAGTTATTTGCGATTCTCTGCAGGGCGTAACATTAAATTCGCCGGAATCAAATGCTCATTTGCTTTCGTTTTCGTACCAGGATGACTGGCTGGTCATGGATATTTTTCATGGTCTGACCGATGGCGCAGGGGCTTATGAAGTGATACGCACTTTGTTGTATTATTATTGCTGTCAGCGCTACAAGGTGACGCTTTCGACAGCAGGCATCCGTCTGGTTGGCGATAAAATCTCTCAGGAAGAATGGGAATGTCCGGTAATGAAAGCACGAGAGCTGCCAAATCCCCGGCGTCATGAGTGGACGAAGCCGCTACTCCCTAGCATAGCCGCTAACCTGCAGCCGGAAAGGGCGGATTATGTATATAGCATATTGCTGGCTGAAGATGATTTTATGCGCTTTTGCAAAGAAAATGGCGGCAGTCCGGGAACCATGGTGTCCTTGCTTATGAGCCGCAGTCTGGCAAGATTGTATCCTCATACATCGGAAAGCATACGAATTGTTTTGTGCGTTAATCAGCGCAAGGCACTGCATGCCCCCTTGGCTCATCAAAGCCTGGTCGGAGGTGCTTTTCTGGAATATGATGAACAACTGCGTAAATTGCCGCTCCCTGAGCAGGTACAGGCATACAGGAATAGGGTTGCGATGCAGGCAAATGAGGAGATTGTATTGTCTGGCGTGGCGCATACGGCCAACCTGACCAAAATGCTTTTGGCAAAAGAAACGCATAAGGAAAGACTGGAGATGATGGCAAAGGTTGATGAGGCCGCTAATCATTTTGCTGCGGCCAATGTGAGCTATGTAGGGAAAGCAAATTTCGGAGAAGCGGAAAAATATGTAAAAGAGTTCCATGCCTGGAGTGCCACCGTTATGGACATCACCCTTCAAATCTCAGCGGTAAATGGCAGATTCACGCTGGATTTCATGCAGAAGTTTCAACGCCCTGTTTATCTAAAGGCCTTTTTGCAGGAACTGGCGGATAACGGCATCGTTTATGAACTGCAGGATAAACAGATAAGGTCATTGCCCGCAATCAGAGTGCCGTGGAAATCGTGAATATGCAGCCTACAATATATGGAGAAGATAAATATATGCGAACACTAATATATACTGTTTCTGAAGAAAATTATCACCAAATAGTAGAGTGGCTAGAAAAAACTTTTTCCGAACTGGGACTATCCCGAGAAGAAATATATAATGGCGAATTATTGCTAGAGGAGAACTTCTTTTATTTTGCCATATAATATGTATATAGCAAGAAAGGAGGTGTAACAAGATGTATCTAACTCAATCGAATGTAATCCGAAAACTCTCCAAGGAAGAGTATGCTATGCTCAGGGAGATGTGCCAGTACAGCAATAACCTGTACAATGTGGCTCTCTACAACATCAGGCAATACTATTTCAAGGAGAAGAAGTTCCTCAATTACGAGGAGAATTACCATGCCTGCAAGGAAAACGAAAACTATGGACTGCTTCAGGCTGGCGTATCGCAGCAAACTCTGAAAGTGGCTGACCGCAGTTTCAAGTCGTTCTTCAATCTCATCAAGAAAGCAAAGAAAGGTGACTATCGTTTTCAGGACATCAAG
>NZ_AUJE01000066.1 GCF_000424065.1 Selenomonas ruminantium subsp. ruminantium ATCC 12561
GTTTTTATCAACTTTTTATAAGTTATGCTTGACTGTTAACCCCCCTCTGCTAAAAGCCTTTTGGTCTGCCACTTATACAGCCCGTAGAAAATTCCCGTCACATCCACCAGCGCCGCCATAAGCACAGCCAGCATCACCGTATCCATGGCCAGCCCGGAGCCATTAATCACCGGCGACGGATGCAGGGAAAAATAAAGCCGCGGGATAATGAACACCAAAAACGGCACCGTCAAAAAAGAAAACAGCGCATAGACCGCCGCTGCCTTTGCCCGCTTGCGTCCTGCCGGCATGGCGCCCCGCAGGGTCAGATAGGCCCCATAAATCAGCAGCAGGACAAAAATCGTCGTCTGCCGCGGGTCCCAGTTCCAATACGCGCCCCAGGTGAGCTTGGAGAAAACCGCGCCGCTCACCGTGGCCAGTATAACAAAGAAAAAGCCCAGCTGCGCCGCCGCGGCGCTTTTGGCATCGGCCAGCATTTCTCCCTTTTGCAGAAAACGTCCACCCTCAAAGGCACTGATGAAAAATGCCAGTACTGCGACCCAGGCCACGGGAATATGAAAAAAGGCCAGCCGTACATAATAGCCCAAACCTTCTGCCGGCGGCACCACAAAAAATACCAGCCCCAAAACCAACAGTGTAAGCAGGCCGAGTATCGCCCTCATGAAAATTCCCCCAAACTAATCCTCATACCAAAGATAATCAAAGAGCACCGACGCCCCCATAAGCAAAACGCCATCGTAAAGCGCCAGCCCGACAAGATAACTCAGCGGTGCCGAACCGCCGCCCAATGCTCCTGCCGTCAGAAAGATGGCCGGCAAAAACACCGGCAGAATGACCGGCAGCATCAGAATGGAAAACAGGCCGCTTTTTACCTGTGCCCCGCAGGTAAGCGCCGCAATAAGTGTGCCCGCTGCAGAAATACCAATCGTTCCGAGCAGCAGCGTCCCCATAAATACGCCAACCGACACGACCTCGGCCCCCGTCAGCAATAAAAACAAGGGCGTAATAAAAACCGTCAGGCACAGCAAGAGAAAGCCCGTATAGAGCAGCTTGCCCCATAGTACCATCTGCGCCGCCCCATAAAGTTTCAGCGTAGACAAAGTGCCTGCCATATCCTCATCGGCAAAGCTCCGGTCAGCTCCGGCCATGGAAGCAAAGAACAAAATAATCCAGAGAAGCGCCGCCGCCAGTTTCGGCTCTAACGGCGCTCCCTGCAGAGCCATGCTGACGCAGGCCAGCGTGGTCAGCGCAAACATCAACATCGCTGCCCAGGCGGCCTTAAAACGCAGGCCTAAGGTAAATTCCTTGACAAAGACCAGCTTAATCCCCGGCCAAAGCGATGATTTCATCTGCCAGCGCCTCCTCTCCAGGGTCATTTGTGGCGAGTGCCACCAGTACATTCTGCTGAGCGGCCGCCCGCACCTCGCGGGCCACCATTGCCCGGCCTGCTTCATCAAGGTTGCCCCCCGGTTCATCGAGCAGCCAGATATCCGCCTGCGCAGCCAGCAGCACCGCCATCTTCAACCGTTGCCGCATCCCCGTGGAAAACTCCCCGGTATAGGCTGCAGTAACAGCCTTAGCCGAAAGTTCAACCCGTTCCAAAAGCTGCCGATAAGCTGCATCCGTAAGCGAAATCCCCCGCAGCCCCAGAAAAAAATCCATATTTTCCCGCGCAGTCAGGCGGTCATAAAAGCGCATTTCCGGCGTGACCATAGCCAAATGCTCACGCAGTGCCGCCTGCTTCAGTACGCCATCATCAGCACTAACCGTGACTTCGCCCTTGGTCGGCAACAGCAGATGCCCAGCCAATTTCAAAAAAGTGGATTTGCCGCTACCATTAAAGCCGGTAACAGCTGTAATCCGGCCGCTATGCATTTTAGCCGTCAACGGGCCAAAAATTTGCCGTCCATGAAAAGACTGACTGACCTCGTTAAATTCTATCGTAATCATAACTTAGTCCATCGCCGCAATCTTTACAGCATCCAATTCCATCCAATCCTCACCTGTACGCAGGAGCCCTTCCGCCTGCATGCTGCTGATTTCTCGGGTCAGCGCACTACGGTTACATTCCAGCTCCTTGGCCAGCTGCACCCGTCCCGGTACCTGCACGCGAGCTTTGCCCTGACGCTGCGCCTTATAGAGCAGATAGAGAATCAGCCGTTCCCGCAAGGTCTTTTGCGAGAGAATCTTGATTTTCTGCATCATCAGCACATTTTTGCGGCAAAAGGCTTCCAAAAGGTTCTTCATAACCAAACCATGCGTGCGCCCCAGCTTCGGCCCCGCCGTCAGCAAAGCCTGATAGGGAATCCAAAGCACCAGTACATCCGTCAAGGCTTCAATAGCCATATCATACGGAACCTGCGGCATAATGGCCGAGGTGCTCCCAAGTAAGGCTCCCCGCTCCAGATTATGGCTGACATTTTCATTGCCAAAGCGGTCTTCAGCCAGCACCTGAGCCTCACCTTCCACGATGACACCGATATTGTGGTTTTCCACATAAGCATCCAAAATCCGCTTGCCGCGGCCGACCCGCTTTATCTTAGCATCAGTAGCCGCAATAAACTGCTCCACCTCTGCTGCCGGCACGCCCTGGAACAGAGGCAGCTCATGCAAATCAAGATGATAAACCTGCATCGCTTTCACTCCTAAGTACACATTTTTCTTCATTATAGCAATAATCACGCGATCATCATGTTGCTTTGGCAACTGTATATAGTAATTATTCTATCAGGCGAAATAAACTCCTGCATTGGAGTATCCTACAAGAAATGAATCGCTGTTTTGTAAGGATATTTTCACAACAAAACCGCCCCTTAACGAGGCGGTTCTGTTCATTCGTCAGCATTATGTTTTTACAAGCTTCCTTTTACCAAGGCATTGGCATCCTGAATTACCTGATGTGCCAAATCAATCGCTTCGCCGCTGATGCGCATGCACTTGTCCGGATTATGGAATCCGTTGCCGTTTTCGGCAGCTACCCAGTCCCAATACCACTGTGCTTCGCGCAGTTTCAGCCGTACAGGTGCCAGCTGTTCATCCGTGGCACCGGCATCCATGGCAGCCTTTACCGCCAGGTGCGCCTTGGCCACCGTCTGGCCCGCAGTGCGTTGCAGTTTGAAGTTATTGTCATGGATGGTCTTCACCCGGGCAATCAACGTTTCCTTGCTCTCATCATGGCACTTGAGGCAGGATGCTTCGACCGTCTTAAGTGGGCTGGTCATCCAATGCGAGGTGTATTTCTGACCGTTTTCCCGCATATAGGGCATATGGCAGTCCACGCAGGTCACACCGGCATCGGCATGGACGCTGGTCGTCCAGATTTCAAAGTCCGGATGCTGAGCCTTCAGCATCGGCGTCTTGGAATCGGGATGAATCCAATCCTGCTTGAAGGCGCCCAGCTGCTCGCTCTGGGTCTGATAGAACTTGAACTGTTCTTCCGGCTCCCAGCCGCCAATAAAGGGATGACGCACCCGGCCATCTTCGGCCATAAAGTAATACTCGTTATGGCACTGGCCACAGACATAGCCCCGCATTTCATTATGGGAAGCCTTGCTGATATCAATGCCCTTCAGGGCCATGGATTCAACAAAGCCCTGCTGATAAACGCGCAGTTCCATGGTATCCGGGTCATGACAGGAAGAACAGCCCATGTACAGGTCTGTACCTTCCACAGTATCCTTATTGGTATAAGGCGGTGTTGCCTCGGCAAAGTGATATGCTCCCCTTATGAGAGACAGTAAAAAATATAACTGTCATCATAGGGGGAGTTTTCTATGCCCAAACACCAGAAAATAGCAATAGAAGA
>NZ_AUJE01000067.1 GCF_000424065.1 Selenomonas ruminantium subsp. ruminantium ATCC 12561
TTCTTCTATTGCTACTTTCTGTTTGTTTGGCATAGAAAAATCCCCCTATGATGACAGTTTTATTTTTTACTGTCTCTCATAGGGGGAGCATATCACTATCCGTAGAGCCTTGTCGTGTAAGGGTTTATGAAATTAAATCTGCCCAATCATCTTATACAGCTACTCTCATAATTTAGTATAAACTCTGAAAGTCCTTGATACATAAGGGGTGAGGCGTTTTACCAATTTCATAAGTTAGTATAATTTCTTACCATTATAAAGACTGGTGGCCCTACAGTGACCCTACTTTTTGGGTATCAGGAAAGGTTGTTTACAATTGGCTTGTCAAGTTGACAAGTCAATTTTTTATTGGTACTTTGGGGTGTTGCCCGCCCAGCGGCGCTCCCTGCTTTGGTGGACGCTGGCGCTTATCTGCGACCTTCGACCGCCGCTTAACTGCCAGCGTCCACGTCGCAGAGGAACACCGCCCCCACCCTCATCCCGCAGCATAAGAAGCTCCCCCGTCAGGCAGGGGCGGACTGTACGGCTGCATTCCCTCGTTTCTCCTTCCGGATGGCCATGCACTGACGTACCACCAGCACAGACCATCCTCCCTCCGGCACTCGGTCACTTAGCCGTACAGACCGCCCCCGCGCATAAAAGCAACAGGCAACGGGTGTCCGTTGGCTTGGGTGGACAGGAATGCTGGCCTGCCTGCGCAGTCCAGCATATCCAGTCCACGTCGCCACAGACACCTGCATACTTGACTAGTCAATCCTGATTTAGGTAAATACGTTTCAAAAGGATATTGCGTCAGGTTCGTGCGGCGGGACGTGCTTTGCACCTCCCGCAAGTTACATTCCGGCATCCGTAGGCCGTGGCGTTGTCGGTAGTTCTCTGTATATTGGCGGGCGGCACTGCGGGCAGGTGGCCGTCTCTGCACGTGGACGCGAGTGCGTCCACTCTCCGCCCCCTTTCCCCCTACGGCCCCGACGAGCGAGGCCTACCCTCTTTCCCCCGTTTTCCTGCCCTGCGGTGCTGTGGCTTCTCGGTCAGGAAGGGGAATATGGTGCCGCAGGATAGGGGGACAGGGGGCTTGGCAACCCTCCCTGCGGTCGGGGCGACTATGGCGGCCAGCGAGAGCGGAGCGGGATAGCTCGCGCCGCCATACCACCTGCCCGCAGTGCCTAGTGCTGACCTCATAGGATGGTGGAAGCCTGCTCGTCGGCAGTGCGTATTCGGTTTGTGTCCGTCTGCTCGGGTGGACGGAAAACCGTCCACTTCGCAGCAGACACTTTCCGTTGTTATTGATGGTGCAAATATAGGAAGAAACTGGTTCGGTTATCCTGTAAGTGCAAAATTGACCAGTCAGGCGGGGCAGGACAGTGCGGCTTCGTTCCTGCGGCGTTTTGGTCGTCAAACTCCTGCCTGTGCGGGTGCTCAAGTCTTCGCACTGTTTCCGCACAGGTAGGAGTTTTCCTCCCTGCAGCCTTAGTCATTCCGCCCCACAGACCTGCCCGGGCACAAGCGGTCACAGGTTACGAGTGTCCGTTGCTTTTGGTGGACAGCTGCGCTGTCCACGTCAGCACAGACACGAAAAAGGATTTCCCGCAAAAATCGCGAACATACTATACATAGAAAATCTAGGAAATGGGGATATTTAAGGGGGAGTATACAGTGGTAAAGAAAATTGCCTTAGCTACCTTGGCGGCCTTTTCGCTGATGGTGGCTACACCTGCCATGGCCACGGATTATCTGGCCAATCCTCGTTCCATGAAGTTTCATTACAGCACCTGCCGCACCATCAAGCACCCGGAAAATTTCATTCCGTATAGTTCCCGGGAGGCGGCGGTAAATGACGGGTATGTTGCCTGCAAGGTTTGTCATCCTTAGAAATTTTGCGTAAAATTTCTTGCTAGTATATAACGGAAATGGTATAATAAAGCTACAAACGGAAAAGAGGGGTAGACCACGAGTTTACACCGGTAGGAGAGTCTTCGGGATGGTGACCTGTGAGGCTCTTTTATTTTTGCCTACAAAAAGATACGCGCCAATGCTGTGATGCACTGGCGCGTTTTTGCGTCATCCGTCCGGTTGGTGAGACCGAACTTCCGACAAGTTTAGTGTTTGCCGCTATGGCGTATCATGTCGTAGAGCCATGCAGCCACAAGACTACTGGCGATACCTACGACAAAGGAAAAGAGTGGGTTATCAACCACGGGCTTCACCTCCCTCGCTGCCGTGGGATTACCATGGTTAGAGGTAGCGGCAATGAATAGTATAGCACAAAAATTCATAATGTGCGCGCATTGTGAACAAAGAATTATACATTTGTTTTTTCCCGCCACAGTGACGACATCGCAAAAGCCCTTGCCAGTATTTAAGGAAAATAGTACAATATCATTACGGAACTTGTCATAGAGCCATGCAGCCACTAGACTGCTGGCAATATCTACAACAAAAACAAGGTGTCAACCACAAGTTCACACCGGTAAAAGAGCCTGCAGACTGGTAACCTGCAAGGCTCTTTTATTTTGTCCCCCCGACACGAAAGCGGATTTTCCGCCCAAGCCGCGAACACACTATACATAGAAAATGTAGGAAATTGGGATATTTAAGGGGGAAGTTTACATTACTTGCCGCACCATCAAGCACCCGGAGAATTTCATTCCGTATAGTTCCCGTGAGGCGGCAGTTAATGATGGGTATGCGGCCTGCAAGGTTTGTCGACCTTAACCATAGACACGAAAAAGCTGGAACTTGACTGGTCAATCGGACTGGTCAAGCTCCAGCTTTTACTTATTGGCAGGAAGGTTAATGGGGATTTTGCATTACTGCTTTTCCATTCATAAAAATATAGTAGCTTTTTATTTGATAAGGCAACTGCGCTAAGACACGCTTTTGCTTTGGTGTCAAAGTGCTGGTATAAGCATCTCTTTTTTCCCGCAGTAGATAAAACAGTTCTTTTTCTGTAAGTGTTGGATTAGCATCAAGAATTTTTTTTGCTTGATTGAGTGCTACACTATTGGCAAATTCCTCGGGGATAGCAGCGCCAGCAGCTATATGTTTTTTTAGATTTGTTTCCAAAGTTATTTTTCTTTCTATAATCTTGTTCAAGGCAACCTCTTTTTCATTAATATCTTTGCCAAAAAGGACAGGAGTTGTATGAGTAAGAGCATATCCCAGGCACATAATCCCCATAAACAAGCCGTATCCTCCAAACAAAAAACAACAGATTATCGTCACGCAAATCCAAAAAAATATCAAGCACCCTTTACCACCAAGAAATTTTGCCGTATATTCTTCCGTTTGACGAATTATATCGTTAATCAGTGGTGTATCAATATCGAATTGTTTTCTCCAGTAATTTATACTGCTTGATAAATCACTTGCCATTAGTAGTCTTTGTCGGTTTACGATAACATTTACAATGTCCGTCAATAATTGAGCGCGATTCATTTGTGCCATAGTCAACTCCCTTTTGTAAAACAGGCAAATTGTTGATACCGTTTCTCATTTAGTTAATGACATTATATCAGGACTCTGCTCGATGACTTAATTAACGATGAAACGTAAGGATTTAACATTTCAGGTTGACCAGCCACCAACTTCCCATTTTTGAAGGAGATAATCACCTGGCTATTCCGATTTTTCCCGCCGTAGAGGAATATAAAACCACCATCCGAATTAGAGTCAACACCTAGAGACATTGGGCATAATGTAAAGCCTAATCCATCGGTAGTAATGCAGTCATTAAAAGATTTGTTATACCCCGTGATAAAAACCATTCTGCCTAGTAAATGGCAAAATGGTTTTATTATTCTCCCTTTTTACAAAAGTGTTTCTATATGCACAAACTTGAAGTTGTGC
>NZ_AUJE01000068.1 GCF_000424065.1 Selenomonas ruminantium subsp. ruminantium ATCC 12561
AAGTACGAGCAATTTTAAGCTTTTTCCCATAGAAAAGGCGGCCCTTTCGGACCGCTTTTCTTATGGCAAAAAAACTTACACACTTATCTTGACAAACGAAGAAGAATAGCTTCGGGGATTTATTACGTCTGTGAGGAGAGTCACAGCGCATTTTTTTGCGGCTGTTTTTGGGTTTTCTTGTCAGACCGGATTATTGCATCAATAATGTTCTTTGAATGTTCCGTAAGCTGTGGATAGTTTTTTATCACATACTGCAGGCGTTTGTCCATTTGATTATTGGGCGCAGGGAAAAAATAATTCACATTGACCTGCAATGCCTGGGCAATACTGGCCAGTTCGCCCATTTTCATACTGGGACTATATCCACGTTCCCAGTTTGAAATAACCTGTGACGACTTGCCAATTTTTTGGGCAAGCTGAATCTGCGTCAATCCAAGTTCAATGCGCCGCTGTCGTATATAATATCCTACATTGACATTATCCATGTTGTCCTCACTGAATCGTATTGTTATATGAGCCACTTAGTGAACATGGGGAAGGATTTGATTCCGTCATGCCTACTGCCCTTATGCCTACACAAACGCGTCATAAGGGAGAAAGTGGCTCAATATTTATTTTAGCACATTTACCAGTGGTCATAAAGCCGTTATAAAGCAGAACTACCGCTAAAATAATTCCTGACAGATATACTCGCATACTTTTTGTGGTGGAGGAATTTGTCGGTAATTTTTTGGTGTCTGTGCTGACGTGGACAGGCATTGCCTGTCCACCCGAGCAGCCGGACACAAACCAAATACGCATGAACGACGAGCAGGCTTGCCGAACCCTTCTGGTCATATCGAGGCAATGCGGGCAGGAGTGGAGATGTGCCAGTGGCACATCGACTTGCGGCGCGAGTTATCCTGCTCCACTCTCGCTGGCCGCCATAGTCGCCCCGACCGCAGGGAGGGTTGCCAAGCCCCCTGTCCCCCTAATCCGCAGCACCTTATTCCCCGCCTGACCGAGGAGCCACAGCACCGCAGGGCAGGAAATCGGGGGAAAGAGGGTAGGCCCCGCTTGTCGGGGCCGTAGGGGGAAAGGGGGCGGAGAGTGGACGCGGATGCGTCCACGTGCAGAGACGGCCCCCTGCCCGCAGTGCTGTCCCGCAAGTTTCCGATTTTGACCGACAACGCCACGGCCTGCGGATGCCGGATTGTATCTTGCGGGAGGTGCAAGGCACGTCCCGCCACACGAACCTGATGCAATATCCAGTTGAAAACCGTTTACCGAAATCAAAAATGACTGGTCAAGTGAGCAGGTGTCTGTGGCGACGTGGATAGGATATGCCGGACTGCGCAGGCAGGCCAGCATTCCTGTCCACCAAAGCTGGAACACCGCAGGGCGGGCAACGCATGATGCGAGTTGACTAAATATGACAAAAAAGAGGTTTGACTGCATTGAAGAAAGCAGCCAAACCTTCACTGAGAATTTTTTAGTTACATCACAACTTTTCCTGATTATACATGAAAAAATGTCGGGTTATTATCGGGTTGTCAACTTAAAAGGTAATACTAAATTATGCAATCCCATAACAATGACTAATTCCGTCAGCCCCCATATTATAAGGGAATACAAACTTATAACATCTTATCCAATTTGCGAATATGGCCTCAAAATCTGCCGTTGGCAACAACGTATCGGTTCAAGTCCGATCGCCGGCACCATTTGAAATTCAAGGCTCCGTGAGATTCTCACGGGGCTTTTTTTGTTGTATAAACGAGAATATATACCGAATTGGTCAAAATTAATTGGCTAGATTTTGGCTAAAATCTCCTGACCAATAATGGCGATTTTCACCCGGCTCCAACACCCAACCTGGAGAAGGACGTGGAAGAAATCAGCTACCGTTTATTTGCTAGGGTTGAACCTCCCCCACTTATAGAAGTGGGGGATTCTTGAGAAGTTTGATACACGGACTAACGCCCGACAGACATATCCCAAAGGAGTTAGCTGT
>NZ_AUJE01000069.1 GCF_000424065.1 Selenomonas ruminantium subsp. ruminantium ATCC 12561
GTCTGTCGGCCTTTTTTATGCGGCTAAATACAAGGTGTGTTTCTCTATTGGTGTTAAGATACCAAGGTTACGTTGCACACGCTTGTGGTTGTAATAATGAATGTATGCTTCAATCGAACGCATAAGTTCACACTTGCTGGTAAAACGTCTGCCGTAGTACATCTCCCGCTTAAGGATGCCCCAGAATCCTTCCATAGGCCCGTTGTCAATGCAGTGGGCTACGCGGGACATGCTTTGTGTCATTCCCTGTTTTTCCAGTTTGTGGTGGAAATTCCTGTTCGTATATTGAAAGCCTCTATCACTGTGGAACAGCGGATGGGCATCTGGATTGGCTTTTACCGCCTTGTCAAAGGTCTTGAATACCAACGGGTTGTCGTTATGCTCACTAATAATAAAGGATACGATTCGTCTATCGTAAAGGTCAAGAATGGCACTTAGGTACAGTTTATGCACAACAGAATCCTCATACCACTTGAATTCGGTCACATCGGTCAACCATTTCTCGTTTGGAGTATCGGCATGGAATTTGCGAGAAAGAATGTTTTCTGCGATGTATTGAGGATTCTTCGCACGTCTGGTGCAGCCGTGGCTGCGGTATTTAATGGTGGATTTAATGCTCTTCTTTCGGCATATCCTAAGGATACGCTTGTCATTTACATGAATGCCGTGGTCGTGCCGAAGGTCATCGTTTATGCGGCGATAGCCCTTGTCCGGGCGTTCATTGTGGATTTTTTCCACCAGTTCAGCAATGGTTTTGTTTTCCCGAATCCTGTCGCTGATCTTCCCGGCTGCCCATTTGTAATAGGCTGACCTCGATACATTCAGCAATCTACACAGTTCGTCAATGGGATAATCTTTTTCCTGGTGGCAATCCCGTATAGCCTTATAGGAGCGAAGACGCCTTACTTGTCCAAGAATTCCCCCCTCTCCAATTCGTTCAATTTTTTTAACAGGTCACGCTCCATCTCAGCCATATACAGCTGATGTTTCAGTTTTTTGATTTCAATCTGAGCCTTTTCCAGTTCCGTACGAGGCGTCTGGTCTTTCTTACGCCTGCCACGGCGGTCTTCCAGACCGGACTCGCCAAGTTCTATGTAACGCAAAGTCCAAGTCCGTACCTGTTGGTAGCTGACCTTGTGTTTCTTGGCCATTTCGCCATAGTTTTTATCTGAAGCCAGGCATTCCCGGACAATTTGCAGGCGTTCTTCCTGTGTGGTGTTGCGTGCTTTGCTCATGTAGCTTCCGCCTCCTGAATACTTTCTGGAGCTTAAGTCTCCATGAGCATTATACACCTTAATCCATTTCTGAAGTTGAGTCTTGGAACGAATTTTATATTTCTGGCAAATGTCAGTCTGACTGCCTTTACCGCTCAAATAATCTAGGACAGCCATCGTCTTTGTTTTTGGTGCATAAACTTTGTTGCCCTTGCCAGTATAAAATCCGTCAACACCTTCTGCTTTGTAGCGTTTAATCCACACTTGTACTGAGGCCAGGCTTACTCCTGCTGCTTTGCTAATCCTACCTTGAGTAATTTCTCCGCGCAGATAAGCTCGTACATATTCTACTTTTTCTTCTATTGCTACTTTCTGTTTGTTTGGCATAGAAAAATCCCCCTATGATGACAGTTTTATTTTTTACTGTCTCTCATAGGGGGAGCATATCA
>NZ_AUJE01000070.1 GCF_000424065.1 Selenomonas ruminantium subsp. ruminantium ATCC 12561
TAGCTGATTGCCTTTTTAGAATTTCTTTTTATGCAAACCTGTCCTAATCTGTGTGCAGTCCAACGACCTACGCCGGAAAACTCTGCATAAGCAGCCAGCAAGGCGATAAGCTGTTGGTCTGTTGAAATCCTGCACTTATCATACAACAATAAAGCTCTTGTCTGTTTCTAATGGTTGACCATGAACCAGGATATCTTTTTCACAGGCTTTGCATACCGGAATTATCATTAAAAGGGGGTTTTCGGCTTCCTTGGTTATTTGCTGAAGTTTTTGCCATATATCTTTTATTTCTTTGTTGTTGCATTTGCATGAGAATACACTAAATTGAATGCGAAAAGCCCTTTCTTCAAGATATTTGACTACATGGTTACGGATTTTATCTTCTTTGATGTCATAGCAAATGATATATTTCATCATCATGCCCTCTCGTAGGAAAGCAGCTTCTGTTGGAAGGATTTTATTTTACTTTGTATTAGCTGACGTGGTGATAAGCCGTCGTATTCCTGATACGGTTTTTCCATGTAATCTTCATACTTTTGATACCAAAGATTGCGGGCTTCGTCACTAAGGCAATATTTTTCTTCGTTAGTTTTGATGAAGTCTTTAGGCCGATAGATTTGCAGACGTAGCAGGTTTAGGACGAAACGGTCGATTATGGGTTGCCGAAACAGTTCCATCAGGTCAAAGACAAGACTGTCTTTGCGGTCATTGTTACTGTGCAGAAAGCCGATACGGGTATCGAGTTGTTGTCCAATGACCACTATGCGCACTTCGCGTTCCAAGAAAGCATAGCCAAAATTTAACAGGGCGTTTACTGGGTCTGTAGCGGGCCGGGTGCGTCCCTTGAAATGCCATGTCCTGTTATCGAGGAGTGCACCAAAACCATTGAAGTAAATTTTGGCACAATTTCCTTCAATGCCTCGCAGGCTGTCAGTAGATTTTGCCGTGTCGATTTTTTGGCGTTCAATTTTTAAGGCTTTCAGGGATTTGGTCAATAGGGGTGTTTGTATTGTACGAGAGTACCCTTTTAATAGGCGGTATTGATTCCGAATTTTTTCGGTTATCACTTTTTGAGCCAGTTGCAGAGAAATCGTGTCATCTTCCAAACAGGCTAACTGTTGTCGGATAATCGCAACGGCGGTTTGCTCATTAGCAAGTTGTCCTATAAGCTGCCCATGTTTATCAAGGAAGAAAATAGGCGTATTATTTTCGAGACACGCAAAAATAGCTGGTGTGGAAATATTTGCCGCTGCGCCTACAACAATGGAAGTAAGTGCGCGGATAGGCATACGTCCTACCAGCTGATTGTCTTTTTCGATTATAAGTCTGCCATTGTCTTTGCGGACATTACCACCTTTGGATAATAAATAAAGCACACTCATGATATCGCATCCTTAAAATAAAGCATACCGCAAGCGGTATTAAAGGCCTGTCAACGGACACAGAGTACG
>NZ_AUJE01000071.1 GCF_000424065.1 Selenomonas ruminantium subsp. ruminantium ATCC 12561
TGGAACAGCGGATGGGCATCTGGATTGGCTTTTATCGCCTTGTCCAAAGTCTTGAATACCAATGGATTGTCGTTACGCTCACTAATGACAAAGGATACGATTCGTCTATCGTAAAGGTCAAGGATGGCACTCAGGTACAGTTTATGTACCACAGGCCCCTCATACCACTTGAATTCTGTGACATCGGTCAACCATTTCTCATTGGGCGTATCGGCATGAAATTTGCGGGAGAGGATGTTTTCTGCGATGTATTGAGGATTTTTCGCCCGTCTGGTGCAGCCATAGCTGCGGTACTTAATGGTGGATTTTATGCTTTTCTTCCGGCATATCCTAAGGATACGCTTGTCATTTACATGAATGCCGTGGTCGTGTCTTAGGTCATCATTTATGCGGCGATAGCCCTTGTCCGGGCGTTCATTGTGGATTTTTTCCACAAGTTCAGCAATGGCTATGTTTTCCTGAATCCTGTCGCCAGTTTTTCCAGAAGCCCATTTGTAATAGGCTGACCTCGATACATTCAGCAATCTACACAGTTCGTCAATGGGATAATCTTTTTCCTGATGGCAGTCCCGTATAGCCTTGTAGGAGCGAATACGTCTTACTTGTCCAAGAATTCCCCCCTCTCCAGTTCGTTCAATTTTTTTAAGAGGTCACGCTCCATCTCAGCCATATATAGCTGATGTTTCAATTTCTGGATTTCAATCTGGGCCTTTTCCAGCTCAGTGCGTGGCGTCTGGTCTTTCTTACGCTTGCCACGGCGGTCCTCAAGCCCGGATTCGCCGAGTTCTATGTAACGCAAAGTCCATGTCCGTACTTGTTGATAGCTGACCTTGTGTTTCTTGGCCATTTCACCGTAGTTCTTATCTGATGCCAGGCATTCCTGGACGATTTGCAGACGTTCTTCCTGTGTGGTGCTGCGTGCTTTGCTCATGTAGCTTCCGCCTCCTGAATATTTCATGGAGCTAAGGTCTCCATGAGCATTATACACCTTAATCCAGGTCTGAAGCTGGCATCTGGAACGAATTTTGTACTTCCGACAAATATCCAGCTGACCAGCCTTACCGTTTAAGTATTCTAGAACGGCCATTGTCTTGGTTTCTGGTGAATAAACTCTGTTACCGTTGTCCGTATAAAATCCGTCAACACCTTCTGCCTCGTAACGCTTAATCCACATTTGTACTGAGGATAATCTTACTCCTGTAGCTTTGCTAATATCACCTTGAGTAATTTCTCCGCGCAGATAAGCTCTTACATATTCTATTTTTTCTTCTATTGCTATTTTCTGGTGTTTGGGCATAGAAAACTCCCCCTATGATGACAGTTATATTTTTTACTGTCTCTCATAAGGGGAGCATATCA